>JADMJD010000007.1 GCA_018780805.1 Rubrivivax sp. | reverse complement strand
CATGACCGAGGGCCCGCTGGGCGGCGCGGCCTTCAACAACGAGTTCGGCCGGCCCGCGCTGGGCGGTTACTTTCGTGTCTTCGAGATGGATGTGGCCGGTCTGCGCCGGGGTTACCACAAGCCCATCATGATCGCCGGTGGCCTGGGCGCCATCAGCGACGGGCAGACGCACAAGAAGATCTTCCCGGCCGGCACGCTGCTGGTGCAGCTGGGCGGGCCGGGCATGCGCATCGGCATGGGCGGTGGCGCGGCCAGTTCGATGGCCGCCGGCAGCAACACCGCGGCGCTGGACTTCGACAGCGTGCAGCGTGGCAACCCCGAGATCCAGCGCCGCGCGCAGGAGGTCATCAACCACTGCTGGGCGCTGGGCGAGAACAACCCGGTGCTGGCCATCCACGACGTCGGCGCCGGTGGCATCAGCAACGCCTTCCCGGAGCTGGTGGACGGCGCCGGCCGCGGCGCCGTGTTCGACCTGCGCAGCGTACCGTTGGAAGAAAGCGGCCTGGCGCCCAAGGAAGCCTGGTGCAACGAAAGCCAGGAACGTTACGTGCTGGCGCTGGACCCGGCGCTGATGCCACTCTTCGAGCAGATGTGTGCGCGTGAGCGCTGCCCCTACGCCGTGGTCGGCGTGGCCAGCGAGGCCACCGCGCTGGTGCTGGAAGACGGCCCGGGTGGGGAGCGTGTGATTGACATGCCGATGGACGTGCTGCTGGGCAAACCACCCAAGATGCGGCGCGACGTGCAGCGTGTGCTGCGCGAAGAAGCCCCGCTGGATCTGACCGGTGTGAAGCTGGAAGACGTGGCCTTCAGCGTGCTGCGCCACCCCAGCGTGGCCAGCAAACGCTTTCTGATCACGATCGGCGACCGCAGCGTCGGTGGCCTGAACCACCGCGACCCGATGGTCGGCCCCTGGCAGGTGCCGGTGGGCGATGTGGCGGTGACGCTGGCCGACCACGACGGCTTCCGCGGCGAGGCCATGTGCATGGGCGAGCGCACGCCGCTGGCGGCTCTGAACGCGCCAGCCTCCGGCCGCATGGCGGTGGGCGAAGCGCTGACCAACCTGCTGGCCGCGCCGGTGGACCTGGCGAAGGTCAAGCTCAGCGCCAACTGGATGGCGGCCTGCGGTGAGCCGGGTGAAGACGCGGCCCTGTACGAGACCGTGCGCGCGGTCGGCATGGAGCTCTGCCCGGCGCTGGGCATTGGCATCCCGGTCGGCAAGGATTCGTTGTCGATGCGCACGCAATGGCAAGATGGACAAGACCGGAAGAAGGTCACCGCCCCGGTGTCGCTGATCGTCACCGCGTTTGCCACGCTGGACGACGTGCGCGGCACGCTGACGCCGCAACTGCAGCCGGGCGACACCACGCTGGTGCTGGTGGACCTGGGCCAGGGCCAGAACCGCATGGCGGGTTCGATGCTGGCCCAGGTGCTGGGCCGTTTCGGCCACGAAGTGCCGGACCTGGACGACGCCACGCAGCTGAAGCACCTGGTCGCCGCCGTGAACACGCTGCGCGCGCAAGGCCGGCTGCTGGCTTACCACGACCGCAGCGACGGCGGCCTGTGGGCCGCGGCCTGCGAAATGGCCTTTGCCGGCCGCCTGGGCCTGAGCCTGAACGTCGACATCCTGGTCACAGAAGGTGATGGCATCGGCGACAGCCGGGCGGAGATGGGCGACGCCAAGAACTGGGCCGGCCAGGTGGGCGAGCGCCGCAACGAGCTGATGCTCAAGGCCTTGTTCAACGAAGAACTGGGTGTGCTGCTGCAGGTACCCACCGCGCAGCGCAACGACGTGATGGCGGTGCTGCGCGAACATGGTCTGTCGCGCCACGCGCACGTGGTCGGCAAGACGAACGACCGGGGGGTGGTCGAGGTCTGGCGCGACACCAAGCTGCAGTTCAGCGCGCCGCTCGGTGATCTGCTTTCGGCCTGGGACGAGGTGAGCTGGCGCATCAACCGCGAACGCGACAACCCGGCCAGCGCCGACAGTGAACACGCTGCGGCGTCGGACGCCAGCGCACCTGGCCTGCACCTGCAGTTGTGTTTTGACCCGGCAGAAGACATCGCCGCGCCTTTCGTCGCCACCGGCGCACGACCGAAACTCGCCATCCTGCGCGAGCAGGGCGTGAACTCGCATGTGGAAACCAGCCGCGCTTTTGCACTGGCCGGTTTCGACACCTTCGACGTGCACATGAGCGATCTGCAATCCGGCCGCACACGCCTGGACCAGTACATGGGTTTCGTCGCCTGCGGCGGTTTCAGCTACGGTGACACGCTGGGTGCCGGCGAAGGCTGGGCGCGTTCCATTCTCTTCAACCCGGAGCTGGCGGACGCGTTTGCCGCGTTTTTTGCACGCCGCGACACCTTGGCGCTGGGCATCTGCAACGGCTGCCAGATGCTGGCCGCGCTGTCGCCGATGATCCCGGGCGCGGATGCGTGGCCGAAGTTCACGCGCAACCGCAGCGAGCAGTTCGAGGCCCGGCTGGCGATGGCCGAGGTGCTGGACAGCCCCAGCCTGTTTTTCGCCGGCATGGCCGGCAGCCGCATCCCGATCGCGGTGGCACATGGCGAGGGTTTTGCCGACTTCTCGCAGCGTGGTGATGCCGCCGCCGTGCAGCGCGCGATGCGCTGGGTCGACGGCCACGGCCAGCCCACCGAGGCCTACCCCGCCAACCCCAACGGCAGCCCCGGCGGCCTGACCGCGGTGACCACACCCGATGGCCGCTTCACGGCCATGATGCCGCACGCCGAACGTGTGTTCCGTAACGTGCTGATGAGCTGGACGCCGGGCGATGTCTCCGAGCTCAGCCCCTGGATGCGCATGTTCCGCAACGCCCGTCGCTGGGTAGGCTGATCGTGCCCACGGCGAGTCAGGCCGAAGCGTTGACTGCGCTGCTCGACACCCACACCCCCATCGTCGTGCTGCAGACGCACGAAGAAAAACGGGTGCTGGCGCTGGCCGAAGCGGTGACCCGCCGCACGCAGCGCGCGCTGTGGTGCTGGTCGGCCAGCCGCGGCCTGCGGGCGCTGCAGGGCCTGAAGCTCAGCCTGGTCGACAAGGGCACGGGTGGCCACCCGGGTGCCGACGACACGCTGGAGCTGCCGGCCGCGCTGAAGGCCATCGCCCGGCTGGAGGGCCCGGCCCTGGTGCTGCTGCTGGACCTGCACCCCTACCTGAGCCACCCGGTGACGGTGCGCACGCTGAAGGACCTGGCGCTGCACTGCGACAGCAGCGGTGTGCAGCTGGCCTTCGTGGGCCACAGCGTGGACGTGCCCGACGAACTGCAGCCCTGGGCCGCGGCCTTCGAGCTGGAGAGCATGACGCCCGAACGTGTGCGCACGGTGCTGAAGGAAGAGATCACGCGCCAGCGCAGCCGCAGCGGGCAGGACGTGGCCGGCTGCCAGCGCACGCTGGAATCGCTGCAGCGGCACCTGGCCGGCCTGCCGGAAGCGGCCGTGCGCCACCTGGCCCGCCTGGCGCTGGGTGACGGCCAGATCACCGCCGCCGACCTGGCCCGTGTGCTGGCCGCCAAACAGGCGCAGCTGGGCGCGGCCGAGCTGCTGGTGTTCGAGCAGGACCTGCCCGACATGGCCGCGGTGGCCGGCATGAAGGCCCTCAAGCGCTGGCTGCTGCTGCGCCGCGAGCCCTTTCTGGAACCCGCCGCCACCGGCCTGCCGCCGCCCAAGGGCCTGCTGCTGCTGGGTGTGCAGGGCGCGGGCAAGAGCCTGGCGGCCAAGGCGGTGGCGGCATCGTGGCAGCTGCCGCTGTTCCGCATGGACTTCGGTGCGCTGCACGACAAGTGGCAGGGTGAAAGCGAACGCAAGCTGCGCGAGGCGCTGCGCACCGCCGACAGCATGCAGCCTTGCGTGTTGTGGATGGACGAGATCGAAAAAGGCCTGTCCGGCGGCGGCGCGGGTGAGGCCGAAGGCAGCGGGGCCACGCGCCGCATGCTGGGCACGCTGCTGACCTGGATGGCCGAACGCCGCAGCCGCGTGTTCCTCGTCGCCACGGCCAACGACATTCAATCCCTGCCGCCGGAGCTGGTGCGCAAGGGCCGCTTCGACGAGATCTTTTTTGTCGACCTGCCCGACGAGGCCACCCGTGCCGAGCTGTTCCGCATCCACCTCGCCCGGCTGAAGATCGTCTGCGACGACACCGGCCTGCAGAACCTGGTGCTGGCCAGCGTGGGTTTTTCTGGCGCCGAGGTCGAGGCCGCGGCCGTGGCGGCGCGTTACGAGGCCCATGCACTGGGCAAGGCCGCCGATGCGGCGCTGGTGCTGGCCGAGCTGGCCCGCACCAAGCCGCTGTCGGTGACACGGGCCGAAGCCATCGACGCGTTGCGCGCCTGGGCCGCCGAACGTGCGGTGCCGGCCGGCTGAGCAGGTTAACGCCGACCGTCACCTCCGTTACGATCTGCGGCATGCCCCGCGAGAAACCCAGAACCCCGGCCAAGTCGCCCCCCGTCCGCCGCCAGGCCCTGTTGTCCACGGCCGATTCGCCGTATTACCAGCTCTGGGTGCTGAGCAACCTGACGGCCAAACCCTTTCCCAGGTTCGGCGCGCAGTTCCACCTGAACCTCACCGAGTGGCGCATCATGCTGACGGTGGCCGACCGGCCCGGCATCAGCGCGCAGGAGCTGGCCGACCATTCCGGCCTGGACAAGATGAGCGTGTCACGCGCCGTGCGCGGGCTGGAAGCACAAGGCCGGCTGGCGCGCGAAGGCAGCGAGACCGACCGCCGCATGCGCCACCTCAGCCTCACCGACGCCGGCTGGTTGGTCTACACGCAGATCGCCCGGGCGGCGCGGGCCCGTGAGGCCCAGGTCTATTCCGAGCTGTCACCGGCCGAGCTGGACAGCCTGCGCGAGATGCTGAAAAAACTCTCGCGCCAGGCGCGCCTGGGCGCCGGCGACGACGGCGATCAGAAGCCGTAGAGCTCGGCGCCTTCGGTGGCCTCGGACCAGCCCGGGCCTTCGGCCCAGGCCAGCAGGCTGCAGCCGTGGTCGCTGGACAGGCTGACCCGCGCACCGGGTTCGATGAGTACGAAGGCCGGCCCGCTGATGCTGTGGGCGCCGATCTTCAGGTCGCCGGCCAGCACGAAGAAGTCGGTCAGCGCCGTGTGCTGCAGCGCCAGCGCCGGGCAGCGCGGCCACAGCGTCAGCGCACACAGCCGGCGGTCGGTGCCGGTGCCGGCGTAGTCGAACAGCGGTTTGCGCACCACGCCGGCAAACGCAGTGGCCACCGGCACGGCGCGCGCCAGGTTCACCGAGATGTCGGGCGGTGTGCCCGGGCGCTGGTTGCGCACCACCGCCTGGTCGGCATGCGGGTGGATGGCCAGCGCGTCGTTGGGGATCACCACCGGCCCTTCCAGCCGCGACACCAGGGTGCAGCCGCCGTAGCTGACGGCGTCGTGCGTGGCGCCGGCCAGGTTGATGCCGACCTCGCCCTCGGCCGTGGTGCCCTGGTAGTCCGTCAGCGAACCCGCCAGGAAATAACTCGTGGCCGTGGCCAGGTGCTGGTGCAGGCCCGAGCGGCTCAGCGGCTCGAAGGCCAGCAGGCCCAGGAAACGGCCGCTGCTGTCTTCGCGCCGCACCGCCTTCTCGCGCACATGGCCACGTGGGGTGGTGCGCCAGGGCAGGGCTTCCAGGTCGTAGGCGTAGACACCGGGCGCGGGGTGCAGGGACGGGGGCAGCAGCAGATCGGGCACGGCGTTCATCGGGGTCCTTGGCACTGCGGGTTTCTTGGGAGACGCGACTTGATAACGATCATTACTATAGCGACAAGTCATCTTCGTTACTACCTCCGTGCAGACCCTGATCAATCCCTCTCCTTCCGTGGTGGCCGTCACAGGTGCCGCCGCCGGCATCGGCGCCGCCTGTGCACGGTTGCTGGCCGGGCAGGGCGCGCGGGTGGTGCGGGTCGTGCTGATGGACCGCGATGCCGACGCCGGCGCGCAGCTGGCGCAGGAACTGGGTGCGCTGTTCATCGCGGTCGACGTCGCCGACGGCGCGTCGGTGCAGGCCGCCTTCGCGGCGCTGGACGCGCAGTGTGGTCGGCTCGACGGCCTGGTCAACAGCGCCGGCATCGAATCGCGTGCGCTGCTGGACCAGTTGAGCGAAGCCGCCTGGGACCGGGTGCTGGACGTCAACCTGAAGGGCAGCATGTTGTGCACCCAGGCCGCGGCGCGGCTGATGCGGCGCAGCGGCGGCGGCGCGGTGGTCAACATCGCCTCCATCGCGGGCAAGCGCATCTCGTACTCGGGGGACATGGCCTACACCGCGTCCAAGGCCGGGGTGCTGGGTTTCACGCGCCACGCCGCTTTCGAGCTGGCGGCCGACCACATCCGCGTCAACGCCGTCTGCCCCGGCCCCACGCTGACACCGATGATCCACCGCAGCCTGACACCGGCGCGCATCGATGCCGTGGCCGCCGTGGTGCCGCTGGGCCGCTGGGTGCAGGCCGAGGATGTGGCAAACGCCGTGGCCTTTCTGCTCGGCCCGGGGGCCGCCATGTGCACCGGCACGTCGCTGGATGTCGATGGTGGCGTGCTGGTCTCCAACGGCACCCCTTACGCCGACTACGTCGCCGCCCGACAATGAGTGCGGGCCTGTGTTTCGTGATTCCTCGTCCTGGAAGGTCAACGCCATGAAGCCGATGTTCCGCCGCACCTTTGCCCTGTCCGCTGTGTCTGTGTCGCTGTGCCTCTGCTGGGGCGGTGCCCAGGCCCAGCAGACGCTGCGTTTGGCCTTCGTGGCCCCGCCGCCGGTCTGGGGCCCGATCGCCGACCGTTTTGCGCAGGAGGTCGCGCAGCGCACCAACAACGCGATCAAGGTGCAGTCCTTCGGCGGTGGCCAGCTCGGCAGCCTGCCGCAGAACTACGCCGGCCTGCGCACCGGCCAGATCGACATGATGCTGGCCGACAGCGGCACGCTGGCCCTGCCCAAGGGCGGCAAGGACTTCAACGCCTTGTTTGCGCCGTACGTGTTCCGCGACCACACACATTTCCGCAACTTCATGCAGTCGCCCACCTTTCGCGCGATGTTGACGCCGGTCGAGCAGGAAGCCGGCTTCAAGTACGTGGGTTACGTGTCCGACCGTGCGCCGCGCCAGCTGACCACGGCCAACCGCAAGGTGCTGTCGCCGGCCGACATGAAGGGCCTGAAGATCCGTGTGCCCGAGACCCCCACCATCCTGGAGGTGATGAAGGCCTGGGGTGCGTCGCCCACGCCGATCCCGGCCGCGGAGCTGTACCTGGCGATGAAACAAGGTCTGGTCGACGGCCAGGACAACGGCTTCGACGCCATCGCCGGCGCCAAGTATTACGAGGTGCAGAAGTACGCGATGCGCATCGACTACATCCAGTCCAGCCTGGTCATCCTGATGGCGGCCGACAAATGGGCGCGGCTCGATCCGGCGCAGCAGAAGGCCATGACCGAGGCCGTGGCCGAGACCGAGAAGTGGGCCAGCAAGATGACCTGGGAGGTGGCCGACAAATCGCTGGCCACGCTGCGCCAGGCCGGCATGGAGATCATCGAGCCCGACCTCACCGCCTTCCGCCAGACGGCCGACGAGGTGAACCGCAGCTTCGAGGGCAAACTCTGGGCCGTGGGCACGCTGCAGAAGATCCAGGCCGTCAAGTGAACGGTGCGGTGTTGCGCGCGCTGGACCGCACGGTCGAGTTTTTGCTGCTCGCGCTGTTGGCCGGCCTGGTGCTCATCGGCGGCCTGCAGATCGTCTGGCGTTTTGTGCTGGATTCACCGCTGGCCTGGGTGCTGGAGGTCAGCGTGATCGGCATGGTCTGGGCCACGATGCTGTCGGGTTATGTCGGCGTGCGCCGCAACACCCACCTGTCGGCCGATTTCCTGGGCCTGGCGATGCGGCCATCGGCGCGCTGGTGGCTGGACTTGCTCAACGTGGGGCTCTGTGTCGTGTTCCTGGCCGTGTACGGCTGGACCAGCCTGGACGTCATCGACGCGATGGACGGCATCCCCTTCACCTCGATCCCGCTGGAACAACCAGCTTTGTACTGGGCCTTGCCCGCGGGTGCGGTGTTGATGGCGCTGGCCTTCGGCGTGCGTCTGTTCGAACACACACGGCAACGGCCGAAGGCCTTCTGATATGCACCAGATCGGCATGTTCGGCCTGCTGATGGGCGCCTTCCTCGTGTTCGCTGCCATCGGCGTGCCGGTGTTTTTTGCGATGGGCCTGGCGGCGCTGGTGTTTGTGCTGCTGTCGGGTGGGGCGGTGCCGCTGAGCGTGCTGGCGTCGTCGCTGGTGCAGGGCATGGATTCGTTTGCTTTCCTCGCCATCCCGTTTTTCTTTCTGGCTGGCGAGTTGATGAACACCGGCGGCATCACACGCCGTTTGCTGGTGTTTGCCGAGACCCTGGTGGGCCACATCCGCGGCGGTTTGTCGCACGTGGCCATCGTCGCGAGCCTGGTGTTTTCCGGCGTCTCGGGTTCGGCGGTGGCCGATGCCTCGGCCATCGGCTCGTCGCTGATCCCGTCGATGAAACAACGTGGCTACCCGGCCGCCTACGCCGCGGCCGTGGTGGCGGCGGCGTCGACCATGGGCCCCATCATCCCGCCGTCCATCGCGTTTGTGGTCTATGCGCTGGTGAGCGAGGTCTCCATCGGCAAACTTTTCCTGGCCGGTGCGGTGCCGGGTCTGCTGATGGCGGTGTACCTGCTGGCCACCGCCAGCCTGGTGGCACGGCGGCGCCAGTTCCCGTTCTCAGAGCGCGCCACGCTGCCGCAGTTCGGCGCTGCACTGAAGGCCGCACTTCCGGCGCTGCTGATGCCGGTGATCATCCTCGGCGGCATCGTCGGCGGGGTCACCACGCCCACCGAAGCCGGGGTGGTGGCGGTGCTCTACGCCGTCGCGGTGGGCCGCTACCTGTACCGCGAGATCACCTGGCGGCAGGTGGCCAGCATCACCCGCGAGGCCATGGTCAGCTCCGGCCTGATCCTGCTGACCATCGCCGCGGCCGGCATCTTTTCGTGGCTGGTGGCCAACCTGGCCATCGGCGAAACCCTGGCCACCACGTTGAAGGCCTGGACCGATGAACGCTGGGCCATGCTGGCGCTGATCAACGTGGCGCTGCTGCTCTGGGGCCTGGCGCTGGAGCCGGCCGTGGCCCTGGTGACCCTGGTGCCGGTGCTGGTGCCGATTGCCAACGCGTATGGCATCGACCTCGTGCACCTGGGCGTGATCGTGGTGCTGAACCTGATGATCGGCCAGCTCACGCCGCCCTCGGGCGTGATCACCTTCCTCACCGCACAGCTGGCCGGCGCGCCGCTGAACACGGTGTTCCGCGAGGCCTTGCCCTTCACGCTGGCGCTGATCGTGGTGCTGCTGCTGGTGACCTATGTGCCGCTGCTGTCGCTGTGGTTGCCCGGGGTGTTGATCGGCTAGGCATCACGGGCCAGCCGCAGCCCGCTGAACTGCCATTGCGCGGCCGGCGGAAAGAAGTTGCGGTAACTCGCGCGGGCATGGCCGGCCGGCGTGGCCAGCGAGCCGCCGCGCAGCACCTGCTGCTGGCACATGAACTTGCCGTTGTATTCGCCCAGCGCGTCGGCCGCCGGGCGGTAGCGTGGGTAGGGTGCGTAGGCCGATTGGGTCCATTGCCACGCGATCGCGTCGCGCTGCTGCAGCCCGCCATGCCGCGCCGCGTGTTCCCATTCGAACTCGGTGGGCAGGCGGGCGCCGGCCCAGCGGGCGTAGGCATCGGCCTCGAAATAACTCAGGTGCAGCACCGGCGCCTGCGCGTCCAGCGGCTGCGGGCCAAACAGCGTGAAGACCTGCCAGGGTTCACCGTCGGCCGGGCGGTGCCAGTACAGCGGTGCGTCGCGGCCCTGGGCCCAGTCCCAGCCCAGCGACAACCACAGCGCGGGCCGGTGGTAACCGTCGTCCGCCATGAAGGCCAGCCACTCGCCCTGGGTGATCAGGCGGTCGTGCAACTCAAAGGCCTCCAGGTGCACGCGGTGGCATGGGCCTTCGTTGTCGAAGCTGAAGGGCCCGTCGATGGCGGCATCGTGACCGGCCATCGTCCAGCCGGCGTCGAAGGCCAGCCAGCGCGCGTCGGCCGCCACCGCCGCTGCTGGCGGCTGGCCGGGCGCATACGCCGGCCTTAGCGGGTTCTGCCACAGCAGGTGTTTGATGTCGGTGATCAGCAGTTCCTGGTGCTGCTGTTCGTGCTGCAGGCCCAGCGTGAGCAGGGCCGCGAGTTCTTCGCTGGGGTGCGCCTGCAGCAGCGTGATGACGCGCTGATCCACCGCCGCCCGCCAGGCCAGCACCTCGGCCAGCGCCGGCCGTGTCACCAGCCCGCGCTGCGGTCGCGGGTGCTGCGGGCCGACGGCCTGGTAGTAGCTGTTGAAGAGTGTGCGGTAAGCGGCGTCGTGCGGCTGAAAACCGGGCTCGAAACGGGCGAGCACGAAGGTCTCGAAAAACCAGGTGGTGTGGGCCAGGTGCCATTTGGCGGGGCTGGTGTCGGGCATGGACTGCACCTGGCAGTCTTCGGGCGACAGCGGCGCCACGCGCTGCAGCGATTCGGCGCGCACCGCGCGGTAAGGCTGTGACAGATCGGTCATGGCGTGACCATAGCCGCGCAACCACTGCGCGACAATGACCCCATGAATGCCCCCTTGACCGTGCGCCGCTTGCAGGTCGACCTGCACACCCCCTGGCACCGCCACTGGGCCGGTGGCGACGCCTTCCGCAGTGCCTGGTTCAACGCCTTGTCCTTCAGTTTCCCGGCCGGCGAGCAACTGTTCATCGACGCGGTGAAGATGGGTCAGGCCAGGCTGGACGCGGCGCAGCAGGAAAGCTTCGCCGCCGAGGTGCAAGGTTTCATCGGCCAGGAGGCCACGCATCGGCGTGTGCACCAGCTGTTCAACCAGCAGCTGGCCGAGCAGGGTTACGTGAACCACTGGGAGCCGCGCATCCGCCAGCGCATCGCCACCCAGCTGCAGCATCTGGACGCTCGCGCCTGGCTGGGCGTGACGGCGGCCACCGAGCACCTGACGGCCATCCTGTCCGAAGTGCTGCTCACACGCCCGGGCCTGTTGGCCGGGGCCGAGCCGCGCCTACGCGACCTGTGGCTGTGGCACGCCAGCGAAGAATCCGAACACCGCTGCACCGCGTTCGACCTCTACCGCGCGCTGGGCGGCGATGAACGCTGGCGCCGCCGGCTCTTCATGCTGGTGTCGCTGCACTTCGCGCTGGACCTGACACGCCAGACCCTGCACAACCTCTGGCGCGATGGCCACTGGTGGCGGCCGGCCACCTGGGCCGGCGCGGCACGGCTGCTGTTTGGTGCCGATGGTGTGGTGCGCCATGCCTGGCAGCCCTGGCGGCGCTACTTCGCGGCCGATTTCCACCCGTCGCAGGGCGATGGCGATGCGGCCTCCGCCTGGCTGGCGGCGCATGGTCATCTGGCGCCGCCGGTGCGCGGCTGAGGTCATGGACACCGTTGCGCTGCGCGGGTTGTTGATCTCCGGGCTGGTCTGCACCAGCCTTGGCGGCCAGGCGGCCGGCGAGCGGCAGATGTCGCCGCTGGGCCTGTTGCCGGCCTCGTTTGCCGGCGCTGGGCCCGGGGGTGCGCGCTGGCAGGTGGACGTGTTGCCGGGCGGCACCTACCAGCTGCGCCAGCAGCCAGCGAATGCGTCATCGAATGGCCTGGCCGTCGACACCTTGGGCCGCTACACGCTGGAAGGCCAGCAGCTCACGCTGAAGGGTGCGCCGGGCGCGCTGCACTGGACCTTGCAAGCCGACGGTGCCTTGCGCGCTGCCGTGCCCGGCCTGCGCCTGCCGCGGCTGGCCACCCCAGCGCCCATCGAGCCGCGCTTGCGGCTGAGCGGCCTGTTCACTTATTTCGCCGATGCGCCGCGCATCGAGCTCTGCGCCGATGGCCGCAACTTGCCGGTGGCACAGGCGGGCGACTACCTGACGCTGGAGCGGGCCTATGGCGCCGTGAAACCGGCCCCGGGCGCGGCGGTGTGGGTGCAGCTGGCCGCACACATCACGCTGCAGCCGTCGATGGACCCGGCGATGCCGCCGTTGCCGACACTCCAGGTCGAGCGCTTCGAACGCGCCGACCCGCAGGGCCGCTGCTGACCGGTTTCAGCCGGGCAGCGTGATGTGCGCCGCCGGCGTGAAGCCCGGCAGCGGCACGCTGCTGGCCATCACCACCGCACGGGGTGTGTTCCGCGGCAGGTGCTGCAAGGCCAGCGCCAGCGTGCGCAGTGCGGCGGCGTCCAGCCCGGCCGTGGCTTCGTCCAGCAGCGTCAGCGTGGCCTGGCAGTTCAGGGCCACGGCCAGCGCGGCTTTCTGGCGTGAGCCGCGCGACAGCATGTACAGCGGCTTGCCTGCATGTTCAGCCAGGCCGAACCGGTCGTGCAGCTGGCGCCAGGCTGCTTCGTCCAGCGCTGCATGCGTCTGGCGCAGCCTGTGCATCAGGCCTTCGGCGGTGAGTGCGTCGAAGCGGGGGTCGCGCACGTCGAACCAGCACACCGCCTGCCGCCAGGCGGTGGGGTCGTCGCCACAGCGCAGACCGTTCAGCCGGCGTTCGCCGTGGCCCGCCAGTTCACCAGCCAGCAGGCGCAGCAAGGTGCTCTTGCCGCAGCCCGTCTCGCCGTCGATCAGCGTCACGCCGGCGGGCAGGGCCAGGTCCAGGCCGTTGAACAGCGGCGGCTGGCCGCCGTAGCCGAACGCCAGGCCGCGCCATTGCAGCACCGGCGGCGGTGTCATGTGTCGTCGGTCGCCGGGTCGGGCTCCGCCGGTGCGGCCGGTGCAGGCCGGCTCAGCGTCATCAGGATGTCGGCGTACCAGGCGCAGTTCAGGCCCAGGGTTTCGTCTTCGGCCTTGTCGCGGGTGCGCATGTCCAGCCGGCCGGAGTGCACGCCCAGCAGCCGCCAGGGCAGGGCGCCACCGGCCGACGTGTCCCTCATCACCACCGGCGCGCCGCTCAGGCCGCGGTGTGTGCGGCCGTCGGTGAGGAAATATCCCTCGCCCTGGAAGCGCAGGCCAAAGGCCGAGGCGATGACCGATTGCCGCACCACGGGCAGGTGGTGCAGCGTGTCCTGGAAGCCGAGCGGAAAACCCACGATCAGCAGCGGCGAGCCCACGCCCACGTCGCCGTCGGACGCCTGCAGGTGCGCCGGTGTAAAGGCCTGGATCAGCGCCGCATCGGGCAGGGCCTCGCGGTCGATCTCCAGCAGCGCCACGTCGACCTCGCCGCCGCCGTCACGGGCCTGCTTCCAGACACTCTGGCCGTCTTCATAGAGCATCACCGACAGGCCGCGCACCCGGGCCAGGTCTTGTGCGTCGGTGTGCAGCTCGATCTCGATGCGGTTGGGGTGGTGCGCCGTGGGTTTGTCGATCAGCACGTGGCGGCTGGTCACCAGGAACAGCCGTTCGTCGCGCGCAAAGAAAAACCCGCTGGCGTTGGTCAGCGGGCGGTCGTGTTCGAAGGTGCCGATGCGGGCCGCGGTGAGCAGCAGCGAATCGACGGGCAGCACCGGGGTATCACCCACGCAGGCGCGCCGGCCTGGCGCCGTTGCACGGCCGCGGGCCGGCCTCACCGTGGTCCATCGGAAAGTGCGCGCCTGAGCTCTCCTGCGCGCCGTTGAAGCAGTGGGTGTGCATGGGGCCGGATGTTAGCCGGCCCCGGTGCACACCCGACCGCTCAAGCCTGCTGGGGCCGGGCCTGCCGGCGGCGCAGCGTCAGGCCGCCGAGCGCCAGGCCCGCCAGCAGCAGCGTGCCAGGCTCTGGCACGGCTTGCCCGGCTTTCTGGGTCAGGGCGATGGTGTCGACCGCGAAGTCGTTGCCAAAGCCCCAGTTGCCGCCCGGGTTGGCCTGCATCCACTGCGACAGCTGGTATTCGTTGGACAAGGTGATCACCGCGCTGGTGGCGGCGCCAGAGTTCCAGTCGAGACTGATCTCGTTCCAGCCGGCATTGGCCGCAAACTGAAGGCCCTCCACCGCCACGCCGTTGATCAGGGCCTGGATGGGCACGCTGTAGGGGAGGTTTCTGCCAGTGAAGTAGTTGTCCTGCAGCCAGAACGTCAGCGTGTAGCCCGTGTTGGCGCTGACGGCCACCGAGTCACTGATGAAGAAGCGATGGTCGGGCTCTGGTCCCGTCCGGGTGCCGAGCTGCAAAAAAGCACCGGACTGGCCACCGGACGCGACCAGGCAGTTGCCCTGCCCGCTGCAGTCGGACCAGTAGGCATCGCCCTGGCTCCAGCCGGCGGTTGACGAAAAATCTTCGCTGTACACCACGGCCGCCTGGCCGGTGGTGGCGAACAGTTGCAGGCTGGCGGCCAGGGCAGCAGCCGCGAGAGTTTTGATGGCCATGGGATCAGACTTTCCGGTCGGTTGTTGAAACAAGGGCAGTACAGCTCAAAGCCCGTCTCACGGCTGTGATGACAAGTCTTTCGACTGAACATCAATGACAAAAGCGATTTGCGTGCCAGACGTGATTCACCCATGAAATCATGGGGTTGCATGGCATTTGAAAAGCAGGCGCCGGGTGCTGTAAGCCAGCCCGACAGTGACCGGCCTCTCGCACTGTGAACAAATGCACACCCGCGCTGGCGCGGGCTGGCCGTGGCGTCAGCTCATGCTGTGCGAGAGCTGGATGGGCACGCCCGACAACACCGCATTGCCCGACAACGGGTCCCGGAGCCGGTCATCCAGCAGTTGGTTCAGGTTGGCGCCGGGGCGTTCGGCCGCCACCGCCATCTGCGTGCCGGCCAGGCCGTGGCCCCAGCCGTGTGGCAGGCTGGCCACGCCGGGCATCATCGTGTCGTCGATGGCCACGGGTGCCACCACGCAGCCCTGCGGGCCGGTGACCGTGACCCGCTGGCCATCCACCACGCCGTGGCGGGCCGCATCCTGCGGGTGCAGCAGCAGCGTGCAGCGCTCCGGGCCCTTGGCCAGCGTGGGCAGGTTGTGCATCCAGCTGTTGTTGCTGCGCACCTCGCGCCGGCCGATCACCACCAGGTTGGGCGCAGGGGTCTGCAGGTCAGCCGCGGCTGTCTGCAAGTCGGCCAGCAGCGGCGGTGGCGCCAGCTCGATGCGGCCACTGGGCGTGCGCAGCACGCCCGGCAGCCGCGGCTGCAGCGGGCCGAGGTCGATGCCGGCCGGCGTGGCCACCAGCTTGTCCAGCGTCAGGCCGTCGGGCCGGCGGCCGAAGCCGTCGCCAAACGGGCCGGACCGCAGTGACAGGTCCAGCAGCCGCTCCGGCCCCTGCCAGTGCGCCACGGCGGCCAGCACGGCATCGGCCGTTGTGTCGACCGTTGCGCCTGCCAGGCGCTGCACGTCGGCGGCCACACGTTCGTTGTCCAGCGCCTGCACATCAGCCGCGGCACCACGGCCCAGCGCGATGGCGGTCAGCTTCATCAGCACCTGCCACTCGGGCAGCGCGCCGGTTGCGGCCGGCAGCACCGGCGGGCTGTAACGCGCGTGGTTGCGCACCGAAAACTGAGGGAAGGCCACGTCGTAGTGGCCATGTTCCAGCGCACTCATGCCGGGCAGGATGACGTCGGCGTGGCGCGTGGTCTCGTTCAGGTACAGGTCCAGGCTGAGCATGAAGTCCAGCCCGTCCAGCGCGCGCGACAGCCGCGCGCCGTTGGGCGACGACAGCACCGGGTTGCTGGCGATGCTGATGTACGCGCGCACCTGGCCAATGCCAGGGGTCTCGATCTCCTCGGCCAGCAGCGTGATCGGCAGCTCGCCGTAGACCTCGGGGGCGCCGCTCACACGGCTGGCGTGGCGGCCGACCGAGATGCCGCCGCCCACGCCGGGCGCACCTTCGGTGTTGCGCGCAAACGCGGCCGCCTGCGGCCACATCGCCCCACCCGGCCGGTCCAGCTGGCCGGTGAGTGCATTGACCACGTCCACCAGCCACGAGGCCGTGGTCCCGTGGCGCTGCGTGCAGGTGCCGATGCGGCCGTACAGGCAGCCGCGCTCGGCCGCGGCCAACTGGCGCGCGATGCCGCGGATGCTGTCGGCCGCCAGGCCGCAACGTGCCGCCACGGCCTCGGCGGAGAAGGGCGCCACCGCCTCGCGCACGGCCTCCAGGCCGTTCAGCCAGGGCTGCAGCCGGCCGGGCCGCACCAGGCCCTGGTCGAACAGCGTGTGCACGATGGCGGCGAGCAGGAACACATCGCTGCCCGGGCGCAGGAAATGGTGTTCGTCGGCGGCTTCCGCGGTTTCCGTGCGGCGCGGATCGATGACGACGATGCGCCCGCCGCGTGCGCGCAGGGCCTTGGCACGGCCGCGGTAGTCGGGCACGGTCCACAGGCTGCCGTTGCTGGCCATGGGGTTGGCGCCCAGGATCACGAGCAGGTCGCTGCGGTCGATGTCGGGCACCGGGATCGACAACCAGTGGCCGAACATCCAGCCGGCGGCCAACTGCTTGGGCATCTGGTCCAGTGTGGACGCCGAGAAGATGTTCTTCGTGCCCAGCGCCTTGGCCAGCCGCGGGAAGTACAGCAGCAGCGCCATCTTGTGCGCGGCCGGGTTGCCGATGCTCAGGGCCACGGCGTCGCGGCCATGTTGTTCGATGATCGGCAGCAGGCGGCGCTCGACCTCGGCGAAGGCTTCGTCCCAGCTGGCCGGCACGTGCACGCCGTTGCGCTTGATCAGCGGCGTGCGCAGGCGGTCCGGGTCGTCGTGCAGGTCCTTCAGCGCATAGCCCTTGGGGCAGATGTAGCCGTGGCTGAAAACATCGTCGGGCGCGCCGCGGATGCTGGTGACGCGGCCGCCCTGCACCTGCACCGCCAGGCCGCAGCAGGCCTCGCACAAGGGGCAGATGCGGTGGTGGTTCGTGGTCTCGGGGGTGTCGCTCATCGTGCGCCGATGATCCCCTGCCCGTTGCAGGCTGCCAATGACCCGCAGGGTCAAGGTTTCCCGGGGGTGGCCGAAAAGACGAAGATGGCCGAAGACCCCTTTTCCCCGGACGATGACGATCTGCCCGCGCACCGCACCGAGTCGCTGGACGCCGCCAGCGAGCGCCTGGCCTCGGTGCACCGGCTGGACGGCGCGCTCTACCGTGTCGTCGAGGTGACACGCCAAGCCAACGGCCGGCTGCTGCGGCAGGGCCAGATCTGGCACACCGACCTGGGCGTGGCCCGCCGCTTCGGGCGCGCGCTGGCCGCCAACTCGGTGGCGCAGAAGGTGCAGGTGGCCGATGCCGACGGCCAGGTGATCGAGACCATTCCGCCGCCACCCCCCGGCACCCCGGCGCCGGGCTGGGGGGCTGGCTGGCGGCACACGTCCTTGCCGCCGACACCGCCGTTGAAGCGTCGTGCCCCGGTAAAGGCGCCGCCCAGGGCGCCCGGCCAGGCGGTGGGCCAGGCCTTGGGCAACCCTGCGCCGCAGCCCGCACCGGCACCTGTCGCACCCCGGGCCTTGCCAGTGATGGACGCCGAGAGCGAAGTCGAACGCACGAGCACGCTGACACCCTGAAGGCGTCGCCGCAGCGCCGCTCGGTCGGCCCCGCGCAGCGCTGTGCCGCCATGGGTGCGCCGCCTGCGCCGGTATTGACGGCGGCCTGAACAGGGCCCGGGCGGCTCGGTGACAATCGTGGGCTGCGCCCTGCGCATCTCCCAGACCCTGCCCCCGGCCCGATGAGCGAACTGCGGACCCTGCTCCTGACCGACGTCGTCGACAGCACCCAGCTGTCGCAGCGGCTGGGTGATGCCGCCATGGCCGAGGTCTGGGCTGCGCACGACCGCGTGGCGCGCGACCTGCTGCGCGAAGCCGGCGGACGCGAGATCGACAAGACCGACGGCATGTTGCTGATGTTCGAGCACGCGTCCGACGCCGCCGTCTACGCCCTGGCCTACCACCGCGCGCTGGCGGCGCTGCCGGTGCCGCTGGCAGCGCGCGCCGGCCTGCACGTGGGCCCGGTGATCCTGCGCGAGAACTCGGCTGCCGATGTGGCCATGGGCGCCAAGCCGCTGGAGGTGGACGGCCTGGCCAAGCCGACGGCGGCGCGTGTGATGTCGCTGGCCCGCGGCGGCCAGCTGCTGCTGACCGAAGAAGCACGCGACGCGCTGGGCAAGACCCAGCTGCGCGTGCGCAGCCACGGCCACTTCGCCGTCAAAGGCGTGGCCGACCCGCTGGAGCTGTTCGAGGCACGCGACGACGCCGCGCCATTCCAGTCCCCCCCCGACAGCGAGAAGGTCTGGCGCGTCGTCCGCAGCGGCGAGCGCTGGCTGCCGGTGTCGGAGATCCCGAACAACCTGCCACAGCAGGTCACGTCCTTCATCGGCCGCGAACGCGAGCTGGGCGAGGTGAAGGAGCTGCTGGCCCAGCACCGCCTGCTGACGCTGCTGGGCATGGGCGGTCTGGGCAAGACCCGGCTGTCGCTGCAGGTGGCCACGGAGCTGATGCACCGTTTCCCCGACGGTGCCTGGTTCCTGGACCTGGCGCCCATCCGCGACCCGGCCCTGGTGGTCACCGAAGCCGCGCAGGTGCTGGGCGTGCGCGAAGAACCCGAACGCCCGCTGCTGCAGACCCTGGGCGCGGCGGTGCGTGGCAAGCGCCTGCTGCTGGTGGTGGACAACTGCGAGCACCTGGTGCAGGCCTCGGCCCAGCTGGTGAATGCGCTGCTGCGCGCCGCACCCGGCGTCAGCATCGTCACCAGCAGCCGCGAGGCCCTGCGTGTGCCCGGCGAGCAGACCTACCCGGTGCTGCCGCTGCCGCTGCCTGGCCGGGGCGACGGGCTGGAGGCGCTGGCCCGCTCCACCGCCGTGCGCCTGTTCGTCGAACGGGCGCAGCTGCACAAACCCGCCTTTGTGCTGAACGAACGCGAGGCCCCGGCCGTGGCCGAACTGGTGGCGCGGCTGGAGGGCATCCCGCTGGCGCTGGAACTGGCGGCGGCGCGGGTGCGGTCGCTCACCGTGGCCGACATCAACGCCCGCTTGAAGGACCGCTACAAGCTGCTCACCGGCGGCGGCCGGGTGCTGCTGGAGCGCCAGCAGACGCTGCGTGCGCTGGTCGATTGGTCGTACGAACTGCTCACGCCGCCGGAGCAGACCGCCTTCACCCGTCTCAGTGTGTTTGCCGGCGGCTTCGAGCTCACGGCGGCCGAGGCCGTGTGTGGTGTCGAGCCGCTGGAGGCCGACGACCTGCTGGACCTGCTGGCCTCGCTGGTCGAAAAATCCATCCTGATGCTGGACGAGCGTGACGACGGCGCGCGTTACCGCATGCTGGAGACGCTGCGCGACTATGGCCGCGAAAAGCTGGCGCAGGCCGGCGATGGCAGCGCCACCGCGGTGCGGCACTGCGAGCACTTCTTCGCGCTGGCCAAACAGGCCAACCGCGCGCTCGCCGGCCCCGAGGCCGCGGTCTGGGTGCGGCGCAGCGAAGACGAACTCGACAACCTGCGTGCCGGCATGGCGCTGGCCCTGAGCGATGCGGTGGACCCGTTCGTTGCGGTGAAGTACGCCGTGGCGATGCAGGGTTTCTGGACCTTGCGCGGTTATGCCACCGAGGGCCGGGCCTATGTGCGATCGGCCCTGGCGCTGCCGGCCATCCAGGCCAGCGACATCGCCCAGGCCTGGGCCTTGTACGTGGGCGCGGCGCTGGCCGGCACGCAGAGCGACCACGCCGAAGCGCGGCAGATGCTGGAGGTCTGCCTCACGCTGCGGCGTCGGCTGGGCAACCCCATCGACATCGCCGCCACCTTGTCCACGCTGTCGCTGGCGCGGCTGCAGGCCGGCGATGCAGCGGGTGCGCTGGATGGCGAAGAAGAGGCGCTGCAGCTCTTCCGCCGGGCCGAGGACCGCAGCGGCCAGGCCATCGGCCTGCTGCACCTGGGGCAGATCGGTGTGTACCTGGGCGAGGACGAACAGGCCCGCAGTTGGTTCGGCCAGGGGCTGGCCATCGCGCAGGCCATCGGCCACCACGAGGTGGAGGCCGAGTGTGAACGCGGGCTGGCCGAGGTGGCCTTTGAGCAGGGCGACGTGGCGCTGGCGCAGCGGCACATTGATCGGTCCCTGGCGCGTTGCCGCGAAACCGGAGACAAACGCGGTGAGGTGGCCAGTCTGGGCTGGTGGGGCCGGCTGGACCTGGCACGGGGCGACCCGGCCGCCGCAGGCCCGCGGCTGGCCGAGGCGCAGCAGGCCTTCAAGGCCTACGAGATGCGGGCCGAGTGGCTGGCCGGGCTGGAAGACCAGGCCGCCTGCGCGCTGGCCGAGGGCCGGCCCGAGGCGGCTGTGCGGCCGGCCGCGATGGCCGCAGCCTCACGGGCGCGGCTGGGTCTGGTGATGACACCACGCGCCCAGGCCCGGTGGCAGCAGCAGCTGGCCGCGGTGCGACAGGCCTTGCCCGACGGACGATTCGAGGTGCTGTGGGACGAGGCGCAGACGGGCGACCAGCCCGGCGATCAGCCCAGCTGACGGCGGCGGCGCACCGCCCACCCGGCGCCCAGCGCGGCGGCGACCAGCGCCAGCGAGCCGGGTTCCGGCACGTCACCGACACGGGTGAATTCGATGTCCGCGTAGCTGGACGAAAAGCCGCAGGTTTCGATGGGCTTGCCAAGGGCCAGGCAGTCAGACGGGTCGGCCTCGCCGCCCACCTTCAGCGTGTGGTACAGACGCACGCCTTCTTCACGGAACTGCAGGTAGAAGGCGTAGTCGTCGATGTTCTGAAACGGGTTGGTCGGGCTCTCGGGCAAGGAGTATTGAGACTCGACCCACACCAGATCACCACCGGCCAGGTTGACTTCGAACAGGTTGATGCCGGAACCAACAAAGTTCAGCGTCGCGATCTCTGTGTTGCCGACGTCCTCGTAGAACACCACCTGGGCAGAACTGACCGCCAGGCCCGGGCAGGCGGCGATGGTCACGGTGCCGTTGGTGAGGCAGCTGTCGGGCACGACAAATTCAGCCGAGCCTTTCCAGCCCAGGTCCGGCGAACCGGCATTGAATGGGGCGCCGTACAGCGGATCCCACTGTCCCGTGTAAACCGCCGCTTGCGCGGAAGCGAGGCCGCCCAGGGCGAGGGCAGCAGCGACGGCACGGAGGGCTTGGCCAAGACGGAGTTGCACGGTGGAGTCCTTTGATCGGTATTCCGCATCGGACTGCACATTCCGTGCCGTATCCCCGCCGTGCGTTGCAAGTGATTGATTTTGCTGAGCCTCGGCACCTTGCGCCCACGGGGGGCGTTGCCAGCCTTGCTGGAGCTGTCAAGTAATCCGACAGCCCCCGCCAGAGATCACGAAGCAGACGCCGCCAGCTCCAGCCGCTGCTTGCGCAGCTTGCCGCTGTTCCACAGGGTCAGCGTCACGCTGTCGCCGGCCTGTTTCTGCTCCAGCAGGGTCAGCACGTCGTCCAGGTCGGCCACGGCCTGGCCGTCGACCTCGGTGACCACGTCGCCCATCAGGATGCCGCCATCGCGGGCGCGGCGAAAGGCCTGCAGGCCGGCCTTGGCGGCCGGGCTGCCCTTGGCGGCCTCGATGATGGCCACACCCGGTGGCAGCTGCAGCGCGCGGGTCAGGCCCGGCGGGCCTGCGGTGACACCCAGCGCCGGGCGGCTGATGCGGCCGTCGCGGATCAGGCGCGGCACCACGCGGTTGACCTCGTCCACCGGAATGGCAAAACCGATGCCGGCGCTGGCGCCACTGGGGCTGGCGATCTGCGTGTTGACGCCGATCAGCCGGCCGGCGGAATCGAGCAGCGGGCCGCCCGAGTTGCCGGGGTTGATGGCCGCGTCGGTCTGCACCACCCCGCGGATGCTGCGGTTGTTGAAGGATTCGATCTCGCGGTTCAGCGCGCTCACCACGCCGGTGGTCAGGGTCTGGTCCAGGCCAAACGGGTTGCCGATGGCCAGCACACGCTGGCCCACCACCAGGTCGCGGCTGCTGCCCACCGGGATGGGCGGCAGTTTGGCCGCCGGCGCCTCGATCTTCAGCACCGCCAGGTCGCGGTCGGGGAAGGCGCCCACGACCTTGGCGTCGAAGGTGCTCTGGTCGGCGAGCGTCACACGCGCGCCGCTGCCGCCCTGGATGACGTGGAAGTTGGTGACGATGTGGCCGGCTGTGTCCCACACGAAGCCGGTGCCCGTGCCACGCGGCACCTGCTGCACGTTCATGGAGAACATGTCGCGCTGCGCCGCCAGCGTGGTGATGTGCACCACCGAAGGCGACAGGCGGCGGAACAGGTCGATGGTGCTTTGTTCGTCGGCCGCCAGCGGCCCACGTGGGGTGACGGCGCGCGGTGCCGGCGGGTCGGTGCGCGAGGTGGCCGTGCCCACCACGGCCAGCGAGGCGGCGAGGGCGGCGGCAGCGACGAGCAGCAGGGGGCGGAGGGCAGGCAGCTTCATCGGTGGGTGGCGCGGGAGAACGAAGATGCCATCCTAGATCGGGTCTGTTGCCGCTTCGTCAAGCCCCGGTGATCAAGCCACCACGTAGGCGGCGGCGCTGGTGGCGATCAGCGTGCCCTGGTCGTTGTGCAAGCGGCATTGCACCGAGCCGACCCGGCCACCCAGGCGCGTGACCTCCGCGCGGCCGACGAAGTGCGTGCCCAGACCGGGCCGCAGGTAGTCCACGCGCAGGTCGATGGTGCCGAAGCGGCTGAAACGCTGCATGACCTGCTCGGCGCTGTCGGCGGGATGGCGCTCGGCCAGTTCCACCATCAGCGCCAGGCCGCCCAGTGCGTCCAGCGTGGCCGAGATCGCACCGCCGTGGATGCGGCCATGGCTGAAGTGGCCGACCAGATCCTCCTTCATCGGCAGGCGCAGCTGCACCTCACCCGGGGCCAACGAGGCGACCGTCAACCCCAGCACCGCGTTGAAGCGGATGCTGTGTTCGAACATGTGGGTCAGCGCTGTTTCGAAGCGGGCTTGCTCCGCGGCGCTGCGGCGATCCGTCATGGGTGCAGGCCGAGCAGCACCCGTGCGTCGGCCGGCGTGGCCACGGCCCGCCCGGCGTTGCGGGCGCACTGCGCCAGCGCGTCGATCATCACGCCGTTGCCGCTGGCGCGTGCGCCGCCGGGCAGATAAAAACTGTCCTCCAGCCCGGTGCGCAGCATGCCGCCCAGTTCGGCGGTGGCCTGGTGCACCGGCCAGATCTCGGCGCGGCCGATCAGTGTGCTCTGCCACACGGCGCCGGCGGGCAGCCAGCGTGGCAGCAGGGCCAGCAGGTCGGCGTCGCAGGGCATGCCGCTGGCCACGCCCATCACGAAGTTGAGTTCCGGCACGCCGCTGAACATGCCGTTTTTTAGGTACATGCCGACCGATCGCACGATGCCGACGTCGAAACACTCGAACTCGGGGTGGATGTGCAACTCGTTCATCACGTCCAGCATGGCCTGCACCTTGGCCACCGGGTTGTCGAAGACCATCGGCGGCCAGGCCCAGCTGCCGTCTTCCTTGAGCTTGAGGTAATTCAGGCTGCCGGCGTTGCAGGCCGCGGCCTCGGGTTTGACGCGCCGCAGGCAGGCCACCGGGCCGGCGATGTCGGGCCCGACCACACCGGTGGTCAGGTTGATGATGACCCCGGGGCATGCTGCGCGGATCGCGTCCACCACGGCTTGTGCCACGTCCGGGTCCCAGCTGGGCAGGTGGCCCTGGCCCGGTTCCTGGCGCCGCAGGTGCACGTGCATCACGCTAGCGCCGGCGTTGAAGGCGTCGCGTGCTTCGGCCGCCATCTGCGCGGGTGTCACCGGCACCGGGTGCTGCTGCGGGTTGGTCAGCACGCCGGTCAGCGCGCAGGTGAGGATGGCTTTGTCGCTCATGGCAGCAGCTCCAGTTCGATCAACAGGTCGCCTGCGGCGACCGAGGTCCTGACGGCGCGGTGCACGGTTTTCACGGTGCCGGCCGCAGCGGCGTGCAGCCACATCTCCATCTTCATCGCTTCAACGCAGGCCAGTGGCTGGCCGGCTTCGACCACATCGCCCACGGCCACACGCAACTGCGCCAGCATGCCGGCCACCGGGGCGCAGACCCGCGCCGGGTCGACGCGGGTGTGCTGCTGCGGCCAGGGCGAGACTTCGCTGAAGCTGAAGGCCGCGCCGTCGACAGCCAGGTGCAGCGTGTCGCCGCAGCGCACGGCCGGCCAGCGGCGTTGCACACCGTCGATGTCGGCGCGCAGTTCACCGTCGGCGAACTGCAGCACCTGCACATCTGCGGCCGGCGTGCGCAGGCGGCGGGTTTCGCCCTGGCATTGCAGCGCCAGGTCGAAAGGCGCACCGGCGCCGCCCAGCACCGCGGCGGCCAGACGCCAGGCGATGTCGGCGGGCGCGGGGCGCTGCAACACGGCATCGCCTTGTGCGGCCCATTGGTCGATGTGCGCCGTGGTCATGTCACCGGCCACGAAGTCGGGGTGTTGCAGCAGGTCGCGCAGGAAGCGCGCGTTGGTCGGCAGGCCCAGCAGCGGCGAGTCTTCCAGCGCGCGCACCAGGCGGCGGATGGCGTCGGTGCGGTCGTGGCCGTGCGCGATGAACTTGGCCACCATCGCGTCGTACCAGGGCGTGACCGCACCGCCTTCGGCGACGCCGTGGTCGATGCGGATGCTGGCGCGCCCGGGCCGCCACAGCGCGATGGTGCCGGTCTGCGGTTGGAAGCCGTTGTACGGGTCTTCGGTGTAGAGCCGGGCTTCGATGGCGTGGCCGCTGAAGCGCACCGGCGTTTCGGGCAGCGGCTCGCCGGCCGCCACACGCAGCTGCCACTCCACCAGGTCCAGATCGGTCACACATTCTGTCACCGGGTGCTCCACCTGCAGCCGGGTGTTCATCTCCAGGAAGTGGTGCTGGCCGGCCGCATCGACGATGAACTCCACCGTGCCGGCGCCGACGTAGCCCACCGCACGCGCGGCGGCCACGGCATCGCGGCCCATGGCTTCGCGCTGCGCCGGTTTGACGGCCGGGGAGGGTGACTCTTCGATGAGCTTCTGCCGCCGCCGCTGCGCGCTGCAGTCCCGTTCGCCCAGGTGCATGACGTGGCCGTGGGTGTCGGCGAAGACCTGGATCTCGATGTGGCGGCCGTCCAGGATCAGCCGCTCCAGCATCAGTGTGCCGTCGCCAAAAGCGGCCTGTGCTTCGCGCCGCGCGCCCGCCAGGGCCTCGGGCAGATCGGCCATCTGCTGCACCAGGCGCATGCCGCGCCCGCCGCCGCCCGCGGTGGCCTTGACCAGCAGCGGCAGGCCGAGTTGCTGCGCCTCGGCCAGCAGCCGTTCATCGCTCTGGTCTTCGCCCAGGTAACCCGGCGCGCAGGGCACGCCCGCATTCAGCATGCGGCGTTTGGCGCGGGCCTTGTCGCCCATCGCGCGCATCGCCTCAGCCGGTGGGCCGATGAAGACCAGTCCGGCGGCCGTGCAGGCCTCGACAAACTCGGGCCGCTCCGACAGGAAGCCATACCCCGGGTGCACGGCATCGGCACCACTGCGTTGCGCCGCATCGATCAAGGCGCCGATGTTCAGGTACGACTCGGCGGCCGCTGCCGGACCGATGGCCACGGCGGCATCGGCCTGCAGCGTGTGCGGTGCGCCGGCATCGGCGGCGCTGTAGACGGCCACCGTGCGGTAGCCCAGGCGGTGTGCCGTGCGGATCACGCGGCAGGCGATCTCACCGCGGTTGGCAATCAGCACCGTGCGAAAGCTCATGGCGTGGGCACCCAGCGGGCCGGCCGTTTGCCGACGAAGGCGGCGGTGCCTTCAGCGCCTTCGTCACTGGCCACCGCCGCAGCAAAAGCTTCAGCCGCTTCGTGTACCAGGCTGGCCGGTGTGTGCAGGCGTGCACGCGCCAGCAGCGCCTTGGTGGCAGCCACGGCGCCCGGCGCGCACTGCAGGATGTCTTTCAGCACACGCGCCAGGGCAGCGTCCAGCGCCAGATCGCGGTGCAGTTCGTGCACCAGCCGCAGCGCCAGCGCTTCGGTGCCACCCAGGCGCGCACCGGTGACGGCCAGACGGCGCGCTTCGCTCAGGCCCAGGCGCTCGACCAGGAAGGGGCCGATCTGCGCCGGCGACAGGCCCAGGCTGGTCTCGGGCAGCCGGAAGGCCACGCTCTCGCCGGCCAGGGCCACATCGACCACGCAGGCCAGACCAAATCCACCGCCCATCACCGTGCCTTCCAGCACCGCCACCGTGGCCAGGCCGGTCTGCGAAAAGGCCACGCACAGGTCACCGAAAGCCGCGCTGAGCTGCACGATGGCGGCGCTGTCGCCACGTGCCGCGGCCATGTCGCGGATGTCGCCACCGGCGCAGAAATGGCCCCCGGCACCGCGCAGCACGACCACGCGTGTCTGCCCATCGGCTTCGGCCGCCGTCAGCGCTTCGCGCAGCGCCTGCACCATGCCGATGGACATCGCGTTGCGTTGCGCGGGCCGGTTCAGCGTCAGGTGCAGGACCGGGCCATCGCGGTGGACCAGCACATCGCTCATGAATGTTTGCGCCCGGGCAACGTGTCCTCCAGCTTGCAGATGATGCTCAGCATGATCTCGTCGGCGCCGGCGCCGATGGAGTTCAGCCGGCCGTCGCGGTAGGCCTGCGAGATCGGGTTGTCGGCCGTGAAACCCATGCCGCCCCAGTACTGCAGGCAGCTGTCGGCCACCTCGCGCGCCAGCCGGCCGGCCTTGAGCTTGGCCATCGATGCAAGTTTGGTGGCGTCCTGGCCTTGCACGTAGATCTCCACGGCGCGGTAGGTCAGGGCGCGCAGCGCCTCCACCTCGGTGCGCAGCTCGGCCAGGCGGAAGTGCACCACCTGGTTGTCCAGGATCGAATGCCCGAAGGCCTTGCGCTCGCGGGTGTAGTGGATGGTCAGGTCGATCAGCCGGTCCAGCGCACGCAGGTTGGCGGCCGCGCCCCAGAGCCGTTCTTCCTGGAACTGCAGCATCTGGTAGGTGAAGCCCATGCCCTCCTGGCCGATCAGGTTGCGGCGTGGCACCCGCACGTTGTCGAAGAACAGCTGCGCGGTGTCGGAGCTGTGCATGCCCATCTTGTGGATCTTCTGCTTGCTGATGCCGGCCGCGTCCATCGGCAGCACCACCAGGCTCTTGTTGCGGTGGGGTGGCCCGTCTCCGGTGTTCACCAGCAGGCAGCACCAATCGGCCTTCAAGGCGTTGGTGATCCACATCTTGCTGCCGTTGATCACGTAGTCACCGCCTTCGGTGCGGGCATGAGTCTTGGCCGCGGCCACGTCCGACCCGGCGCCGGGCTCGCTGACGCCCAGGCAGGCCACATAGTCACCAGCGATGGTCGGCACCAGGTACTCGCGCCGCAGTTCGTCGCTGCCGAAGCGCGCCAGTGCCGGCGTGGCCATGTCCGTCTGCACGCCGATGGCCATGGGCACACCGCCGCAGGCGCAGCTGCCCAGGGCTTCGGCCATCACCATCGAGTAGCTGAAATCAAGCCCCGCGCCACCGAATTCCTCGGGGTACTTCAGGCCCAGCAGGCCCAGATCGCCCAGCTTCTTGAAGACCTCGTGGCTGGGGAATTCCTCGGCTTTCTCCCAGGCGGGCACATGGGGGTTGACCTCACGTTCGATGAAACGTGTGACGGTCTCGTCCAGGGCCTTGTGTTCGGCGGTGAATTGCATGCGTGTCTCCTACATCCTGGCCACGCCGAAGGAGTTCGGGTGCAGTGTTCGTTGTTGGGCTTCACGCGCCAGGTCCAGGCACAGGCCCAGGGTGCGGCGCGTGTCGCGCGGATCGATGATGCCGTCGTCCCACAGCCGTGCGGTGCCGAAGAGGGCGGTGGATTCGGCGTCCAGCCGGCGGCGCAGCGCATCGCTCATGGCGGCCAGGCCTTCTTCGTTCACCGGCTGGCCGGCGCGTTCGAGTTTGTTGCGGTTGACGATGTCCATCACCATCGCCGCCTGCGCACCGCCCATCACCGCGGTGCGGGCGCTGGGCCAGGCGAAGATGAAACGCGGGTCAAACCCACGCCCGCACATCCCGTAGTTGCCGGCACCAAAACTGCCGCCCAGCACCACGGTGAACTTGGGCACACGCGCATTGGCCACGGCCTGGATCATCTTGCTGCCGTGTTTGATGGCGCCGGCCTGCTCGGCGGCTTTGCCCACCATGTAGCCGGTGGTGTTCTGCAGGAAGACCAGCGGCGTGCCCGACTGGTCACACAGCTGGATGAACTGCGCGGCCTTGGTCGAGCCCGTGGGCTGGATCGGGCCGTTGTTGCCGATCAGACCCACGGCATGGCCGTGCAGGCGGGCGTGGCCGCAGACGGTGTCGGCCGCGTAACCGGCCTTGAACTCCAGGAAGTTCGAGCCGTCCACGAGCCGTGCGATGACCTCGCGCACGTCGTAAGGCGTGCGCTCGTCGGCCGGCACCACCCCCAGCAGTTGTTCGGCCGGGTACAGCGGCTCGTTGAACGCGTGCGGCGCGGGCACGGTGTCCCAGGGCAGTTTGTCCAGCAGCTCACGCGCCAGCGCGATGGCGTGGGCGTCGTCTTCGGCCAGGTACTCGCCCAGGCCGGTGACGCCGGCGTGCATCTCCGCACCGCCCAAGGATTCTTCGTCGCTGTCCTCGCCGATGGCCGCTTTCACCAGCGGTGGGCCGGCCAGGTAGATGCTGGAGCGGCCACGCACCAGCACCACGTAGTCGCTCAGGCCGGGCAGGTAGGCACCACCCGCGGTGGAGGCGCCGTGCACCACGGCGATCTGCGGGATGCCGGCGGCCGACAGCCGCGCCTGGTTGGCAAAACTGCGCCCGCCTTCGACGAAGATCTCGGCCTGGTACATCAGGTTGGCACCGCCCGATTCCACCAGGCTGATCAGCGGGAGCTTGTTCTCCATCGCCAGCGCCTGCGCGCGCAAGGCCTTCTTCAGCCCCATCGGCGCGACGGTGCCACCCTTGATGCCACTGTCGCTGGCCGAGACCAGCACCCGTTTGCCGGCGACGGTGCCGATGCCGACGATGCTGCCGCCGCCCAGCACCGCCTTCTTGCCGTCGTCGTCGTGCATGCCCAGGCCGGCCAGCGGGCTGAGTTCCAGGAAGGGCGTGCCACGGTCGATCAGCCGCGCCACACGTTCGCGCGGCAGCAGCTGGCCGCGCTGTTCGAAGCGCTCGCGTTTGCTGGCCGATTCGGCCACCACCAGGGCCTGCAGCCGCTGCACCTCGGCCAGCAGCGCCGCCATGCGGGCGGTGTTGGCGGCGAAAGTGGCCGAGCCGGGGTCGAGGGTGCTGCGCAGCGCCGGCATCACTTCAAGACGTCTGGCGTGACGGCGCGGTGGAAGCCGTCGAAAGGTACCGATGTCGACTCGCTGCCGATCGGAAAGATCTCACTGCCCAGCGAAGCCGCGCCGTCGATCTGCAAGGTGACGCCTGTGATGAAGGCGGCCCCCGGCGAGAGCAGGAAGACAATGGCCGCGGACACCTCGGCCTCCACCCCCATGCGCCGCAGCGGCACGTGTTTTTTCAGCTGCGGGATCAGCGCGCGCATCGCGCCACCATAGGTGTCCATGCCGCTGGAGGCGATCCAGCCCGGCGCCACCGCGTTCACACGCACGCCGGCGTGCGCCCACTCGTAGGCCGCGGTCATCGTCAGATTGCTCATGCCGGCACGCGCGGCGCCGCTGTGCGCCATGCCGGGCATGCCGTTGCGGAAATCGGCCGTCATGTTGACCACCGCGCCGCCGTGCTGCTGCATGCTCTGCACAAAACACTCGCGCATCATCAGGAAGCCGCCGGTCAGGTTGTTGGCCACGACGGCGTCGAAGCCCTTCTTGCTGATGGCCATCATCGGCGCAGGAAACTGGCCGCCGGCGTTGTTGACCAGGCCGGCCACCGGCCCGTGTTGTGCGACCACGGACGCCACGGCAGCTTTCACGGCCTCTTCGTCGCGGATGTCGAAGCTGCGTGTGTCGCACAGGCCGCCGTCTTCGCGGATCTCGGCCGCCACGCGGTCCAGCTTGTCCTGCGAACGCCCGCTGATCAGCACCGTGGCCCCCAGCGATGCCAGTTCATGCGCCACGCAGCGGCCGATGCCACTGCCCCCGCCGGTGACCCAATGGAGTCGCCCGCTGAACAGGTCAGGGCGGAAGACGCTGCGGTAACTGGTGTGCATGGCGTCGATTGAAGCGCGGGGTGACGTTAACGTCAACAGCCTGACATATAGGTGAATACACGGAAGTGCACGTCATCGGCCGGGGCTAGCATCGCCGCGTACCCACTGAAAGCACCGCACCATGGACATGCTCGCGATCACGGACCAGCTGCGCGGCAAGGCGGCCGAGGCCGCCAGCCTGGGCGCCACGCTGAAGTTCGACTGCGGCAGCGACGGTGTGGTTGTCATCGACGGCCGTGCGCTGCCTTGCACCGTCGACAACGACGACCGCGCCACCGATTGCACGGTGCGCATCACGCTCGTGCACCTGGTGGCGCTGCTGAACGGTGAGCTCGACCCGGTGGCAGGCTTCATGACCGGCAAGCTCAAGATCGAGGGCGACATGAGCGTGGCCCTGAAGCTGCAACGGCTGGTCTGATGTTGGATGCAGCATCGCGCCGACGTGTGGCCAGCGACGCCGAGGCCGTCGTGGCCTCGCATCGCAGCGAAGACGCGGGCGAGCTCTTCGGCATCACCGAGCTGTGTGCGCAGTTCGGCATCACGCTGCGCACGATCCGCTTCTACGAGGACAAGGGCCTGCTGAGCCCGCGCCGCATCAACGGCGCGCGGGTCTACACGCGGCGCGACCGCGCGCGGCTGGCGCTGATCCTGCGCAGCAAGGCCATTGGGGCCTCGCTGGACGAGATCAAACATTACCTGGACTTGTACGGTGTGCACGGCGAAGGCCGGCAGCAGCAGCTGCAGTGGGTGCGTGAGCGCACCGACGCGTCGATCCAGGCGCTGGAGGCCAAACGTGCCGCCATCGACGCCACGCTGGCCGAGCTGCGGCTGATCAACGCCGACGTCCGGCGCCAATTGGAATCACGATGAGCCTGCCCGTTTTTCCGTCATCCTGGATGGGCGAAGAACACCACCAACTGCAGGACAGCGTGGCGCGCTACATGCAGGAGCGTTGGGTGCCGCGCGCCGCCGAGTTCCGCGCGGCCGGCCGCATGCCGCCCGAGGCCTGGCGCGAGGCCGCCGCCAACGGTTTGTTGTGTGCTTCAACGCCGGTTGACTACGGCGGTGGCGGGGGCGACTTCAGCCACGAGGCCGTGATCCTGCTGGAGCAGGCGCGTGCCAACTGCTCGGGCTGGGGCGGCGGCCTGCACTCGGCCATCGTCGCGCCCTACCTGCTGCAGTACGGCACTGAAGAACAGAAACAACGCTGGTTGCCCCGCATGTGCGCCGGCGAGCTGATAGCCGCCATCGCGATGACCGAGCCCGGCACCGGCAGCGACCTGCAGGCCATCCGCACCAGTGCGCGGCTGGAAGGTGAGCACTACACCGTCAACGGCGCCAAGACCTTCATCACCAACGGCCAGAACGCCAACCTCATCATCGTGGTCTGCCGCACCGGCGATGCCGGCGCCAAAGGCGTGTCTCTGCTGGTGGTGGAGACCGAGCAGTCGCCAGGCTTTCGCCGCGGGCGGCTGCTCGACAAGGTGGGCTTGAAGTCGCAAGACACCTCGGAGCTGTTCTTCGACGACATGCACGTGCCGGCCGCCAACCTGCTGGGCGCGCAGGAGGGGCAGGGCTTCTTCCAGCTGATGGCACAGCTGCCGCAGGAGCGTTTGATCATCGCCGTGCAAGGCATCGGCGCGATGGAACGGGCGCTGGACGAAACCATCCGCTACGCCAAGGAACGCAAGGCCTTCGGCAAACCGATCTGGGAGTTCCAGAACACCCGCTTCAAGCTGGCCGAGGTGCAGGCCGTGGTGCTGGCCGCACGTGCGTTGGTGGACGCCTGCATGGTGGCGCATCTGAAGGGCGAGCTGGACGCCGCCCGCGCCGCGCTGACCAAGGCCTGGGTGAGCGAACAGCAGGGCAAGGTCATGGACGAATGCCTGCAGCTCTTTGGCGGCTACGGGTACATGATGGAGTACCCCATCGCCGAGCTGTTTGTCGATGCGCGTGTGCAGCGCATCTACGGCGGCACGAACGAGATCATGAAAGAACTGGCGGCGCGCTCGATGTGAGCCCGCCGCTGCGGAGCCCGACGATGAACCCGACCGACCTGCCGTTGGCCGAACGCCTGCAAACCGCGCTCGCGCTGCAGCGCGCGGCTTACCACGCGCACCCGGTGCCGACCCTGGCCGAGCGTCAGGATGACCTGAAGCGCTTGCGTGCCTTTCTGCGCGAGCACCAGGAAGCCATCTGCGACGCGATCAGCGCCGATTACGGCCACCGTTCCCACCACGAGACCCGGCTGGCCGAGCTGGCGCCCGCGGTCGACGGCATTGGCCATGTGCTGGGCCAGCTGCGCGGCTGGATGAAGCCGCAGCGGCGCCATGTCGACCTGCTCAGCTTCCCGGGTGCGCAAAACCGCGTGATCCCGCAGCCGCTGGGCGTGGTCGGTGCCATCGTGCCCTGGAACTTCCCGGTCAACCTGAGCTTCGTGCCGCTGAGCTACATCTTCGCCGCCGGCAACCGAGCGCTGGTCAAGATGAGCGAAAACTCGCGCCACCTGGCGGCGCTGCTGATCGACAAGATCCCAGCCTACTTTCCGCCCGAGAAGCTGCAGTTCTTCGACGAAACCGGCGGTGTGGGTGTGGCCTTCTCTCAGCTGCCGTTTGACCACCTGCTGTTCACCGGATCCGGCGCCACCGGCCGGGCGGTGATGGCGGCGGCTGCGGCCAACCTGTGCCCGGTGACGCTGGAACTCGGCGGCAAGGCGCCGGCCATCGTCTGCGACGATTTCCCGCTGCGCACGGCGGCCGAACGCATCCTGTTCGTCAAGTGTTTGAACGCGGGCCAGATCTGCACCTCGGTTGACCACGCCTGGTTGCCCGAGGCCCGCATCGAGGCCTTTGTGCAAATGGCGCGCGAAATCGTGCCGGCGCACTTTCCGGGCTCGCAGGGCCTGGCTTCGCCCGACTACACGTCCATCATCGACGCCCGTTCATTCGAGCGCTTGCTGGCCGCGCTGGAAGAGGCGCGCGCCCGCGGCGCCAGCGTGATCCCGCTGCTGCCGGGCCCGGCCTGGGACGCGTCCACACGCAAGATCGTGCCGCACATCGTGCTGAACGCACCCGCCGACACGGCGCTGATGCGGCGCGAGATCTTCGGCCCCATCCTGCCGTTGCGCGGCTACCGCGCGCTGGGTGAGGTGGTGGCCGCCATCAACGCCGGCGACCGGCCGCTGGCGATCTACCCCTTCAGCCACGATGCGCGGGTCGTTCAACACCTGCTGGACCACGTGATGTCGGGCGGGGTGTCGGTCAACGACGCGTTGTTCCATGTGGCGCAACACGACCTGCCGTTTGGCGGCGTTGGTGCGTCGGGCATGGGGCATTACCACGGGCGTGAAGGGTTCGAAACCTTCTCCAAGCTGCGGCCGGTGTTCCACCAGGCGCGCTTTTCGGCGCTGAAGTTCATCGGGCCGCCCTATGGCCGCTTTGCCGACGCGATGCTGAAATTTTTGATCAAGTGAGGGTTCCATGACCGAGGCCTACATCTACGACCATGTCCGCACGCCGCGTGGCAAGGGCAAGAAAGACGGATCGCTGCACCAGGCCTCGCCGGTCTGGCTGCTGCGCACGCTGCTGCACGCGATGCAGCAGCGCAGCGCCCTCGACACCAGCCTGGTGGACGACGTGGTGCTGGGCTGCGTGACGCCGGTGGGTGAACAAGGCGCCGACATCGCCCGCACCGCGGTGCTGGACGCCGAGTGGGCGCAGACGGTGGCCGGCGTGACGCAGAGCCGCTTCTGCGCCAGCGGGCTGGAATCGGTGAACCTGGCCGCGGCCAAGGTCAAGAGCGGCTGGGAAGACCTGGTCGTGGCCGGTGGGGTGGAAAGCATGAGCCGCTGGCCCATGGGCAGCGACGGCGGCGCCTGGGTGATGGACCCGCGTGTGAACCAGAAGCTGGGCTTCGTGCCGCAGGGCGTGGGCGCCGATCTGATCGCCACGCTGGAAGGCTGGGACCGTGCCGACGTGGACGGATTTGCGCTGCGTTCGCACCAGCGTGCGGCGGTGGCGCGTGCCGAGGGGCGCTTTGACCGCTCCATCGTGCCGGTGGCCGACATCGCCGGCCTGATGCTGCTGGCGCAGGACGAAACCATCCGCGGCAATGCCTCGATGGAGGCGATGGCCAAGCTCGACGCCAGCTTCGCGATGATGGGCCAGATGGGCTTCGACGCCACCGCGCTGCGCAAGTACACCACGGTCGAAAAGATCCGCCACGTGCACCACGCGGGCAACAGCTCGGGCATCGTCGACGGTGCGGCTTTGATGCTGGTGGGCTCGAAAGAAGGTGGTGCAAAAGCCGGCCTGAAGCCCCGTGCCCGCATCCGCGCCGCGGCCGTGATCGGCTCCGAGCCCACCATCATGCTGACCGGGCCGACACCGGCCTGCCGCAAAGCACTCACCAAGGCCGGCATGGCGGCGTCGGACATCGACCTGTTCGAGATCAACGAGGCCTTCGCCGTCGTGCCGATGAAAACGGCGCGCGACCTGGGTGTGGACCTGGACCGCGTGAACGTCAACGGCGGGTCCATCGCGATGGGCCACCCGCTGGGCGCCACCGGCTGCATCATCCTCGGCACCCTGCTCGACGAGCTGGAGCGCCGCCAACTGTCCACCGGCCTGGCCACGCTGTGCGTGGGCGGCGGCATGGGCATCGCCACCATCATCGAGCGGGTGTGAGCATGGACAACGCAGTCACTCTGAACCTGGGCGACGACGGTTTCCTCGTCGCGACGATGGACCTGCCGGGCCGCACCATGAACGTGGTCGGCGATGCGCTGATGGCCGGCCTGGCCGAGGCCGCCGAACGCCTGGCCACCGATCCGGCGGTGAAGGGGCTGATCCTGGCGTCGGCCAAAGCCGATTTCTGCGCCGGCGGCGACCTGGACAACATGTTCACCTGGACGCGCCCCGAGCAGCCCTTCGAGGCCTCGATGGCGATGAAGAAGGTGCTGCGCCGTTTGGAAACCACCGGCAAGCCGGTCGTGGCCGCGCTCAACGGCCACACGCTGGGCGGCGGGCTGGAGATCGCACTCGCCTGCCACGCACGTTTAGCCTTGGACGACCCGCGCCTGAAGATCGGCCAGCCCGAGGTCAAGCTCGGCCTGCTGCCGGGTGGCGGCGGCACCCAGCGCCTGCCGCGCCTGCTGGGCATGCAGCCGGCGCTGCAGATCATGGCCGAAGGCAACGACCTGACGCCGCAGAAGGCCCTCGGCATGGGTTTGCTGGCCAGCCTGGCGAAGGACCGTGACGAGCTGATGGCCCAGGCGCGCGCCTGGTGCCTGGCCAACCCCAAGAGCCAGCAGCCCTGGGACGCGCCCAAGTTCCGCTGGCCGGGCGGGGATTCACGCACACCGGCCGCGTTGCAGATGTTCTCGATCGCGCCCTCCATCGCGTCGGCCAAGAGTTTTGGCAACTACCCAGCGGTGCAGCACATCCTGAGCTGCGTGTTCGAAGGCGGGCTGATGGACTTCGACAACGCCTGCGTGGTCGAAAGCCGCTACTTCGCCGCCTGCGCGATGTCGCGCGAGAGCAAGAACATGATCGGGACCTTGTGGTTCCAGCTGAACGCGATCAAGAAGGGCGCGTCACGGCCCGCCGGTGTGCCTGCGGCAAAGGTCAGGAAACTCGGCATCCTCGGCGCCGGCATGATGGGTGCGGGCATCGCCTATGTCTCGGCCAAGGCCGGCATCGAGGTGGTGCTGCTGGACACCAGCGATGAAGCCGCGGCCAAGGGCAAGGCCTATTCGCAGGGCCTGCTGGACAAGGCGATCAAGAAGGGCCGCAGCACACCGGACAAACGCGACGCACTGCTGGCGAAGATCACGCCCACCACCGACTATGCGCTGCTGCAAGGCTGCGACCTGGTCATCGAAGCGGTGTTCGAAGACCGCGCCATCAAGGCCGAGGTGACGAAGAGGGCCGAGGCGCAGCTGGCGGCCGGCGCGGTGTTCGCCTCCAACACGTCGACGCTGCCCATCACCGGCCTGGCGCAGGCCAGCGGGCGGCCGCCGCACTTCATCGGCCTGCACTTCTTCAGCCCGGTGGACAAGATGCCGCTGGTGGAGATCATCGTCGGCGCGCAGACCAGCGACGAAACACTGGCCCGTGGTTTCGACTACGTGCTGCAGATCGGCAAGACCCCCATCGTCGTCAACGACAGCCGCGGCTTCTACACCAGCCGCGTCTTCGGCACCTACGTGATGGAAGGCATCGCGATGCTGGCCGAAGGCGTGCACCCGCGCAGCATCGAAGTCGCCGGCCTGCAGGCCGGCATGCCGATGCCGCCGCTGGCGCTGCAGGACGAGGTGTCGCTGAGCCTGGGCCTGCACGTGGCCGAGCAGACGAAGAAGGACCTCGCGGCCGAAGGCAAGCCGTACAGCGAACACCCGGGCATGCGCGTGGTGCGGCAACTGTGCGAGATCGGCCGCATCGGCAAGAAGGCCGGCAAAGGGTTCTACGACTACAGCGACGACGGCAAACAGCTCTGGCCGGAACTCGCCACGTTGTACCCGGTGGCGGCTGTGCAACCCGATGCGCAGGAACTGGTGGACCGGCTGATGATCGCGCAGGCCAACGAAGCCGCGCGTTGCCTGGAAGAAGGGGTGCTGCGCTCAGTGGCCGACGGCAACATCGGCTCGATCTTCGGCTGGGGTTTTGCGCCGTTCCAGGGCGGGGCGCTGCAGTACATCAACGCGATGGGGCCAGCGGTCTTTGTCGAGCGGGCGCGGGTGCTGGCGCTGCGTTTCGGGCCGCGGTTCGAGCCGGCGGCCGGCGTGGTGCGCTTGGCGGAGACCGGCGGGCGTTTTTGATTCAAGTCTTCATTTGGACTTTTTCTCGCAATGAGTCCATAATGGAACTCAGCCATGAGTGCCGTCCTGCGCCCCCAGCCGCCCGCCGTCTCGCCCGAGCAGATGGCGGCCGCCGGTCTGCGTGCCTTCGGGCGCATCGCCGAGGCCTGGGGCCTGACGGTGGACGAGCAGATCCGCCTGCTGGGCGAGCCGGCGCGTTCCACCTTCTTTGCCTGGCGCAAACAGCCTGACAAGGCCGGCCTTTCGCGCGACACGCTGGAACGGCTGTCCAACCTGCTGGGCATCTACAAGTCACTGCAGATCCTGCTGCCCGATGCGGCTGCAGCCGATGCCTGGGTGCGCCAGCCCAACAGCGCCGCGCCCTTCGGCGGCCGCACGGCCTTGCAACACATGCTGGGCGGCAATGTGAGCGACCTGAACCTGGTGCGGCGTTACCTGGACGGTGTGCGCGGCGGCGGCTGGTCCTGAAGTTGCCGTGACCGAGCCCCCAGTCCGCCGATTGCGCTGGGAGCGTGCCTGCCGCATCGTGCCCACGCGCCACCCCACGGTCTACCTGTACGACCGGGTGGCTGATGCCGCCGATTTCGACGCGCTCTACGCGCTGGAGGCGATGAGCAACGAACGCCTGCGCGACGAACTGGGCCAGGTGCAAAGGGTGGCGCCGCAAGACCGTGTCTTCGGCCCCGGCAGCGGGCCCATCATGGCCGCGTTCACCCACGTCAACCCGCTGGGCAGCCGCTTCTCGGCGGGCGCCTATGGTGTTTTCTACGCGGCCCACGACCGCGCCACCGCCGTGGCCGAAACGGCTTACCACCACGCACGTTTCCTGGCCGCGACCGCCGAGCCGGCCATGCACCTGCCGATGCGGCTGTACCACGTGGCCATCGACAGCCGCCTGCACGACCTGCGCATCGGTTTTGACGCCGAACACGTACCCGCCGACTACGGCCCGGCCCGCGCCCTGGGCGCCCGGCTGCAGGCCGCCGGTTCGGCCGGTGTGGCCTACCGCAGCGTGCGCCACGACGGCGGGCATTGTGTGGGCCTGTTCCGGCCCCGCGGTGCGGCCAACTGCACCCATGCCGCCATCCTGCTCTACGCCTGGGATGGCCAACGGTTCACCGATGTCTACGAGAACCTGAATGCGGTTTGACCGGCTTGATGCCTTGCGTGGCCTGGCCATGGTGTGGATGGCGCTGTTCCATTTTGCCTTCGACCTGAACCACTACGGTCTGCTGGACCCGCGGCAGAACTTCTATCGCGACCCGTTCTGGACCGTGCAGCGCAGCTTCATCCTCAGCGGCTTTCTGTTCTGTGCCGGCGCTGCACTCGCCGTGGCGCTGGATGCCGGCCAGAGCTGGCCCCGTTTCTGGCGCCGCTGGGCCCAGGTGGCCGGCTGTGCGCTGCTGGTCAGCATCGGCTCGGCGTTCATGTTCCCCAAGAGCTGGATCGGCTTCGGCGTGTTGCACGGCATCGCGGTGATGCTGGTCATCGCACGCCTGGCGGCGCCACTGCGGGGCTGGTTGTGGATGCTGGGCGCCATGGCCATCTCGCTGCCGATGCAGGTGCAGCACCCGTTTTTCGACCAGGCCTGGACGCACTGGACGGGCCTGGTGACCCGCAAACCCATCACCGAAGACTGGGTGCCGGTGCTGCCGTGGCTGGGTGTGATGTTGTGGGGCCTGGCGGCCGGGCAATGGGCCATGGTGCAGCGCCGCCACTGGCTGGCCGGCCCGCTGCCGCGGCTGCTGCAGCCGCTGGCTGTGCTGGGCCGCTGGTCGCTGAGTTTTTACATGCTGCACCAGCCGGTGCTGATCGGCGGCATCCTGGCGGCGAGAATGCTGAAATGAAACGACCCCCCAGCTCACTGCGTTCGCGGCCCCCCCGAGGGGGCGCTCAGTTCCTTCGGAACGGCCGGGCGGAACTGAGATGACCCCTCCCCAACGACCCGGCAGCGTCCTCTACGGCTTCCACGCCGTCACCGTGCGCTTGAAGACCGCGCCCGAATCCGTGATCGAGGTGTTTGTGGACGCCACCCGGCGTGACGCCCGCATGCGCCAGTTTGTCGAACGTGTCCAGGCCGCCGGCGCCAAGCTCATCGACAGCGACGACAACCGCCTGTCGCAGCTGTGCGGCAGCCCGCGCCACCAGGGTGTGGCCGCTCGTGTGCAGGTGCTGGCACCCAGACACTCGCTGGACGACGTGCTGGACGAAGCACCAGGCCCGGCCCTGGTGCTGGTGCTCGACGGCGTGACCGACCCGCACAACCTGGGCGCCTGCCTGCGGGTGGCCGATGCCGCCGGGGCACACGCCGTGGTCGCGCCCAAGGACCATGCCGTGGGCCTGAACGCCACCGTGGCCAAGGTGGCCAGCGGCGCGGCCGAAACCGTGCCCTACCTGATGGTGACCAACCTGGCGCGCACGCTCAACGAGTTGAAGGAGCGCGACATCCGCGTCATCGGCACCAGCGACGACGCCGAACTCACGCTTTATGACCTGGACCTGTCGGGCCCGGTCGCCCTGGTGCTGGGCGCCGAAGGCCCGGGCATGCGCCAGCTGACGCGCAAGACCTGCGATCAGCTGGTGCGCATCCCGATGGCGGGTGCGGTGGAGAGCCTGAATGTGTCGGTGGCGGCCGGGGTCTGCCTGTACGAGGCCCGCCGGCAACGCGAACACCGGCCTGCCTGAAACCTCCCCTCGAAGGAAACACCATGCCCGTCATCGAAGTCCACCACCCGCTGGTGCGCCACAAGGTCGGCCTGCTGCGCGAACACGAGATCTCGACCAAGAAGTTCCGCGAGCTCACCAACGAACTCGCCCGGCTGCTGGCCTACGAGGCCACGGCCGACTTCCCGCTGGAAAAAACGACGGTGCAGTGCTGGAGCGGCCCCACCGAGGTGGACCAGATCGCGGGCAAGAAGGTCACTGTGGTGCCCATCCTGCGGGCCGGCCTGGGCATGCTGGACGGCGTGCTGGACATGATCCCCAACGCCAAGGTCAGCGTGGTGGGCCTGGGCCGCAACCACGAGACCCTGCAGCCGGAGCAGTATTTCGAGCGTTTTGTCGGCCAGCTGGAAGCGCGCACCGCACTGATCATCGACCCCATGCTGGCCACCGCCGGCTCGATGATCGCCACCGTGGACCTGCTCAAGCGCAAGGGTTGCACCGACATCCGGGCCCTGGTGCTGGTGGCCGCGCCCGAAGGTGTGAAAGCGCTGAATGCGGCCCACCCCGACGTGCGCTGCTGGACGGCCGCGATTGACAGCCACCTCAACGAGGTGGGTTACATCATCCCCGGGCTGGGCGACGCGGGCGACAAGATTTTCGGGACGAAGTGAGCCGGCGCCCCAGCAGGCCGGCGCCGAGCAGCAGCCCGCCCATCAGCGCGTAGGCGCCCGGGTCGGGCACGGCATCGGCGCGGCTGCCATGCGGCAGCGCGCTGAACCGGGGCGCGGGCAGGGCAGGCGCGGTGTCGGCTGCGGGTGCCAGCGACTGCCAGGCCTGCGGGCTCAGGCTGGCCAAGGTCCAGCGCACGGCGAGTTCGTGCGGGTCGGCTTCGAGGGCCGCGTCCACGGGCGCCGCGCACAGCGGCAAGACCAGCCCAGCCAGGCTGGCAGCCCACACCCAACAGAAGATCCGGCGGCAAGACATGCGTCAAGCCTAATCCGCAGGCCTGGCGCCGTCACCCCCCCTTGATCAGGGTCAGCGTGCGCTATGCACGGCCCGGGCGGCCGGGTTCAGCGGTGCACCTTCAGCGCTTCGGGGTTCACCAGGCCACTGGGCTGGCCCTGGATGAAATTGATCACGTTGTCGAACGCCGTGCCGAAGTACAGCTCGTAGCTGTCCTGCTCCACATAACCGATGTGCGGCGTGCAGACGGCGTTTTCCAGGCGCAGCAGCGGGTGGCCCTGCAGGATGGGTTCGCTCTCGAACACGTCCACCGCCGCCATGCCGGGCCGACCGCGGTTGAGCGCCGACACCAGGGCGTTCTCCGCCACCAGTTCGGCGCGTGAGGTGTTGACAAACAGCGCAGTGGCTTTCATGCGCGACAGGTCGTCCAGCGTCACCAGGCCGCGTGTGCTCTCGTTCAGCCGCAGGTGCAGGCTGAGCACGTCGGATTGTTCGAACAGCGCGGCGCGCTCGGCCACCGGGGTGTAGCCGTCGGCCGTTGCCCGGGTGCGCGAGGCTTCGCTGCCGCCCACCAGCACCTGCATGCCGAAGGCGCGGCCGTAACCCGCCACCAGCTGGCCGATCTTGCCGTAGCCCCAGATGCCCAGCGTGCGCCCGCGCAGCACAGTGCCCAGGCCGAAGTTGGGCGGCATCGACGCCGCTTTCAGACCCGATTGCTGCCAGGCCCCGTGTTTGAGGTTGCCGATGTACTGCGGCAGCCGGCGGGTGGCGGCCATGATCAGCGCCCAGGTCAGCTCGGCCGCGGCCACTGGCGAGCCGGTGCCCTCGGCCACGGCGATGCCCAGCCGGGTGCAGGTCTCGACATCGATGTGCGGACCCACACGCCCGGTCTGCGCGATCAGCTTGAGCCGGGGCAGCTTTTCCAGCAGCTGGCGCGGGAACTGGGTGCGCTCGCGGATCAGCACCAGCACGTCGGCGTCACGCAGCCGCACCGACAACTGGCCGATGCCCTTGACGGTGTTGGTGAAGACCTTGGCGTTGAAGGGTTCCAGGCGGGTGGCGCAAGGCAGCTTGCGCACGGCGTCCTGGTAGTCGTCGAGGATGATGATGTTCATGGGCCACGCGATTTTGCCCCGCAGGCTAGCATCCGCCGCCCATTGCTTTCATCCGGAGACAAGACCCATGGCCGATTCGATGTTCGCCGCCAGCGTGCCCGCGTTCCAGCGCATGCTGTCCAACCTGCTGAACTGCCTGGCCAAGGCCGAGGCGCACGCCCAGGCCCGCAGCTTCAGCCCCGACAACTACCTGGCGCTGCGCCTGGCGCCCGACATGCTGCCATTCACCAAGCAGATCCAGATCGCCAGCGACGCCGCCAAGGGCTGCGTGGCGCGCCTGGCCGGCCAGGACGTGCCCAAGTGGGACGACACCGAGGCCAGCTTCGCCGACCTGCGCGCCCGCGTGCAGCGCACGCTGGACTACGTGGGCTCGGTGCCGGCCGCGGCCTTCGAGGCGGCCGAATCACGCGAGATCGTGATCCCGATGCGCAACCGCGACCCGCTGGTCTTCACCGGCGAGAACTACCTGCGCCACTTTGCACTGCCCAACTTCTACTTCCACGTCACCACCACCTACGCGCTGCTGCGCCAGGCCGGGGTGCCGCTGGGCAAGGGGGACTACCTGGGCGGCTGACCGCTCACCAGGCCCAGGCGCCCAGCTGGCCCTGGGACAGGTAGAGCACCTGGTCGCCGATCTGCAGGCTGCGGTCGGTGGCCACGTCGGGCATCGCCAGCGGTGGGTCGTGCGGCAGCAGCGGCTTGAAGACCAGGCTGCCGCTGGCAGGTGTCACCTCGATGCGCTGCAGGCCCTGCTGCCAGCCATTGCCATCCCACAGCAGCATCGGCAGGCCGATGCGGGCCACACCATCCCGCCACAGCAGGTTCAGGCCATGGCGTGAGTGGTCCAGCGCGGTGCTGCTGCCCGGGCCGCCCGCGGTCTGGCTGCTGTGCAGCAGGGGCTGCGCCGGGTTGCGCACGTCGAACAAGGCCACCTTCAGGCCGGTGATGAGCCCGTTGCTGTCGGCTTCACGCCCGACACCCAGCAGCCAGCCCGGGCCCATCGCGTACAGGTCCTGCGAGAAGCCCGGCACCTCCAGCACGCCGACGGTGCGCGGGTCGGCCGGGTTGGCCAGGTCCAGCACGTACAGCGGATCGACCTGACGAAAGGTGACCACGTAGGCCCGGTCTTCGACAAAACGCACGCCCTGGATTTGTTCTCCGGGTTTGCCAATGGCCTCGGGCCGTTGGGCATTGGGCAGGCTCGCCACTGTCAGCAGCTGGCCGGCTTCTTCGCGCAACACGGTCAGGGTGGCCGGGGAGGGCGGCGTGGCGGGGTTGCCGGCATCGCTGGCAGTGGCCCAGCCGGTGGCGCCGGTGAAGCTGAGCACCCGCAGGTGGCCGTTCCATTCGCTCAAACGGCTGGACTTGCGCTCGCTGTCCCAGCCCAGGTGGCCGTTGACCGAGCCGCTGGCGCGGTAGCTGGCCACACCACCGCCGATGCTGAACTTGTGCAGGTCCGTGCCCATGTCTTGCGCGTAGACCACCGGTGGCGTGCCGGCGTAGGCCCAGCGCGTGGTGGCCAGGTACAGCGCATCGGCCGCCATGTACAGCGCCTCGCTGCCGCCGGCAAAACAGCGGCTGGTGTGCGCCAGCGTCGGTGAGTTCAGGTCAAACACCGTCACGGTGGTGATCTCCACCGCGGGTGAGGCATTGCCCGGCTGCAGGTAACAGTCGGTCTCGGCCACCAGCGGCACGGGGTCGGCTGTGCCGACCTGCAGGCGCGGCAGCAGATCGCTGGCCGTGAGGGCGGCGATCGCGGCCTCGCGTTCTGCCGACGTCGCGGTGACGGGCAAGGCGTCCACGGCCAGTGCCGGCTGGTGTGTGCTGACCACGACGAGCTGCTGCCCCAGCCGCCGGCTGCCGACCAGCCGGCCGTCGATCCGGATGCGGGCTTCCGCCGCCAGGCCGATGCTGGTGTTCAGCGGCTGCAGCAGCACCTTCGGCACGGTGGGCACGACCATGATCAGCCCCAGCGCTGGGCAGACCTCGGCCCCGCAGCCACCCTGCCATTCGCCCATCGTCCACGATGTGCCCAGTGCCACCGTGCGTGTGCCGCCTTCGGTGAGGTAGAGCCCGCTGAAGCCGCCACCCAGGGTGTCGGGCTCGGCCGCCAGCGCCAGCTCGGCCTCGCGCTGCAGGCGGCCGTCGGCGGCCAGGCGGTCGCGGCGCACCGTGTTGGCGTGCAGCGAGTAGACGCTGTCCCCCGCGGCCTTGAGCAGGTCGTCTTCGTCGACGCCGGACTCCTGCAGCAAGGTGCCCGAGCGGGCGCTGTCGGCCGCCGGCGCCGGGGCTGGCGCCGCTTCCGTGCCGGCGGCCAGCGGGGAGCCCTGGCCCCCGCGGGCGCGCACCCGGTCGGCCAGGTGCCGGGTCAGCTCGCCGGACTGGGCCCGCACCAGGCCGGCTCCAGTGGGCACCACCGGGGGCGCCGGCGGGGCGCCTCCGCCGCCGCAGGCGGTCATCAGCAGCGCAGCGCACCAGGGGGCCAGCCGCCGGGTGGTGGTGAGCAGGTGGGTGGGCAGGGTGTTCATCGGGTGTCCTTGTGGTGAACCGCAATCTGTGGGAAAATATCCCACACAATGAAGCAGGCGTCAACACGGGCATGAAAACCCGGTCGCAACTCGTGCTGGCCGCGGCCCTGCGTCTGCTGGTGCCCCTGGTGCGCCTGCTGCTGCGCCAGGGTGTGGCCTACCCGGCCTTTGCGGCGGCGCTGAAGCCCGTCTTTCTGCAGGCCGCCCGCGACGAACTGCAGGCGCGTGGCATGGCCACCACCGACAGCGCCGTGACCCTGCTGTCGGGGGTGCACCGCCGCGATGTCCGGCGTCTGGGCCGCACCCCGGGCGAGTCCGACACCACGCCGGCCGGCCCACTGAGCCTGGCCGCCGAAGTGGCCGCACGTTGGCTGAGCGCACCGACCTGGCTGGACGATGCCCAGCGCCCCCGCGTGCTGCCGCGCGGCGGCGCAGAGTCCTTCGACACCCTGGTCGCCAGCGTCAGCGTGGACGTGCGGCCGCGCGCGATGCTCGACGAGATGCTGCGCCTGGGCGTGGTGCAGGAACAAGGTGATGGGGTGGCGCTGGTGCGCGACGGGTTTGCGCCGCGCCAGGGTCTGGCGGAAATGGCCACGCTGTTCAGCGCCAACTTGCACGACCACCTGGCCGCGGCCGCCGCCAACCTGCAGGGCGAGGCCAACTTCCTGGAGCAAGCGATGTTTGTCGACCAGCTCAGCGAGGCCTCGGTGCAGGCCTTGCAGCAGGCGGCGGTGGTGGCCTGGCAGCAGGCCTTGCGCACGGTATTGCCCGAAGCGCAGACCCGCTTTGACCACGATGCGGCGCACCAGCCGCCTGCGGGCCGGCGTCAGCGCGCCCGCTTCGGCGTCTACTTTTTCAGTGACCGGGAGGAGTCCCAGTGAACCCCACGTTCCGTCTCCGTGCTGCCCTGGTGGCCGGGCTTCTGGTGCTGCTGGCGGCCTGCGGGCCTGGGGTCGGCGGCACCGGCACCGGCGCCGTGCCCGACCCGGGCAACAGCGGCCTGCAGTTCTTCGGCGCCACGCCCCAGAACGTCTGCCTCGGCCCGCTGGCCACGGCCTTGGGCTGCGCTGCGGTGGTGGGCTCGGACCCACCCACGGCCCAGACGCCCCGCCACTTCGCGACGGGCTGTGCTGTCGCCAGCTTCAGTGGCGACGCGGTGGAACTGGACGCGCTGTGCAGCGGCTGGTTTTTCAGCGGTCGTTGGGGGCTGGGCGCCGATGGCATCGGCCGTTACCACGGCCTGGTCGGGCCGGACCCGGTGCAGCCGCCCACCCACCCGGCCACGCTGGAGGTGCAGGTGCAAGGTGCCGATTTGCTGCTGACGCTGCTTGCCGCAGATGGGCAGGTGCTGATGGGGCCGCTGCTGCTGAGCCCGGTGCCGGGCGCGCCCTAGCGAAGGGTCAGAACGCCATGAAACCGCTGCGCGGCGCGCTGTCGGGGAACAGCGAGTCCAGGCTGCGGCGCAACATGCGGCGGCGCTCGGTGCGGCCGGCATCGCGGCCGGCTAGGCAGGCGAACACATGGCCGCGCAGCATCAGCAGGTCTTCGGGTTCTTCGGCCCGGCGCACCTGACCGCGCAGCCATTCACCGCGTTCGTCTTCGAGCGCGGCCACCGCGTGGATGAAATCCTGCTTCAGGTCGACAAAGGCCCGGCGGGCCGCCACACGGGCGAGGCGGTCGTTCGGCAGGCCGGCGCCGGGCAGGCCCGCACGCTGGAGCCCGGTCTGCACGTAATGGCGGGGTTCGTTCATGGCGCTCACAGCGGTGCAAAACCCGAGCGTGGCGCGCGGGTCGGAAAGTGGCGGTTCAGCAGGGCCAGGCGAGCTTCAGCCTCGGCCTGGCTGTGGCGCACGGCCACATGGCGGTAGACATCGGCGCGCAGGTGCCACAGCTCGCGCAGCGAGCGGGCCAGCTTGATGCGGTTCAGCAGCTCGCGTGTGTCATCGGCCGTCACGTCGAACAGCGCGGCCTCGAATTCTTCGCGCACGGCGGGCAGGCGGTTGATGGGCGGCGCCAGCTCTTGCGGCGCCGGTGCCGCCAGCCAGCACCAGATGCGGGACAGCAGCGATTCCGGTGCATGCCGCAAAGATGGCGGGCGCACCTCGGCGCGCAGGCTGCTCGGCCCGCCCAGCAGCGTGGTGGCGGGGGCGGAACGGATCCAGCGGTGCAGGAAGAGGCGGTGCGTGCTCATGGGGGTGACTTCGGCCAAGGGTGTCTCGGCTTGAGTCATTCTTCCCGGCACGCGCCCGCGCAAAGCCTGGAATTGGGCCGCGTGGCGGCCTCAGTTCCGGCTCAGACGGTGCAGACCGCTCAGACGGCTCAGACGGCTCAGACGGCGCCGAAGCGCGCCTTGCGTTCCGCGGTGTAGGCCCACCAGGGCTTGCGGGGTGCACCGCGCATGAAATCGGTGGCGGCCAGGAAGGTGTCGAGCACACAGGGGTCTTGCCGCCGCCCGGTGGCGTGTTGCAGGGCCTGGTAGAGCTCAAACGCATCGCGCCCGGCCAGCTCGGCCGGGTGCAAGACACCAATGCTGCGCAGGTCGGCCGCGATGCTGGGGCCGATGTTGGGCAGCTGCTCCAGCCGCTCGGCCTCGGTGGCGTCGCGGGCCTTGTCGCGGGGTGACAGGTGCATGGTGGCCATCACATCAGCATCGTGTTGCGGATCAGGCCGACCGCGATGCCTTCGAGTGCGAAGTCTTCGCTGCCGGGCGGCACGACGATGGGCTGGAAATCGGGGTTCTCGGGCAGCAACTCGATGCCGCCGCCGCGGGTGCGCTGCAGGCGTTTGACCGTGACCTCATCGCCCAGGCGGGCCACGACGATCTGGCCGTTCTTGGCGTCGCTGGCCTTCTGCACGGCGAGAAGGTCACCGTCCATGATGCCGGCGTCGCGCATGCTCATGCCGCGCACCTTCAGCAAGAAGTCGGGCCGGCGCGGGAACAACGAGGTCTCGACCACGTAGCTCTGCTCCACATGCTCCTGTGCCAGGATGGGGCTGCCCGCCGCCACCCGCCCGACCAACGGCAGCGTCAGCTGCGCCAGGCTGGGCAGCGGCAGCAGGAACTGCTTGCCACGCGCTTCGTTCAGCGCGCGCAGGGCCTCGGACTTGAGCCGGATGCCACGCGAGGTACCGCCCACGAGCTCGATCACGCCCTTGCGGGCCAGGGCCTGCAGGTGTTCTTCGGCCGCGTTGGCGGAGCGGAAGCCCAGTTCAGCCGCGATCTCGGCGCGGGTGGGCGGGGCGCCTGTGCGCGCAATGGCGCTCTGCACCAGATCCAGGATCTGCTGCTGACGGGCGGTAAGCTTCGGGCCTTCTTCCATACACCCCCTGTGCGTTCATCCAGTGGCTGTATTTTCATCCAGATAGGCGCGGAATGCAAAACATCGTGATCCTGGGCACCGGCGGCACGATCGCCGGTGCCGCCGCCCGGCCGGACGACAGCATTGGCTACCAGGCGGGCAGCGTGGGCGTTCAGGCCCTGGTGGCCGCTGTGCCGGCCCTGGCCGGGCGCTCACTGGAGTCGGAGCAGCTGGCCCAGCTGGACAGCAAGGACATGGATGCGGCCACGTGGCGGCGCCTGGCCGAGCGTGCCGCCACCCATCTGGCGCGGCCCGAAGTGGCCGGCGTGGTGGTCACGCATGGCACCGACACACTGGAAGAAACCGCCTGGTTCCTGCACCGTGTGCTGGCGCCCACCAAGCCGCTGGTGCTGACCGCCGCGATGCGGCCGGCCACCGCCTTGTCGGCCGACGGCCCGCAGAACCTGCTGGACGCGGTGACGCTGGCCGCGGAGCCCGGCGCGGCGGGTGTGCTGGTGGCGTTGGCCGGACAGGTGCACGCCGCGGGCGACCTGCGCAAGCTGCACAGCACACGCGTGGACGCGTTTTCCAGCGGTGATGCCGGCCCGGTGGCGTTGCTGCAGGCGGGCCGGGTGCGCCCGCTGCGCCCCTGGCCGCAGGCCACCGCCTGGGCGGGTGTACTGCCCGCGGCCGAGGCCTGGCCCTGGGTGGCGGTGCTGGCCAACCATGCCGGGGCCGACGGCCGCGAGGTGCGGGCCCTGGTGCAGGCCGGGGTGCACGGCCTGGTGGTGGCCGGCACCGGCAATGGCACGGTGTCCCAGGGTTTGCAGGCGGCCCTGCGCGAAGCGCAGGCGGCCGGTGTGCTGGTGCGGCGCAGCTCGCGCTGCGCCCTCGGCCCGGTGCTCGACGGCCCGGATGGCCCGGCGCCAGGGGCGCTGCCATCGGCTGGCGAGCGCACGCCCTGGCAGGCCCGGGTGGACCTGCTGCTTGAGCTGACGCTCAGCCGATCGTCAGCGTGACGTCGATGTTGCCGCGGGTGGCGTTCGAGTAGGGGCAGACCTCGTGCGCGGTGGCGACCAGCGCTTCCAGCGCGGCGCGCTCCATGCCCGGCACCTTGACGGTCATGGCCACTTCGATGCCAAACGCGCCGGCCTTGCCGGTCATCGCGCCGATGCCGACCGAGGCGTCAACCGACACTTCCGCCGGCAGCGCGATCTTCTGGCGCGCTGCCACGGCCTTCATCGCACCGATGAAACAGGCCGAATAACCGGCGGCAAACAGCTGCTCGGGGTTGGTGCCGGGGCCGTTGTCGCCGCCCAGTTCCTTGGGCGTGGACAGCGTCGCGTCCAGGCGGCCGTCGGACGACTTGGTCGTGCCGGCGCGGCCGCCGGTGGACGTGGCGTGGGCGGTGTAGAGGGCTTTGTCGATGGCCATGGTGGTTCCTTCTGCAGGGTTGGGGCCGCGTTCAGGCGGCACGGGGGGAAGAGTCGAGCAGTTGCCCGCGCAGGGCCTGCAAGCGTGCCGTGAGGGACGCCAGCTCGTCGAGCGCGCAGCCGCTGGCGCAGGCCACGGCTTCGGGCACGACCAGCGCACGGGTTTTCAGCGAACGGCCTTCAGGCGTCAGCTGCAGCAGCACACGGCGCTCGTCGGCGCTGTCGCGCAGGCGCTGCAGCCGGCCCTGGGCCTCCAGCCGCTTGAGCAGCGGGGTCAGCGTGCCGGAGTCCAGCGCCAGGCGTTCGCCGATCTGCGAGACGGTCTGGCCATCGGCCTCCCACAGCACCAGCATCACCAGGTACTGCGGGTAGGTCAGGCCCAGCGGGTCAAGCAGCGGTTTGTAGAGTTTGGTCATCGCCAGCGACGCCGAGTACAGGGCAAAACACAGCTGGTGGTCCAGCTTCAGCCACTCGCTGCGGTCGGGGGTCTTGGGGCGTGCCATGTCGATAATGTATCGCACAATTTAATTGTGCGCAATGTAAATGAAACGGCTCAACAAGCGGAGGATCCGGCGCCGGATCAGCCGGCTGCGGTGATGGCTTCGATTTCGGTCTGCAGAGCCAGCCAGCGCTCTTCCAGCGTCGCCACCTCGGCGGCGATGTGGTTCAGGCGCCGGCCGGCCTCGGCCATCTCGGCACCCGGCCGTTTGCCGGCCGACAGCATCGCCTCCAGCTCCGCCTTCTCGGCCCCGAGCTTCTCCACCCGGGCATCGATCTGCTGCACTTCCATGCGCATCGGCCGGGTGCGGTTGGCGATCTGCGAACGTGATTGCGCCGCCTGCTTGCGGTCGTCGCGGCCGCTGGGTGCGGGGGCTGGCCGCTGCGCCGCACGCGGGGCCGCCACCACAGGTGCCGGGGCAGGCGCAGCCACCGTTGCCGCACGCGGCACCGGCGGCGCCGGCTGACCTTTGGCCGCTGCGCGTGACACGTCCAGCAGCCACTTCTGGTAGTCGTCCAGGTCGCCGTCAAAAGGCTGCACACCGCCGCGCGTGACCAGCCAGAATTCGTCGCACACCTCGCGCAGCAGCGCGCGGTCGTGGCTGACCAGCATCACCGTGCCTTCGAACTCGTTCAGCGCCATCGACAGCGCCTCGCGTGTGGTCAGGTCCAGGTGGTTGGTGGGTTCGTCCATCAGCAGCAGGTTGGGGCGCTGCCAGACCAGCATGGCCAGCACCAGGCGCGCCTTTTCGCCGCCAGAGAGGGAGCCCACGGCCTGCTGCGCCATGTCACCGCTGAACTTGAAGCGGCCCAGGAAATCACGCAGCTCCTGCTCACGCGCCGCCGGGCCGACATCGCGCGCCAACCGCACCATGTGCATCAGCGGGCCGTCGTCGAGCTGCAGCACGTCCAGCTCCTGTTGCGCGAAGTAGCCGATCACCAGGCCCTTGCCCTCGGTCATCGTGCCCGCCAGGGCCGGCAACGCGTGCGCGATGGTCTTCACCAGCGTCGACTTGCCCTGGCCGTTGGCGCCCAGGATGCCGATGCGCTGGCCGGCCAGCACCGAGCGGCTGACACCTTCGACGATGGGCGTTGAACCGTAGCCGCAGACCAGGCTGTCGAACGACAGCATAGGATTCGGCAGGCTCTGCGGCTCGCGGAACTCGAACTGGAAGTCGCTGGACGTCAGCACCGGCGCCAGCTTTTCCATGCGCGCCAGCGCCTTCACGCGGCTCTGCGCCTGTTTGGCCTTGCTGGCCTTGGCCTTGAAGCGGTCGATGAACTTCTGCAGGTGCGCC
>JADMJD010000131.1 GCA_018780805.1 Rubrivivax sp. | reverse complement strand
TGCATCTCGTCGCCGGTGCGGTCCAGGAAGCCGGTGTTGATGAAGGCCACACGCGCTTTGGCCGCAGCAATGCAGGCCTTCAGGTTGACGCTGGTGCGGCGCTCTTCGTCCATGATGCCCAGCTTCACGGTGTTCTTCGGCAGGCCCAGCAGTTTTTCCACGCGGCCGAACAGTTCGTCGGCAAAACCCACCTCGGCCGGCCCGTGCATCTTGGGCTTGACGATGTAGATGCTGCCGGCGCGGCTGTTGCGCCGGCTCTTCAGGTCCTGCATCGCGATGGCCGTGGTCACCACGGCGTCCAGGATGCCTTCCGGGATCTCCGCGTCCTGCGGGCCCCACAGCACGGCCGGGTTCGTCATCAGGTGGCCGACGTTGCGCACGAACAGCAGGCTGCGGCCGTGCAGCGTCACCGGCGTGCCGGCGGGGCCGGTGTAGACCCGGTCGGGGTTCAACGTGCGGATGAAGCTCGTGTTGCCCTTTTGCACGGTCTCGCTCAGCGTGCCGTCCAGGATGCCCAGCCAGTTGCCGTAGGCCTGCACCTTGTCGGCCGCATCCACCACGGCGACCGAGTCTTCCAGGTCCAGGATGGTGGACAGCGCCGACTCCAGCACCAGGTCGCACACACCCGCCGGGTCGCTGGCGCCGATGGTGGTGGTCTTGTCGATGCGGATGTCCAGGTGCAGGCCGTTGTGCTGCAGCAGCACCGCCGACGGCGTGGCGGCCGCGCCCTGGTGGCCGATGAACTGCTTGCCGTTTTTCAGCGGTTGCACGCTGCCGTTTTTCAGCGTCACCTGCAGCGCGCCGCCCACCACGGCGTAGCCGGTGCTGTCGACATGGCTGCCCTTCTTCAGCGGCGCCACACTGTCCAGCACGTGGCGCGCGTAGTCGATGACCTTCGCGCCACGCACCGGGTTGTAGCCACCACCTCGGGTCGCGCCATCGGTCTCGGGCAGCGCATCGGTGCCGTAGAGCGCGTCGTACAGGCTGCCCCAGCGGGCGTTGGCGGCGTTCAGCGCGTAGCGGGCGTTGGTGATGGGCACCACCAGCTGCGGGCCGGCCTGCAGCGCCAACTCGGCGTCCACATTTTTGGTCGTCGCTTTCACGGGGCCCGGGTCGGGCACCAGGTAGCCGATCTGGGCCAGGAACTTGCGGTACTTGGCCATCGCCTTGATGGGGCCGGGGTGCAGGCGGTGCCAGCCATCCAGCGCCAGTTGCAGGCGGTCGCGTTCGGCCAGCAGCGCTGCATTCTTGGGCGCGAGCTCGGCCACCAGGCGGTCGAAGCCGGCCCAGAACCCGGCCACGTCCAGGCCGCTGGCGGGCAGCACACGTTGGTCGATGAAGTCCTTCAGGACGGTGGCGACCTTCAGGCCGTGGATGTGGGTGCGGTCGGTCATGAGGGGCTCGCAGTGAATCAATCGGGAAAAAAGGAAAGCACGTCGCGCAGGCTGCTGCCGATGCGTGTGGGTTCGGTGTCCAGCTGTTCCAGCGGCAAGCCGGCCCGGTTGACCCACAGCGTGGTGTAGCCAAACCAGGTGGCGCCGATGGCGTCCCAGCCGTTGCTGCTGACGAACAGGATGTCCCGCGCCGGCAGGCCGAATGCGTCGGGGCCCAGCGCGTAGGCCGCCGGGTCGGTCTTGAAACGGCGCACGCCGTGCACGCTGAGCACCGGGTCCAGCAGCTCGCTGAAACCGGCGCTCTTGACAGCCACGGCCAGCATTTCCGGGTCGCCGTTGCTCAGGATGCCGGTGCGGATGCCGCGTTGTTTCAGCGCCTGCAGCACGGCCCGGTTCTCCGGGAAGGCCGACAGGTGGCGGTACTGGTTCATCAGCTGCGCCTCGGCATCGGCCGTCAGCACCAGGCCCAGGCGCAGCGCAGCAAAACGCAGGCCGGCGGCGGTGACGTCCCAGAACGGCCGGTATCGGGCGCCATCCGGCGCGCTCATGGTCAGCAGCCGCGTGTACTCGATCTGCTTGTCGCGCCAGAGCACCGCCAGGCGTTCGCCATGGCCCGGGAACAGCTGCTCGGCCAGCAAACCGACGCTGTAGACGTCGAACAAGGTGCCGTAGGCGTCGAACAACACGGCCTGCGGCGGGGCTGAAGCACGTTTGTTGTCCATCTCCGCACTGTATTACGTGCCTTGACCGGCATTAAGGCGGCCAAATATCTTTGATCTTTGCGTTCATTGACCATAATGAGCCGATGGACCGGCTCAAGCAGATCGAATCTTTCGTCGCCGTGGCCGGCAAGGGCAGCCTGACCAACGCCGCCCATGCCGAGGGCGTGGCACCCGCCGTGATCGGGCGCCGCATCGACGCGCTGGAGGCCCGGCTGGGCGTGAAGCTGCTGGTGCGCACCACACGCCGCATCACGCTCACCCACGAAGGCAGCGCCTTCCTGGAAAACTGCCAGCGTGTGCTGGCCGAACTGGCCAGCGCCGAGGCCAGTGTCACCGAGGGTGGTGTGAAAGCGAGTGGCCACTTGCGTGTGACGGCGCCGGGTGGTTTTGGCCGCCGCCATGTGGCGCCGCTGGTGCCACGTTTCCTGGACCAGCACCCCGATGTGAGCCTGTCGCTGAACCTGTCGGACCGCGTGGTCGACATGGTCAACGAAGGTTTCGACTGCGCGGTGCGTGTGGGCGACCTGCCCGATTCCAGCCTGATCAGCGTGCGCCTGGCCGACAACCGCCGGCTCTGCGTGGCCGCGCCCGCCTACTTGAAGCGCGCCGGTCTGCCGCAGGCCCCGGCCGACCTGGTGCGCCACCAGTGCCTGACGCTGTCATCCGATGCCAGCCAGACCCGCGGCTGGGCCTTCACGGTGGACGGCAAGCTCAGCCACCTGCGGCCCGGCGGCCGGCTGGACTGCAGCGATGGCCAGGTGCTGCACGACTGGTGTCTGCAAGGCCTGGGCATCGCTTGGCGCAGCACCTGGGAGGTGGAACACGAGGTGGCCGCCGGTGCGCTGCAGGTGCTGCTGGCCGACTTTGCGGCGCCGCCGAATGGCATCTACGCGGTGTTCCCGCATGCCAAACACCTGCCGCTGCGGGTGCGGCTGTGGATCGACTTCCTGAAGCACCACTACGGCGACGCCGCCTACTGGACGGCGTTGCCGTGAGGTGATCGGCTGAAGCGGTGGCCTCAGGCCGCCGGTTTGGCGCTCAGGCATTCCTTCATGAAGGCCTTGCGCTCGTCACCCTTCTTGTCGCCGGCCGACGCGTTGCAGGTCGTCATCTTGTTCTGCTGCGTCTCCTTCTTGGCGCTCAGGCATTCCTTCATGAAGGCCTTGCGCTCGTCGCCGGCCTTGCCCTCGGCGTCCTTGTTGCATTGCGCCATGCGCATCTGCTGCGCTTTCTGGGCCGGGCTGGGGTCGGCGGCGTGGGCGCCGGTGGTGAACAGGGTGGCAGACAGGGCGGCGGTCAGGGCGATGCGCAGGATGCTCTTCATGCAGGTTCTCCTCGATGTGTACCCGGTGCGGGTGTCTCCGCAACGTGGCAGCACCCATTCTGGCCTACATGATTCTGCGCGGGTGGGCCAGTTGTTCGTGGGCGGCGTGCAGCCGCCGCACCAGCACACCGATGAAGGCCGCGTCGAAGAGATGGCGTGTGCTCGGGCCCAGGTGTTCCATCGCGTCAGGCGTGAAGGAGATGGTGGTCGCCGGCTCTGTCACCAGGATGTCGGCGCTGTGCACCCGCAGGTCGGGGCTGGGCGCCAGGTAGGCCATCTCGCCCACCGACGTGCCCTGGCCCAGCTTGGCCACCCGCTGGCCGTCGCGGTACACCTCCACCTCGCCCTGGGCAATGATGTGGAAGGAGTTGCCTTCTTCGCCCTTGCGGTAGATGGCATGGCCGAAGGAATAGCGGCCCCATTTGGCGCGGTGCACCACCTCCCACAGCTCCACGTCGCCAAAACCCTTGAAGAAATCCAGCGTGCGCAGCAGGTTGAAACGTTCGGAGTCCAGCACGCCCTGCAGCTGTCCACGCGGCACCTCGCGGTTGGTCACCAGGGCCGAGAGCGCCTGCGCAAACACGTCCCAGTTGTCGAAACGGTCGCGCCTGTCCTTGGCCAGGCCGCGGTGGATCAGCTGTGCCAGCGCATCGCTCACACCCTCGCGCAGCGCCTGCAGCGGCGGCGGGTCGGCGTGGTAGATCTGGTGCATGATGGCCGCCTGCTGCGTGGCATCAAACGGCGGCCGCCCGGCGATCAGGTGGTACAGCACGGCTGAGAGCGAATAGATGTCGGCCCGGCAATCCAGCGCATCACCGTCCAGCTGCTCGGGTGACATGTAGGCCAGCGAACCCACGCGGTAGACCTGGGTGCGGTCCGAGTCCATTGCAAACACGCTGCCGAAATCGGTGATCTTGACGTCCACCACCTGCTCGCCGTCGGTGACGGCCAGGATGTTGGCGGGTTTCACGTCGCGGTGGATCAGGCCCTGGCGGAACACGTAGCCCAGCGCCATCGCACACTTGAAGCCGATTTCCACCACCTGCTCCAGCGACAGCAGCGCGTCGGCGCGGCAGAAGCGGCGCAGGGTCTGGCCCTGCACGTACTCCATCACCAGGTAGGGGCCGGCAGGGTCGGGCACGGCGTCGAAGATCTGCACGACGTTCGGGTGCTGCAGCCGGCCGACCAGGGCGGCTTCGGCGGCAAAAAACCGCTGCTGGAAGTGGCCATCGCGTGAATCGGCGGCAAAGCCGGTGCGCACACGCTTGATGGCCACGTCGCGTTCGCGGAACACGTCGCGCGCCAGGAAGACCTCGCTGGTCGCGCCCTCGCCCAGCTTCGCGCGCACGACAAAAGGCCCGATCTGCGACGGCAGTTCGGACGAAAGCGCGGAGGGCGGCAAGGCGACGGACATGGTGCGGTGCCGATCATGCGCCAGCTGCCGCAGCTGGCATATCCCGAACAGGCCGGGCAAGTCCGTGCAATCCGGCCCCACCTTAGAATCCCGCCCATGATCCAAGCCAAGCAGGAGCTGCTGCAGGCACTGCAGACCACGCTCGACGCCCTGGCCCCCGGGGCCGCCCCCGCAGCGGCCTTCGAAAGCCCCAAACAGGCCGCCCACGGCGATTTTGCGATCACCGCCGCGATGTCGCTCGCGCGTGCGCTGAAGCAGAACCCGCGCGAGCTGGCGGCGCAGCTGGTCGCCGCATTGCAAGCCCAGCCGGCCGTGCAGCGCTGGGTGCAGGCGCTGGAGATCGCCGGCCCGGGCTTCGTGAACCTGCGCCTGAGCGCCGCCGCCAAACAAGCCGTGGTGGGCGAGGTGCTGGCCGCCGGGCCGGCGTTCGGCAGCCAGCCCAGCAGCGGCAAACAGGTGATGGTGGAGTTTGTCTCCGCCAACCCCACCGGCCCGTTGCACGTGGGCCACGGCCGCAACGCCGCGCTGGGCGACAGCATCGGCAAGCTGCTGCAGACCCAGGGCCATGCGGTGCACCGCGAGTTTTATTACAACGATGCCGGCGTGCAGATCCACACGCTGGGCGTGTCCACACAGGCGCGGCTGAAGGGCCTGAAACCCGGTGACGACGGCTGGCCCGAGGCCGCCTACAACGGCGACTACATCGCCGACATCGCCGCTGATTTCGCCGCGAAAAAAACCGTGACCGCCGACGACCGCAGCTTCACGGCCAGTGGTGAGGTGGACGATTTCACCGGCATCCAGCAGTTTGCCGTGGCCTACCTGCGCCACGAACAAGACCTGGACCTGCAGGCCTTCGGCGTGCACTTCGACCACTATTACCTGGAAAGCAGCCTCTACAGCGATGGCCGCGTCGAGGACACCGTGCAGCGCCTGGTGGCCGCCGGCAAGACCTATGAAGAAGGCGGCGCGTTGTGGCTGCGCACCACGGATTACGGCGACGACAAGGACCGTGTCATGCGCAAGCAGGACGGCACCTACACCTACTTCGTGCCCGACGTGGCTTACCACCTGGCCAAGTTCCAGCGTGGTTTCACGCAGGTGATCAACGTGCAGGGCACGGACCACCACGGCACCGTGGCGCGGGTGCGCGCCGGGCTGCAGGCCTTGTCCGAAAAGTTCAACTTGGGCATCCCGGCTGGTTACCCCGATTACGCGCTGTACAAGATGATCACGGTCATGAAGGGCGGCCAGGAGGTGAAGATCTCCAAGCGCGCCGGCAGCTACGTGACGCTGCGCGACCTGATCGAGTGGACCAGCCGCGACGCGGTGCGTTTTTTCCTCATCAGCCGCAAGGCCGACACCGAGTTCACTTTCGACATCGACCTGGCACTGAAGGCCAACGACGAAAACCCGGTCTTCTACGTGCAGTACGCACATGCCCGCATCTGCTCGGTGCTGGCGGCCTACACCGGGGCAGACATCACCGGCGCGGATCTGTCGTTGCTGACCGCGCCCACCGAAGCCGCGCTGATGCTGAAGCTGGCCGATTACCCCACGATGCTCAGCCGCGCCGCGGCCGAGCTGGCACCGCACGAGGTGGCGTTTTACCTGCGTGACCTGGCCGGTGCCTTCCACAGCTGGTACGGCGCCGAGCGTTTCCTGGTCGACGATGTCGAGCTGGCGCGTGCGCGCATGGCGCTGTTGTCGGCCACACGCCAGGTGCTGCGCAATGGCTTGGCGGTGCTGGGTGTGGGCGCACCCGACCGCATGGCCCGTGAACAGCCCGAGACGGAGGTGGCATGAAATTCCAGGCTGGCGGATTTGCCCTGGGCCTCGTCGCAGGCCTGCTCATCGGCCTGGCGCTCGCGCTGGGTGTGGCGCTGTACATCACCAAGGCACCCGTGCCCTTTCTGAACAAGGTGCCGCAGCGCACCGTGGAGCAGGACAAGGCCGAAGCCGAGCGCAACAAGAACTGGGACCCGAACGCCCCGCTGGCGCCCAAGGTGCCGCGGCCGGTGCTGGCGGCGTCGGCTGCGGATTCCGCACCCGCACCCGCCCCAACGCCGACGACTGCAGCTGTGACGCCGGCCACGCCCGCCGCCTCGGCCGCCAAGCCGGCGCGCGACCCGGCCGCCATTCTTTCCGGCGGCGCCGTGTCCACCGCACCCGGTGCCGATCCGTTCACTTACCTCGTGCAGGTCGGTGCGTTCACGCGGGCCGAGGACGCAGAAGCCCAGCGCGCCAAGCTCGCGATCCAGGGTTTCACGGCCAAGGTGGCCGAGCGTGAACAGGCCGGCCGCACGGTATACCGGGTCCGTCTGGGGCCTTTCGACAACAAGGCCGAGGCCGATGCCTTGCAGGGCAAACTGCAGGCAGCGGGCCTGGAAGGCCAGCTGGTGCGGGTGCAAAAGCCCTGAACCAACCTTGACCACTGAAGGATGACGATGAAGCGGCGTGATTTCTCCAAACAACTGGCCGGTGGCGGCCTGGCGCTGGCCCTGGGCGGCACGGTGCAGGCGCAGGGCGGCCCGGTGGAAGGCACGCACTACGTCAAGCTCGCGCAGCCGGCGCCGGTGACCCTGCCCTCGCCCGACAAGAAGGTCGAGGTGGTCGAGTTCTTCTGGTACGAGTGCCCGCATTGCAACGCCTTCGAGCCCTCGCTCGAGGCCTGGATCAAGAAGCTGCAGCCCGACGTGTCCTTCCGCCGCGTGCCGGTGGGCTTCACGGCGCGCCACCAGGTGGGCCAGAAGGCGTATTACGCGCTGGAAGAGATGGGCCTGCTGGAGACCATGCACAAGCGGGTCTTCGCCGCCATCCATGTGCAGGGCCAGCGCCTGCTGACGGAGAAGGCCTACATCGACTTCATGGCCGCCAACGGCGTGGATGCCGACAAGTTCGCGGCCGCATTCCGCGGTTTTTCCGTCAACACCAAGTCCAGCCGTGCGCGCCAGCTGTCGGATGCGTACAAGATCGACGGTGTGCCCGCCATCGGCGTGCAGGGCCGCTTCTATACTTCCGGCAGCCTGGCCGGCGCGCCCGACCGGGTGCTGGCCGTGGCCGATGTGCTGATCCAGCGCGCCCGCTCCGGCGCCTGACGCGCTGTCCGCGGGTGTGTCGGCCGTCACGGCCGATGCCCCCCGCACGGCCGGTTCTTGTGGCTAGAATGTCTGCAAGAACCATGCCGAAAATTCTGATCGTTTCCCCTGGTGTTCTGGCGCTGCTGGTGCCGGCTTTGCTGCTGGCCCTGGTGGGGCCGACACACGCCGAAAAGGCCGACCGGAACCAGCCCATCGTGGTCGAGGCTGACAAACCCGGCACGTTGGACCTGCAGCGCCAGGTGGTGGTCTTCAACGGCAACGTGCAGATCGTGCAGGGCACGATGATCATCCGTGCCGAGCGCATCGAGGTGCGCGAGCAGACCGGCGGCTACCGCTCGGCCGTGGCCACGGGGGTCGCCGGCCAACCCGCCAGCTACCGCCAGAAACGCGACGGCCTGAACGAGACGGTGGAAGGTTCTGCCGACCGCATCGAATACGACGCCAAGGCCGGCACGCTGCGTTTTGTGGGCAACGGTGCCGTGCGCCGCCTGCGCAACGGTGTGGTGGCCGACGAGATCACCGGCGCCGAGATCCGCTGGGACGACAGCGCCGAACTGTTCAGCGTGCAGGGCAGCGGCCCGGCCGGCGGTGGCCGCGTGCGCGCTGTGCTGACCCCGCAGCCCGAAGCCGCGTCGGGGCCGGCGCGCTGATGGCCACCGCGATGCCCGCGCCGGCCGGCGGCAGCCGGCTGGAAGCCGATGGGCTGCAGAAGCGCTATGGCGCACGCACCGTCGTCAAGGACGTGCACCTGGCCGTGGGCGCGGGCGAGGTCGTGGGCTTGCTCGGCCCCAACGGCGCCGGCAAGACCACCACCTTCTACATGATCGTCGGTCTGGTGCGCTGCGACGCCGGCACGCTGCGCATCGATGGCCAGGACGCGCAGGGCCTGCCCATCCACCGCCGGGCGCGGCTGGGGCTGTCCTACCTGCCGCAGGAGGCCTCCATCTTCCGCAAGCTCACGGTGGCCGAGAACATCCGCGCCGTGCTCGAGCTGCAGCTGGGCCCCGACGGCCGGCCCTTGCCCGAGGCGAAGATCCGCGCGCTGCTGGAACAGCTGCTGGAAGAGCTGTCCATCACCAAGCTGCGTGATTCGCCGGCGCCGGCCTTGTCGGGCGGCGAACGCCGGCGCGTGGAGATTGCCCGAGCACTCGCCACGCAGCCGCGTTTCATCCTGCTGGACGAGCCCTTTGCTGGCGTCGATCCGATCGCCGTGATCGAGATCCAGCGCATCATCGGTTACCTGCGGGCGCGTGGCATCGGGGTGCTGATCACCGACCACAACGTGCGCGAGACCCTGGGCATCTGCGACCGCGCCTACATCATCAGCGAAGGCACGGTGCTGGCCGAAGGCACACCG
>JADMJD010000094.1 GCA_018780805.1 Rubrivivax sp. | reverse complement strand
GCGGCCTGGCCATCGCCATCGGCGGGCTGGTCGACGATGCCGTGGTGGGTGTCGAGAACGTGCTGCGGCGCCTGAAGGAGGACCGCGCCAAGCACCCGCACTCGCGCCTTCACCCGCTGGAAGTGGTAGCGCACGCCACGATGGAAGTGCGCTCGGCGATCCTGTACGCCACGGTGATCATCGTGCTGGTCTTCATCCCGCTGTTCGCGCTGCCGGGCCTGGAAGGCAAGCTCTTCGTGCCACTGGGCATTGCCTTCATCGTGTCGACGCTGGCCTCGCTGATCGTCTCGGTGACGGTGACGCCAGTGCTCAGCTTCTATCTGCTGCCGCGGATGAAGAACCTGGACCATGGCGACACGAAGGTGCTGCGCTGGCTGAAGTCGGCCTACCAGTCGTCTCTGCAGTCCGTGCTGAACGCACCGAGGGCGGCGCTGGCGGCGGCCGGCGTGACGGTGGTGGTGGCGGCTGCCGCCGTGCCCTTCTTTCCGACCACGTTCCTGCCACCCTTCAACGAAGGCACGCTGCTGATCGGCCTGCGCCTGAATCCTGGTGTCACGCTGGCCGAAACCTCGGCGCTGGCGCGCCAGGCCGAAGTGCTGGTGAGCCAGGTGCCCGAGGTCACGCACGTCGGCCGGCGCAGCGGCCGCGCCGAACTGGACGAACACGCCGAAGGGGTGCACGTCAGCGAGCTCGACGTGGGCCTGAAGCCCACCGCCCAGTTGACGCGCACGATGGACGAGATCAAGGCCGACATCCGGGCGCGCCTGATCAACCTGCCGGCCGCGCTGGAAATCGGCCAGCCGATCTCGCACCGCATCGACCACATGCTCTCGGGCGTGCGTTCGCAGATCGCCATCAAGATCTTCGGTGAGGACCTGGACGCACTGCGTGGCCAGGCCGACGTGCTGCGTGCGAAGCTGGCCGCCATCCCCGGCATCGCCGATCTGCAGATCGAAAAGCAGGTGCTGGCGCCGCAGATCAAGGTACGTGTGGACTACGCCGCCGCGGCCCAGTACGGCGTGCCTGCGCCCCAGGTGCTGACGACGCTGCAGAACCTGGTGGAGGGGGAGAAGATCACCCAGATCGTGGAGGGCAGCCGGCGCTTTGCGCTGGTGGTGCGGCTGCCGGAATCGGCCCGCTCGGTGGAGGGCCTCGGCCAGATCCTGATCGAGACGCCGAACGGCCGCATCCCGCTGTCGAAGATCGCGACCATCGAAGACGGCGACGGCCCGAACCAGATCAGCCGCGACGACGGCAAGCGGCGCATCGTGCTGTCGGCCAACGCGTCCGGGCGGGCCTTGTCGGAGATCGTGGCCGACATCCGCAAGGTGGTGGCCGAGACGAAGCTGCCTGAGGGCTACTTCATCACCCTGGGCGGCCAGTTCCAGGCGCAGGAGGAAGCCTCGCGCCTGGTCGGCCTGCTCAGCATCGTGTCGCTGACGCTGATGTTCGTGGTGCTCTATAGCCGCTACAAGTCGAGCGTACTTGCGGCGCTGATCATGGTGAACATTCCTTTGGCGCTGGTCGGTGCGGTGCTGGGTTTGTGGCTCTCGGGCCAACCACTGAGCGTGGCCGCGCTGGTGGGCTTCATCACCCTGGCCGGCATCTCGGTGCGCAACGGCATCCTGAAGGTCAGCCACTACATCAATCTGATGCGCTTCGAGGGTGAGAACTTCGACCACAAGATGATCCTGCGTGGCTCGCTGGAACGTCTGAGCCCGGTGCTGATGACCGCGCTGGTGACAGCCTTCGCGCTGGCGCCCTTGCTGTTCGAGGCCGAGCAGCCCGGCACCGAAGTGCTGCACCCGGTGGCCGTGGTCATCTTCAGTGGCCTGATCAGTTCGACCCTGCTCGACACCTTCCTCACACCCGCGATGTTCTGGCTCTTCGGCCGCAAGCCTGCCGAAGCACTGATGGACAGCAAGGATGCCGAGGCACTTTGATCCCATCCCCTGTCAACGTTTTCCAACCCCTGAAAGGACTCTCATGAAGACGACAACCCTCCTCGCTGCCATTGCCCTGACTTTGTCCGGCACGGCCTTCGCTGCCGGCGGCCACGACCATTCGCCCAAACATGGCGGCGTGGTCACCGAGGCCAAGGACATGGACTACGAACTGGTCGCCAAGCCGGCCGCGATCCAGTTGCACCTGCGCGACCACGGCAAGCCGGCCGACGTGTCCAAGGCCAGCGCCAAGCTGACCTTGCTGACCGGCACCGAGAAGCAGGAAGTCGAGCTGAAGCCTGCCGGCGACAAGCTCGAAGCGACCGGCAGCTTCAAGGTCGGCCCCGGCACCAAGGCCGTCGCTGTCGTCACCGTCGCCGGCAAACCGGCCGGCACGGTGCGTTTCACCATCAAGTAGGGAACACCGCCATGGACCACTCCAGACTTCCCCAACGCAGAACCCTGTTGATCGGCCTGGCGGCAGTCGGGCTGGTCCCACTCGCGGGCTGCATGACCAAACCGATGCGCCCGGCCAACGCGGACGGCACCTACTGCTTTGCGACCGGCAAGTCGTACAGCCGCAAGCTCACCTGCACGACCGCGCCCATCCCCTCGGAGCAGGTCGAGACGGCGGCAAAGCGGTTTGAAGCCGCGCCAGACAGGCTGACGGTCTATGTCGTGCGCAAGCGCTGGGGGGACGCGAGGAACGCGGTCCGGCTGACGCCAGACATGGGCGCCGCCATCGTGACGGTCCCCGAGTCCCTTGTGCGGCTTCGCCTGAAGCCTGGATCACACACGCTGGCGGCAGATTGGGACGAAGGCCGTGCATCCATCGACATCGGCGGCGCAGCAGGTGAAGTCGTCTTCGTCGAACTGGTCGGTTCGGTCTGGTCATGGGGCAGCAGTTACCGGCTGGAGCGCGGCGATCCCACGGAATCGCGTGCTCGGGCTGCGCCTCTGCGCCTGGTCGCAGATGTTGGCTGATTGCGCTTGAGCGGCAGGCTTCTCGCCGGGTGTGCCAGCTTTGCGATGCCAGCCCAGATGCCTGCAACGCGTCGCATGTGGACCGACAACGCGGGCGGAGTTGCCGTTGTCCGATGCTCCCTGACCTTGGCTGACTCGACACAAGAACGGGAGGCGCGCGATGAGGAAGCAGCTGCCGGATGCCGCGATCGCACAGACCATGCTGTGGATCTGGGTGGCCGTCGTGGTCGTTGCCCTCGTGCTCTTCGCGCTTTGGCGTCGATGGCGGAGGGCCCACCCGCCGCCCAAGCCCGAGCAGAAGCCCACCTACAGCCAATCGCTCTCGAAGCGGCTGGCGGCTACCCGCCAGGACGGCAAAGGCAAACGGCGGCGAGGGCCACCAGGTGCTGGTGGCCCTCGCGAACGCTGAGGGGTGCCGGAGGCTCAGCCGCCGCGCTGAAGTTCCATCCGCGCGCGGCGCTGTTCGGGCGACTCGTTCAGCATTTCGGCAATCACCTGCTGGCGAGTCTTGCCGGGCCCTGTGGCCTTCATGGGCAACGGCGCGTTGCGCTGCATCAGCGCGAGCGTGCCGTCCTTGCGAGCCGCCTCGACCTCGGCCATCACCTGGGCACGCGTCTTGGTGCTTTTCAAGTGGTCAGGGTGCTCGGTGAAGCCGGCTTCACCGGGGGACGCGTGGTAAAGAGAACTGGCCTGCGCGATCACCGGCAGCGTCATGGCCAGCGCAACAAGGTGCAAGGCGGCGTGTTTGCGAAAGTTCATGGTCAGGGTTCCTTGAAGAAGAGGTTGCCTGCGACCTGGTGTCGCGGCATGCCCGATGGCATGACCATGACTTTAGAAACCGGCCTCCAACAAGACTCGGTCCACCAGATGACAAGTCGGTCACTTGCTGGGGTTGCCAAATGAGGGCTTCAACGGCATGAGACTGCTGGTGATCGAAGACGAGGTGAAGCTCGCCGAATACCTGCGCAAGGGGCTGACCGAAGAAGGCTACGTCGTGGACGTGGCGCACAACGGCGTCGACGGTCTGCACCTGGCAATGGAGGGTGACTACGACCTGCTCGTGCTGGACGGCATGCTGCCCGGCATCGACGGGCTGGGCCTGCTGGCTGCCCTGCGCCAGAGCAAGCAAACGCCTGTGCTGATGCTGACGGCGCGCATCCGGGTCGAGGACCGTGTCAAGGGTCTGCAAGGGGGTGCAGACGACTACCTCGTCAAGCCGTTCGCGTTCTCCGAACTGGTGGCCCGGATCCAGGTTCTGCTGCGCCGCGCGCGGCCGGCGCGCGAGCCTGAAGGTGCCACGGTCCTGGGTCTGTCTGACCTCGAGATGGACCTGCTGCGCCGCAAGGCCACACGGGCCGGCCGAAGGCTCGACCTCACGGCCAAGGAGTTCACCTTGCTGGCCTTGCTGCTGCGCCGTCAGGGCGAGGTGCTTTCCCGCACCGAGATTGCGGAGCAGGTGTGGGACATCAACTTCGACAGCGCCACCAATGTCATCGACGTGGCGGTACGCAGGTTGCGCGGCAAGCTCGACGCGCCCTTCGAGCGCACGCTGCTGCATACGGTGCGCGGCATGGGTTACGTGCTGGAGGAGCGCGAGGAATGAACACGCCGGGCCGTCCCAAGTGCTCATGCTCCCGCTTGGCGGGACCGGCCGCAGGCCGTAGGGTGCCCCAATGAGCAGGAGCCGCGTCGGTTCCCTCGGGCGGCGGCTGTCGACATGGCTGGCGCTTCAGAGCCTGGCCGGACTCTTCGTGGTCTGCGTCGCGGTCTACGCCGTCACGCACGTGAACCTCGAGGCGCGGCAGATCGAGGCGCTGACGCAGAAGCAGACGCAGGTGCGGCACTTGCTCACCGAAGAGCCGCAGCGCGGCGACGCCAGCACGTTGACCCACAAGCTCGACGACTTCTTCGTCGGGCACCAGGATCTGGCCTTGTCGCTGGCGCGGCCCGATGGCAGCGTCTTCTACCAGCGCGCAGTCAGCGCGTCGTCCCCCGGTAGCGCGCGCGTGGCCCGCTTCGAAGTGGCCGCGCCGGCCACCGCACCGGACAAGCTGACCGCGGTCCTGACACTGGACACGGGCGATGACCGCCTATTGCTGCGTCGGCTTGCACTCACGCTGCTGGCCGCTGCCCTGGGCGGCGCTGCGTTGGTCTCGGCGGGCGGCTTTGTGCTGGTGCGCCTGGGGCTGCGCCCCGTGCGGGAACTGGTGGAGCAGACTCGCCTGCTTGCGGCAGATACGCTGCATCGGCGTTTGGATGGCTCAGGCCAGGCCGAAGAACTCGAACCTTTGATTGCGCAGTTCAACGAACTGCTCGGCCGCTTGTCACAGGCCTATGAGCAGTTGGAAGGATTCAATGCCGATGTGGCGCATGAGCTATGCACCCCACTCGCCACCCTGATCAGCAGCACCGAACTGGCGCTGCGCAGGGCGCGCGGTGCCGAAGAACTGCGCGAGGTGCTCGGGTCGAACCTGGAAGAACTGCAGCGCGTGGCCGGCATCGTGCAGGACATGCTCTTTCTCTCACAGGCCGATCGCGGCAGTTCAGCGCGGCGCGTGGCGACGGCCAGCCTGGCCGGGGTGGCCCGGCAGGTGGCTGATTATCACGACGCCGCGCTGGACGATGCCGGAGTCCGGGTCGAGGTCATCGGCGACACCGGCGGAGAGTTTGATCTGCCGCTGTTGCAACGCGCGCTGTCGAATCTGGTCGCCAATGCCACGCGCTACGCGGCCCGCGGCTCGACGATCCGAATCGAGATCGACGCCCTGACGGGCGGCGAAGTGCGGTTGGCGGTAGCCAATCACGGGGCGACCATCGAACCGGCGCACTTGCCACGGTTGTTTGATCGCTTCTTCCGTGGCGACCGCGCACGCAGCGGTGCACATCAGAACCACGGCCTGGGTCTGGCCATCGTCGCTGCAATCGCCCGCATGCATGGTGGCAGGCCCTTTGCAAGTTCAGCCAGCGGCATCACCTCGATCGGCTTCACCGTGCTGCCCGCGCCGGGTGTCTCTGCGGCGCCCTCCGCTACGGAGCCTTCACCTTCTTGATCTCTTGCTCGACCTGGGCCCGCAGCTGCGCCTCGCCGAAGTCACGCAACGGCGTGCCGTTGACGAAGAACCCCGGCGTCATCCCATCGACTTTGCAGGGCTTCCAGCCGAAACAGTCAATGCGACTTGCGGCTGTCACTGATCCAGTCCGACGCCGCGAACAGCAGACCCGAGACGACGAAGGTGAGGTGGATCGCGATCTTCCAGCCGATCTGCTCGCCCGTGAGCTGCGTGCTGACTAAAAATGCCTTCAGCAGTTCAACCGCCGAGATCGCGATGATGGCGCCGATGAGCTTCATCTTCAGGTCGGAGAAGCTGATCTTGCCCATCCAGGCGGGGCGGTCCTCGTGGTCGCCGATGCTGAGCTTGGAGACGAAGTTCTCGTAGCCGCTGAAGACGATGATCAACAGCAGCACGGCGATCAGCGCGGTGTCGACCAGGGTCAGGATCGAGATCACGGAGTCGTGTTCAACGTAGCCGAAGACGCCGAGCAGCAGCCGCGTCAGCTCTTTGCCGAACTTTACCAGCAGCACCACCATGGCGACGATCAGGCCGAGGAAGAAGGGCGCGAGCAGCCAGCGGCTGGAGAAGATCGCCGACTCAAGAAGACGTTCGAACACGTTTGGCTTGGACTGCATCGGCGTGGACTCGGTGGATCGGGAGGGCGGCGACCCAGGGCCGCCGGACAGCTCATTGTCTCGTGTCGCGCTCGACACGTTGCACACACACGTCCTGCTTCAGCATGGCAATCGCGGTGGCCGGATTCGCTGCACCCTTGTCGCGCTTGGCTTCGGACAGAGTCGTATCGACGGGCACGATGCGGGGCGACATCGGCCTTACCAGCTCTGCACGCCGGCGCCGCCCACGCCCGGATGCAGACCGAACCGCGCCATCGTTACGGCAGCTTGGCCTTGGCGACCTCCTGATCGACCAGGGCCTTCAACTGCGCCTCGCCAAAGTCGCGCAGCGGCGTGCCGTTGACGAAGAAGCCCGGCGTTTGCTTGACCTGCAAGGCCTGCATGTCAGCGATGTCCTGGCGCAGTGCCTGCGCGATGGCCGGGCTGGCGGCGTCGGCACGGGCCTTCGCCATATCGAGACCAAGATCGGTCAGCGAGTCCCAGATCAGCGCAGGCTGCGGGTTGTGGTGCGCCGCCCAGCGGGGCTGATCGGCCAGCGCGCGCTCCAGCGCCTCCCAGTACTTGCCCTGCAGGCGGGCCGCTTCCAGGATCTGGATGGCCGTGTCGGAACCCTTGTGCAGCGGCGCGTAGCGCACCACCAGCCGCACTTGCCCGAAGCTCGCGTTGACGATGCGTTTGACCAACGGGTAGAAGGCCCGGCAGGTCTCGCACGACGGGTCGAAGAACTCGACGATCGTGACCTTGGCCGCTGGATTGCCGAACACCGGCGCGTGCGGGCGCACCAGCGCTTCGTTGTTGTTCTGCGCAACCTGCTTCACTTCTTGCGCGGAGCGATCCTTGAATACCAGGGCACCGCCCGCGAAGGCCAGCACGACCGCCGCTACGGTGGCAACGACAAGCCACTTCTTGTTCATGTTTTGACCTCCTTCATCGACACCCACAGCAACACCAGAATCATTGTGAAGGCGGCGACCGACAACAGCGGGATCGGCACGAAGCCGACGATCTGCACCTCCGCGTCCGCGCAAGAGCCGCCCTTGCCACAAGGCACCAGCGCTTCGGTCACGAGGCCCCAGAACACCAGACAGTGGTACAGCGCGATCGCCCACCCGGCCGCCGCCAGGGGCATCGCGTAGCGCACGCTGCGGCCATCGGCCTCCAGCAGGCCCAGGCCGAGCACCACGACCAGCGGAAACATCGCGATGCGCTGGTACCAGCACAACACGCAGGGTGTCATGCCCATCACTTCGCCCAGAAAGAGAGCACCCGCCGTGGCGAGCAATGCGATCAGCCAGGCCAGGAACAGGGGCGCCCAGAATCTTCGGGAGTGACCACCAAGCTGATCTGTAGGCTGTTCTGTGGACATGGGAAGGTTGGCAAGATTCGGGCTAGACCCGCAGCAGGCTGACGCTCAGCAGCACTGGGCGCTGTCATTGTCGATGACCTTGAGCGGCGTGGACGCACACCTCAGGATGTACCGCCCTGGCCGCGCGGCTCGGGGGCAACGCCGGGTTTGAACGATGCCAGCACCAGCAGGCCGGCAGCGCCGACCACCCACACATCGGCCAGGTTGAAGGCTGGCCAATGCATGTCACGCCAATGCAGATCGAGGTAGTCGACCACCGCACCGATGCGCAGCCGGTCAACGACGTTGCCCAGGGCGCCGCCGATCAAGCCGACATACGCAGCCGCTTCGAGACGGCTGCGAACGCCGCGCCACAACAGAACGGCGAGCGCAAGGCTGACGACGATGCCGATGCCGCTGAGGGCGTGCCGCTGCCAGCCCCCCGCGTCGGCCAGGAATGAGAAGGCCGCTCCGGGATTGAGCACGTGCACGAGGTTGAACCAAGGCGTCAGCGTGACGCTGCTGCCGAGCGGGAGGATCGCTGCGACGCCGGCCTTGACGAGCTGGTCTAGCATGGCCAGGACCGCAGCCAGCAGAAGGCTCGCGCCCCACCTGTCGCGTGAGTTGAACCGCCGGTTGTTCAATCGAAGAGGTCCTGCAGGAACGACTTGCGCCGGTGTCCCCCGGAAGAACGGTCGTCATGTCGAGGGCGATGCCCGCCGTGACCGTACTCGGCCTGCGGTGCATAGGGCTGCGGTGCAGCCGCCGGGGCGGGCGCTGAACCCGGTACGGCCGCAGCCAGTTCCACCACTGAGCGTTCGACAATCTTGTCGAGTTCACCCCGGTCAAGCCAGACGCCACGGCATTTGGGGCAGTAGTCGATCTCGATGCCCTGGCGTTCCATCATCGAGAGGCGCTCGGTCTTGCAAACGGGACAATCCATGTCATGACTCCTTGTTGTCGAGCAGGCGCTCGATATCGGGTGCGATGGCCATCGGGGCGAAGGCGCTGACGCTCGCCGCGCCCGTGTTGCCGCGCGGCAACCGCCCTAGCAGGTGACCGAGGGGAACGAGTGCGATGCGCAGGACTTGGCCGCGTACTTCGTGCCAGTCGTGCGATCTCCAGCCGACATGCAGCATGCGCAAGTGGACTCGCAGGTGCGGTCCAAAGTCGTTCTGGCCCAGCACATGGGCGCGTTCCAACAACTGCATCGCGGCGGCGGCATCGCCAGCGGCAAGCCGAAGGCTGGCTTCCGACAGGGCCGCTTCGAAGGCAGCTGTACGTGTGGTGATCGGCGGCGAGACCGTTTTCATGACGTTTTGACTCCCTTCTTCAGCAGACGCAGCCCGTTGACCACCACCAGCAGGCTGGCGCCCATGTCGGCG
>JADMJD010000154.1 GCA_018780805.1 Rubrivivax sp. | reverse complement strand
CTTCGGTGCGGTTGAACTGCATGAAGACGTTGTTCCAGATCTCGATGTAGCGGTCGCCGTCCTGCTCGGCGCTGCCCGGGGGGCCGCCCGCCACGTCCGGGCCGTGGTCGTAGAAGATCTCGCTGCAGGGCCCACACGGCCCGGTGTCGCCCATCATCCAGAAGTTGTCGGACATGTAGCGGCCGCCCTTGTTGTCGCCGATGCGCACGATGCGCTCAGGCGGCAGGCCGATGTCCTTCAACCAGATGTCGTAGGCCTCGTCGTCCTCGGCATACACCGTGGCCCAGAGCTTGTCGGCCGGCAGCTGGAAGTGCACGGTCAGCAGCTCCCAGGCAAAGGCAATGGCGTCCTTCTTGAAGTAGTCGCCAAAGCTGAAGTTGCCCAGCATCTCGAAGAAGGTGTGGTGGCGTGCCGTGTAGCCGACGTTTTCCAGGTCGTTGTGTTTGCCACCGGCGCGGATGCACTTCTGGCTCGTCGTCGCGCGGCTGTAGGGCCGTTTGTCGAAGCCCAGGAACACGTCCTTGAACTGGTTCATGCCCGCGTTGGTGAACAGCAGCGTCGGGTCGTCGCCCGGCACCACCGGGCTCGAGGCCACGATCTGGTGGCCTTTGGAGGCGAAAAAGTTCAGGAAGGTGGAGCGGATGTCGGCGGCTTTCATGGGGGCAGATTCTATGCAGCCGACGCGATAGAGTCGCAGATCCGGAACGCGAAGGACCGCCCCATGGACATGAAGACCTCCCCGCTGGCCACGTTGAACGACGCCGGCCTGCTGAAGACCGATGCGCTGATTGGCGGCGAATGGGTGGCCGGCAGCAGCCGTTTCGACGTCACCGACCCCGCCACCGGGCTGAAGCTGGCCGACGTGGCCAACCTGGGCGCGGCTGAGACCACCGCTGCCATCGCCGCCGCTGACCGCGCCTGGCCGCTGTGGCGCAGCAAGACCGCCAAGGAGCGGGCCGCGGTGATGATGAAGTGGTTCGCGCTGCTGCACCAGCACGCCGACGACCTGGCCCGCATCATGACGGCCGAACAAGGCAAACCGCTGGCCGAAGCGCGTGGCGAGGTGGTCTACGGTGCCAGTTTCATCGAGTGGTTCGCCGAAGAAGCACGCCGCATTTACGGCGAAACCATCCCGACCACCGACAACAACAAGCGCTACCTGGTCATCAAACAACCGATCGGTGTCTGCGCGGCGATCACGCCGTGGAACTTCCCGATCGCGATGATCACGCGCAAGGTGGCGCCGGCGCTGGCCGCTGGCTGCACCGTGGTGATCAAACCGGCCGAAGCCACGCCGCTGTCGGCGCTGGCGGTGGCCGAGCTGGCGCAGCGTGCCGGCATGCCGGCCGGGGTGCTGAACATCCTGACGGCCGATGGCGAACAGTCCATCGCGGTGGGCAAGGTGCTGTGCAGCAGCGACACGGTGCGCCACCTGTCCTTCACCGGCAGCACCGAGGTGGGCCGCATCCTGGCCGCGCAATGCGCGCCGACGATCAAGAAGCTCAGCCTGGAGCTGGGCGGCAACGCACCCTTCATCGTCTTCGACGACGCCGATCTGGACAGCGCCGTCGAAGGCGCGATGGTCAGCAAATACCGCAACGCCGGCCAGACCTGCGTGTGCGCCAACCGCTTCTACGTGCAGGCCGGGGTCTACGACCGCTTCGTCGACAAGCTGGCCGCCAAGGCCGGTGCCATCACGGTGGGCAACGGCTTCGAGGCCGGTGTGCAGCAGGGCCCGCTGATCGACGACCAGGCCATCGCCAAGGTGGAAGCGCATGTGGCCGATGCCACCGCCAAGGGCGCCAAGGTCGTGATCGGCGGCACGCGCGTCGGCGAGCGTTTTTACACGCCGACGGTGTTGTCCGGCGTCACCAGCGAGATGCTGTGCGCACGCGAAGAGACCTTCGGCCCGGTGGCGCCGGTGTTCAGGTTCGAGACCGAAGCCGAGGCGATCCAGCTGGCCAACAACACCGAGTTCGGCCTCGCCAGCTACTTCTACAGCCGCGACGTGGGCCGCATCTTCCGCGTGGGCGAGGCGCTGGAGTACGGCATGGTCGGCATCAACACCGGCTTGATCTCCACGGCCGAGGTGCCGTTCGGCGGTGTCAAACAATCGGGCCTGGGGCGTGAAGGTGCGCGCCAGGGTGTGGACGACTACGTCGAGCTCAAGTACCTCTGCCTGGGCGACATCAACCGCTGAATCAGTCGTCGTTGGCCGCGGTGGCCGGGCCGCGTTCGACCCGGTTGGCAAAACCTTCGCGGCCCATCGCCACCACCGATGCGGCCTGGCCGACGGCCCGGCGCATCAGCGCATCGGCATCGCGTCCGTGTTCAGGGTAGGCCGCCAGGCCCAGGCTGACGGCCACGGCGCGGTCGGTGCCGGCCACTTTGAAGGGCTGCCGCACCATCTGTGCCAGTTTGGCCGCCACCTGCGGCGCGTCACCCGCTGCGTCGATCCAGGCCAGCAGCACGGCAAAGGCGTCGGCACCCAGCGAGGCCACCACGTCGCTGGCGCGCAGGCCGGAACGGATGCGCACCGCCACCTTGCGCCGCAGCACGTTGGCCGATTCGGCACCCAGCGCCGCCTCGGTGCTGGCCAGGCCTTCGATGCGCAGCACGATCAGCGCCATCGGCGCCGGCTCGCGCTCGCGCAGCGCCAGCAGGTGGGTCATGTGCTCCAGCAGCTGGGCGTGGTTGGGCAGGCCGGTGGCCAGGTCGGTGGCGTAGGCCTTGCGGGCCGCCTGCTCCAGGCGCTTGCGCTCCACGGCCAGGCGCAGCGTGCGGGCCAGCGATTCGGTGGCCAGGCCTTGTGCGTTCAGCACGTCCTGTGCGCCGCGCTGCAGCAACTTCAGCGCAGCGCCCGGCTGCGGTTCGGGCACCACGGCCACCAGCGCGGCGTCCATCACCACCTGGGTCAGTGCGGGCCAGTGCAGCAGTTCGTCCAATGCGGCATCGGTGCGCGACAGGCGCAGCACGGCGTCCATCGGGCCCTGGCGCAGGGCAGCCGCCGCTTCGTCCAGGGTCTGGCAGCTGCGCAGCGCAAACGGGCCCCAGGCGGACAGGCCCAGATCGGGCTCAGGCCCGCCGATACACAGGATTTGCAGGGGATCGCTCATGCTGGACCAAATGATGACGGACCCCGAGCGCGCCGACCAGCGGCGCAAACACCGATGTTGCAGCGTCACAATTGATCGGACAGCGGCAACCCCAAGACATCATGCGCAACACATCGACCTGCATCGTGGCGGCCTGCCTGTTCACAGGGGCCCTTGCCCCGGCCGCCCGGGCTGCCGATGACAACGTCGTGAATGCGCGCGGGCAACGGCTGGCCGTGCAAGTCGATTGGCCATCCGGAGACAGCAAGGTCCCGGCCGTCGTGTTGGCTCCCGGGCAGGGTTACCACATGGCCTTGCCAGCGATGGAGGCCCTGAGCCGTGCCTTGACGCAGCAGGGCGTGGCGGTGTTCCGCTTCAACTGGGCCTACTTCTCTGCCGAACCCAAGGGGCAGCCGTCGGACGATCTGTCCCGGGAGCTGCAGGACCTGCAGGCCGTCGTGGCCGCTGCGCGCCGGCATCCCCGGGTGGTGCCGGAGAACTTGACGGTGGCCGGCAAATCGCTCGGCTCGGTCGTGGCGTGGCAAGCGCTGGCCGCCGACGCCAAACTGCGCGGCGCCCTGCTGCTAACCCCCATCTGCAGCCGCGTGCCCAAAGGCGACACCGTGCCGCGGGACGAAACGAGCGAAAACTACCCGCAGTTCGCCCAGGAGCGGCGGCCAACGCTCTGGGTGGCGGGTGACCGCGACCCCTTGTGCGCGACGTCCGTGCTGTACCGATTTGCAGGGGCCCAGGCGCAGACGGCGCGGGTGGCGGTCGTCGGCGGGGACCACAGCTTCGAACAACGGACCGGCAGTTCGGCAGAGGCTGCGCTGAAGCGCAACCTGGCCGCGGTGTCTGCGGTGTCTGCGGGTTTTGTGGCCGAATTGGCGGGCCCGTGAGGGCGGGTTGATCTGCAGGCTCCATCGGCAGATGGAGCGGGCGATGGGAATCGAACCCACGTCATGAGCTTGGGAAGCTCAGGTCCTGCCATTGAACGACGCCCGCACAGCGCTCAGATTCTAGCCGGCTGAGGCGCTACCATCGCGCCCCGATGAACCCGACCGATTTCCCGCGGCGCCCGGTGCGCAGCTTCGTCACCCGCGCCGGCCGCATGGGCAGTGGGCAGGTGCGTGCCCTGGCCGAACTGGGCCCGCGTTTTGTGCTGCCCTACCAGCCCGCGCCGCTGGACCTGGCCAGCACCTTCGGCCGCACGGCGCCGCTGATCCTGGAGATCGGCTTCGGCATGGGCGGTGCCACCGCACAGGTGGCGGCTGCGCTGCCGGACCACGATTTCCTGGGCGTAGAGGTGCACGAGCCCGGCGTGGGCGCGCTGCTCAAGTTGATCGGCAGCCAGAACCTGACCAACCTGCGGCTGCTGCAGCACGACGCGGTGGAGGTGCTGCAGCACATGCTGCCGGCCGAATCGCTGGCCGGTGTGCACATCTGGTTCCCCGACCCCTGGCACAAAAAGCGCCACCACAAACGCCGGCTGATCCAGCCCGAGTTCGTCGCGCTGCTGCGCACGCGGCTGGCACCGGGTGGCTACCTGCACTGCGCCACGGATTGGCAAGCTTATGCCGAACACATGCTGGCGGTGCTGGGCACCGCGCCCGGCTTCAGCAACACCGCCGAAGGTTATGCGCCGCGGCCGGCCTGGCGGCCCGACACCAAATTCGAAGCCCGTGGCCTCCAGCTGGGCCACGGCGTCTGGGACCTCGTCTTCAAACGCTCCAGCTGACCATGCCGCTGTAGGCCGTCAGCAACACCAGGCCGCCGAACACGATGCGGTACCAGGCAAACACCGTGAAGTCGTGGCTGGAGACGTAGCGGATCAACCAGCGGATGCAGATCAGCGCGCTGAAAAACGCCACCACGGTGCCCACCGCGAACATCGGCACGTCGGCCCAGGACAGCAGCTCGCGCTGTTTCCACACCGAGTACGCACCCGCACCCATCAGCGTGGGAATGCCCAGGTAGAAGCTGAACTCGGTGGCCGCCTTGCGCGAAAAACCCAGCACCAGCGCACCCATGATGGTGGCGCCCGAACGGCTGGTGCCCGGGATCAGCGCCAGGCATTGCAGCAGGCCGACCTTCAGGGCGTCGGCCACACCCATGTCGTCCACCGTTTCCACGCGGGCCTGACGTGTGCCCTCCAGGTCGCGCTCGCCGTAGAGCCGTTTGTGGCGGCGCTCGATGGCCAGGATGACAAAACCGCCCACCACCAGCGCAATGGCCACTGGCACCGGCGCAAACAGGTGCTGCTTGACCCAACTGCCCAGCAGCAGGCCGAAGAAGGCCGCCGGCAGAAAGGCCACGATCACGTTCAGCGCAAAACGCTGCGCCACCGGGTCGTGTGTGATGCCGCGCACGGTGCGGCCCAGGCGCTCGCGGTACTCCCAGATCACCGAGAACATCGCCCCGGTCTGGATCGCGATCTCGAAGACCTTGATGCGGTCGCCGGTGAAGTTCAGCAGCGAGCCGGCGAGGATCAGGTGGCCGGTGGACGAGATGGGCAGGAACTCGGTGAGCCCTTCCACCACGCCCATCACGGCGGCCTTGAGCAGCAGCATCAGGTCCAAGAGCGCAGCACCTTTCGTTTCCGGGCAAAGCGCCGGATGATATCGGCGGGGGGTCTGATGCGGCGGCTCAGCGCGCCGGCACCAGCTTCAGTTCGACCCCGGCGGCGGTGACCGTGATGCGCTCCACGGTCAGGCCACTGTCGGCCGGTGCGCGCCAGACCACCCGGTCATCGAACACCCGCGCACCCAGCACCGAGCCCACGCGCAACCACCAGGCGGGTTCGCGGCCCGGTCCTTGGCCTGCGGGCGGCGGCAGGTCCAGATCCACCCGCTCCAGCCGCAGCGTGCCGTCGCTGGCCTGCCAGCGCAGCCCGGCCAGCACGCCCAGCGTGGTGTCAAAACGTGCGCCGCTCAGGCGCTCGGTGGCCTGCACGCGGAAGTCCGCACGCAGGCGGCCGCTGTCCGGATCAGGTTTCACGCGCGGATCAGACACCCGCACGTCCACCAGCTCCAGCAGGCGGCGGTCGAGCGGGAACTCCTTGGCCAGGCGCTCGGACATCGCCTGCGGCGTGAGTGTCACCACCCGCGGGCCAAGCAGGCCGGCGCAGCCGGTCAGGCCCAGCGCCATGCAACCGAACAAAACCAATCGCCGCATGCACACCCCTTCCGTTGTCTGCGAACCCTATCAGACCTGACCCGGGTGACAGCCCGTTGACCCGGTGCCCTGCAATTGGCTACATTACTGACCGATTGGTCATTAACTGCATGCTCGAACCCCCCACCCGCACCCGCCAACGCCGCAAGGAAACCCGCCCGCAAGAGCTGCTGGACGCGGCGTTGGCGCTGTTCGTGGAAAAGGGCTTTGCCGCCACGCGCTCGGAAGAGGTGGCGCGCCGCGCGGGTGTGTCCAAGGGCACGCTGTACCTGTACTACCCGAGCAAGGAAGAGCTGTTCAAGGCCGTGGTGCGGCACAACCTGTCGAACCTGATCGCCGAAGGCCAGGGCATCGTCGACAGCTTCGAGGGCACCAGCGCCGACCTGCTGCGCCTGCTGATGCGGGTGTGGTGGCAGCGTTTTGGCGCCACGCCGGCAGGTGGCATCCACAAGGTGGTGGTGGCCGAGGTGCGCAACTTCCCCGACCTGGCGCAGTTCTACACCGACGAGGTGATCCTGCCGGCCGACCAGATGTTGTCCAGCGCCGTGCAGCGCGGCATCAGCCGCGGCGAGTTCCGCGAGCTGCCGCTGCACGATGTGGCGCATGCGCTGATGGCGCCGATGATCTTCATGGTGCTGCACCACCACTCCTTCGGCGCCTGCCCGGTGCATGGCCCCGAGTTCGACCCCCAGACCATGCTGGACACGCAGATCGACCTGATCCTGCGTGGCATTGAACGCCAAGCCTCATGACACGCTTCTTCCTCGCTGTGCCCACCTGGCTGGTGCTCCTGGGTGCCAGCCTGCTGGCCGGTTGTGGCAAAGGCAGCGCGCCGTCGGCGCCGGCCGCAGCCGCATCGGCGCCGGCGGCCATCGAGCTGGCCGCCAGCGATCTGGCGCGAGCCAGCACCCAGGACCTGGTGCGCACGGTCGAGCTCTCCGGCGGCCTGGCTGCAGTGGAGACGGCCATGGTCAAGGCCCGGCTGGCGGCCGAGTTGCGCAGCCTGACGGTGCGTGAAGGCGACACCGTGCGCGCAGGCCAGCGCATCGCGCAGCTGGACGACACCGAAGCCCGCTGGCGGCTGCGCCAGGCCGAGGACCAGGTGGCCGCGGCCCAGGCGCAGCTGGACATCGCCGCGCGCACGCTGGCCAACAACCGTGCGCTGGTGGCCCAGGGTTTCATCAGCAAAAACGCGCTCGACACCTCGGATTCCAACCTGGCCGCGGCCACCGCCTCACACGCCGCCGCCCAGGCCGCGGCGGAGCTGGCGCGCAAGCAGGTGCGCGATGCCATGGTCACCGCGCCGATCAGCGGCACCGTGGCGCAGCGTCTTGTGCAACCCGGCGAGCGGCTGGCGGTGGACGCACGCATCGTCGAGATCGTCGACCTGTCGCGGCTGGAGCTGGCCGCCGCGTTGGCACCAGCCGACGTGGCCAGTTTGCGCATCGGCCAGGTGGCGCGCCTGCAGGTGGAAGGTGTGGCCACGCCGGTGGCCGCCAAGGTGGTGCGCATCAACCCCGCCACCCAGGCCGGCACGCGCGCGGTGATGGCCTACCTGGCCGTGACCCCCACGCCGGGCCTGCGCCAGGGCCTGTTCGCGCAGGGCGTGGTCGAGCTGGACCGGCAGCCGGCGCGCGTGGTGCCGCTGTCGGCGCTGCGCGTGGACGGGGCCCGGCCCTATGTGCTGCTGGCCACCAATGGCCAGGTGCAACGGCTGGAGGTGACACCGGGCGCACGCGGCCTGGCGGTGTTTGGCGGGGCGCCGGAAGCTGCGGTGGCGGTCACCGGCACAGGAACCGGCACTGGCACGGGCAGCGCCCCGTTGGTCGAAGGCGCCACCGTGCTGCGCGGCAGCGTCGGCAGCCTGCGCGCAGGCACACCCGTCAAGCTGCCCTGACGCGACCCACCCCGCGCCATGTGGTTCACCCGCCTCTCGATCGGCAACCCGGTCATGGCCACGATGGTCATGCTGGCGTTTGTGGTGCTGGGGTTGTTCAGCTACCAGCGCCTGTCGGTCGACCAGTTCCCCAACATCGACTTCCCCACCGTCGTCGTGTCGGTGGACTACCCCGGTGCCAGCCCCGAGATCGTCGAGGCCGAGGTCACGAAGAAGGTCGAGGAGGCGGTCAACACCGTGGCCGGCATCGACACGCTGTTTTCGCGCTCCTACGAGGGCAGCTCGGTCACGGTGGTGCAGTTCAACCTCGACATCGATGGCCGCAAGGCCGCCGAAGATGTGCGCGAGAAGATCGCGCTGCTGCGCCCGCTGCTGAATGACGACGTGGAAGAACCGCGCATCTCGCGTTTCGACCCCGCCAGCACGCCGATCTTCGACATCGCCGTGCTGTCGCCCGACGACAGCCGCAGCGCGCAGGAGCTCACCACCTGGGCCGACCAGGTGCTGGTCAAGCGCCTGCAGAACGTGCGCGGCGTGGGGTCGGTGTCGCTGATCGGCGGGCTGGAGCGCCGCATCCAGGTGCAGATGGACCCGGCGGCAATGGAGGCCCAGGGCATCGCCGTGGACCAGGTGCTGGCCGCGTTGCGCAGCGAAAACCAGGAGCTGCCACTCGGCAACCTGCGTGCGACGGAGACCGAGCGCGTGGTGCAGGTCAACGCCCGGCTGAAGCGGCCCGAAGAGTTTGCCGGCATCGTGGTGGCGCGCCGCAACGGCGTGCCGGTGAAGCTGGGCCAGATCGCGAAAATCGTCGACGGTCCGCAGGAGGTGGAAAGCCTGGCGCTCTACAACGGCCGCCGCACCGTGCTGCTGAGCGTGCAGAAGAGCCAGGGCGAAAACACCATCGCGGTGGTGGACGGCCTGCAGCGCGCGTTGGCCGAAGCCAAGTCCGTCACACCCGCGGGCATGGCCACCGAGGTCAACCGCGACGGCTCGCGCCCGATCCGCGTGGGCGTGGCCAACGTGCAGCGCACGCTGATCGAAGGCGCGCTGCTGACGGTGCTGATCGTCTTCCTGTTCCTGAACTCCTGGCGCTCCACGGTCATCACCGGGCTGACGCTGCCGATCGCGCTGATCGGCACCTTCCTGTTCATGTACATCTTCGGTTTCACGATCAACAACATCACGCTGATGGCGATGAGCCTGTGCGTGGGCCTGTTGATCGACGACGCCATCGTGGTGCGCGAGAACATCGTGCGCCACGTGCAGATGG
>JADMJD010000068.1 GCA_018780805.1 Rubrivivax sp. | reverse complement strand
GGTAGGCGTCGACCAGCACGTCCTGCGGCGCGTCGTGCATGCAGCGCAGGTTGCGCGTGTGGCCGGAATTGCCACCGCGCCAGACACGCGGTGCCGCTTCCAGCAACAGCACCGAAGCGCCCGCCTCACGCGCCATCAGCGCGGCGCACAGGGCGGCATTGCCCCCTCCGATGACCAGCACATCCACCATGCCAGGATGTTAGGTCGCCGACCGACGCCGCGGCAGGCGCCACCTCGGCAACAGGTCTTCAGCTTTCGTGAAGGCTGGCGCCGGGCCAGGCGCCTTGGGCGACCAGCGTGCGGGCCACGTCCATCAGCGTCACCCGCGCCGCCAGCGCTGCGGGCGGCAATTCGTCGTCCGACAGGCTGACCAGCCAGTTGCGCCGTTGCGCATCGCGGTCGGCCAGCGGCAGGATGAGCAGCTCGTCCGGCGGCAGGCGCGCCAGCGCCGCACCCGGCTGCACGGTGGCGCCCACGCCGGCGCGCACGGCGTCCATCAGCAGGGCCAGACCGTCCACCTCCAGGGCAACGTTCGGTGTGCAGCGGGCGCGCGCAAACGCGCGCTCCAGCACCGCGCGCAGGCCGTGTGAACCGGTGGGCAGCAGCAGCGGCAAGGCACCGAGCCGCGCCAGGCGCAGCTGTTTGCCCGTGGGCTTGCCGGTGGGCATGCCGGGCAGCTGCCGCGCGCCGATCAGGAACAGACGTTCGTCCAGCAGCGGCAGCACACTGCAGTGGCGCAGCGTGCCGGTTTCGAACAACACCGCCAGGTCGAGCTGGCGTGCGTTCAGCATCGTCGCCAGGTGGCCGGAGAGGTTCTCCACCAGATGCAGGCGCACGTCGGGGTATCGCTCGCGCATGGCCTGCAGAAAGGGCAGGCCCAGCACGGCCGCCGTGGACGGCGCGAGGCCCACGCTGACATGGCCCGACAGCCGCGCCTGCTGGGCCGCCAGCACCGCGTCGTCGGCATGGCGCAGCGTCAGCTGGGCTTGCCGCAGAAAGGCCAGGCCCGCATCGGTGGGCCGCACGCCGGCGGCGCTGCGTTGCAGCAGGCGGGTGGACAGCTCGCTCTCCAGTCGGCTGATCTGCTGGCTGAGCGCCGAAACAACCACACCCAGCTCGGCCGCAGCGCGGCCCATGCTGCCGGCGGCGACCACGTGCACAAAGTAGCGGAGCTGGCGGAGTTCCATGGGGCGCTGGCAGGGCGAGGGGGTGTCCCCGCCATGCTACGCGTGCGGTCAGCGCTGCTTCGGAAGCACCAGCCACGCCCAGGCCGCGAGCACCCGCTGCCGGGCTGTGCGGGTCATGCTGCACGGCGCGGACTGCTGCAGCGGCTGCGCCGCGTTGCGGAAGGCCAGGGCCATGGCAGACGATGCGGCGCTGTGGACGTTGGGGGTGGTGAACATGGTGGTCTCCTGTGGGTGCAGGCATGTTCAAGCGGCCATACCGGCACCGCGCACCGCTGTTCAAGAGTGAACATCGACCCCAGCAGCGCCTGCCCGGCGTCACGCGGCCGGGCCGGGCCCGTCCTGCAGACAGCGGTGCAGGAAGTGCTGTGGGTGCAGGGTGGCCAGCACGTCCAGGCCCTGGTCGGCCTGGGCCTGGACACGGGCACGCGCGTCGCGCTGCAGCAGCCCGAGCACCGCCGCCGCGCGCGCATCGTCCAGCGCGCGCAGCACCTGCCCGCAGGCCAGCCGCGACGTCAGGTTGTACTGGCTGCTGACCAGGCCGCTGGCGTCGGGCAGCATCACGGCCAGCACCTGCTCCACCGCCTCGCGTGCCGCGGGATGCCGGCCGAGTGCCAGATCCTGCTCGGCGCGCAGCGCCAGTGCGGAGAACGCGGTGGACGACCCGGGCAGCAGGGTCGCCCACAGGCGGTGGGCTTCGTCGAAGGCTTGCCACGCCGCTTCGGCTTCGCCCTGTGCCGACAAGGCCGCGCCCAGGTTCATCAGATGCCCGGCCTGGCCTTGCGGGTCGCGCAAGGCACGCAGGATCTCCATCGCGGTCCGCGCTTGCGCCACCGCCTCCTGAAGCCTGCCGCTCTCCCACAAGGCCCAGGACCGTTGGCCCTGCGCGAAGGCTTCCATGCGCCGGTCGCCGATCGCACGGGCGAGCACCAGTGCCCGTTCCGACACCTCCAGCGCGCGGGCATGGTCGAACATGAACATGCGCAGCATGGCGATGTTGTCCAGCGAAGCCAGCTGGGCACGCCGTTCGCCGCAGGCCTCGGCCAGCGCGTAGGCCTGCTCGAGCATCTCGATGCCTTCGCGTTGTTGGCCCGCCTCGCCGGCCAGGATGCCGGCGAGCTGCAGGACCTGCACCTCGCGCAACGGTTCGGTTGCACGGGCCCGAGCGGCCAGGTCGCGGGCCGCCTGCAGATGGGCCTGCGCGGCATCGGGCCGATCCTGCTGGTGCGCCAGCCAGCACAGTTCGCTGTGGGCCAGGCTGGCGATGGACCACGCGCCGATGGGCGTGGCCAGGGCCGCCGCCTCCAAGGCCAGCGCGTGCGCCTGTTCGTAGTCGCCTGTGCGGTCGCAGAGCATGGCCTGGTCGAGCACAAGATCGGCCTGCGCCAGCGGATTCGGGTGCGCGGCCAGCAAAGTGCGGCGCTCGTCCAGCACCTGCTGTTGCGCCGGCCGGTCCCCCAGGCCGTCCAGCACCGCGGCCAGCCGGTCCAGCAGGCGCAACCGGGGCGCCGCAGCATCGTCTGGCAACAGCCGCAGCGCCTTGCGCAAGCACTCGACAGCCAAGACATTGGCAAAACGCTTGCGGGCTTCGCTCGCGGCCCTGTCGTAGCAGTCGGCGGCCAGCGCGGTCTCGCCCGCGCGCTCGGCGTGTTCGCCGGTGATCGCCAGGAACTCCGGCGCGCGGCCCGCCGTGCGCTCTGCCAGCCAGTGCGCCACCGCCGCGTGGCCGCGCCGGCGGTCTTCCTTCAGCACCGTGTCGTAGGTCACCTGGTGCAGCAGGTGGTGGTGGAACTGCCGCTCGGGCGTGCCGTCGAAGGCGCTGGCCGCGCGCTGGCGCACCCATTGGCGTCGTTGCAGCGCGTCCAACGCGGCGGTGGCGGCCGGGTCCACCTGCACCAGCGCGTCGTCCCAGAACACATGGCCGACGATGCTGGCGTGCTGCACGCCGCGGCGCTCGGCCGGCGGCAAGGCATCCAGCCGCGCCTGCAGCAGGCCGACCAGCGTGGTGGGCAGGCGCAGGGCCGTCAGCCGATCGCCATCCACCTGCCAGCGCGCGCCGTCGCGCCGGATGGCACCGTCGTCCAGCAGCCGGCGCAGCAGTTCTTCCATGTAGAACGGGTTGCCTTCGGCACGTTGAATCAGCAGCGAGCGCAGCGCCTCAGGCGTGCCGTCGATGCGCTGCAGAAGCGCATCGGCCAGCGTGCCGCTGTGGGCATCGGACAGCGCATCCAGCTGCAGCAGACGGCTGCCGGGGCCCGCGCTGCCCCAGGCGGCCCGGCGCTCCAGCAGCGCCGGGCGGGTGCTCATCAGCAGCGCCAATGGCAGGTGCGCGGCCTGGTCCATCCAGTGCGCGAGAGCATCGAGCGAGGCTTCATCGGCCCAGTGCAGGTCTTCGAAGACCAACACCACGGCGTGGCCAGCCGCAGCATGGCACACGCCCGCGAGCCAGCGGATCAGGTCGGCGAAGGCCAGGTCGCGCAGCGCGCGCGCGTCCAGGCCGCTCAGCGCGGGCACATCGCCGAAGTCCAGGCCCAGCAGCTGGCCGATGCGCTGGGCGCTGGCCTGCGGATCTGCCCCGAGCTGCGGTGCCAAACCCGCCAGCAACTTCGAACGCGCCAGCTCGGCGCTGTCGCTGTCGCTGATGGCGCAGTGCGCCGACACCAGCCCGTGCAGCAGGCCCCAGGGCCGGAGTTCGGCACCCGGGTGGGCACGCACCACCAGCACCTGGGCACCCTCGGCCACGGCATCGGCCAACACCTCGCGCAGCAGCCGGGTCTTGCCGACCCCGGCGTCGGCCAGCACCGTGACGGCCTGCAGCGGGCCCTGGGCACTGGCCTGGAGGGCGCGGTGCAAGCCGCTGCGCTCGGCGTCACGCCCGACCATGGGCACGGCCAGGCCGGCGATGCCGCGCTCCACGCCGCCGGCACGCACCGACTGCACGAGCCAGGTGGCCATCGGCTCGGCCATGCCCTTGACGACCAACGGCGGCTGCGGCTGACCGTCGAACTGCCCGCGCACATGCGCCCAGGTTTCGGCGCTGATGCGCAAGCCGCCTGGGGGTGCCGCCTGCTCCATGCGCGCGGCAATGTTGACGGTGTCGCCGGTCAGCGTGTTGTCGGCCTCGAAACCCGCCCCGAGTGCCACTTCGCCCGTGTGCGCGCCGACACGCAGCGCAAAGCCCTGCACGCCATGGTCACGCGCCACCTGCTCGGCGTGCTGGCGCGCGGCGGCCAGGATGTCCAGCCCCGCCAGCACAGCGTTCGCCGCATCGTCTTCGCGCGTGCCCTGGGTGCCGAAGCCGGCCTTCAGGCCATCGCCGGTGTAGCGCAGCACACGGCCACCACGGGCGCGCACGCAGTCGGCCGCCCGCTGCAGCACGCCGCCGAAGATCTGCAGCACGTCCTCGGCATCCAGCCGGCTGGCCAGCGCGGTGGAGTCCACGATGTCGGCAAACAGCACCGTGACCTGCGCGCGGCGCAGCTGCGGCGTGGGTGCGGGCTCGGGCGGGGCCGCGCCGTCAGCCTTGGCGAGAAGCTCACGCAGCGGTGCCAGCGCCAGCTCGGTGACGGCATCACCCAGCACGCCGCGCTGAGTTTCCAGCGCCGCGATGGCGGCCAGGAGGGAATCGCGGTCAGGGGTCATGGGGAGAAACCGGGCGACGACGGCGATCCGATGCTAAGGGCGCCAACGCGTCGTCGGCGCCACCGGCACGGTCAGCGACGCCTGGCCACCACCGCCAGCAATGCAGTCCAGGCCACCACCACCCGCCGCACGGCGGCGGAGGGCCCCGGAACCGGCTGCACCGGGCCCAACGGCTGCGCCGCATTGCGGAAGGCTGCAGCCATCGCGGAAGAAGCGACGCTGTGGACGTTTGGGGGTGGTGAACATGGTGGTCTCCTGTGGGTGCAGGCATGTTCGGGCTGCCAGGTCACGGCGGCGCGCCGGTGTTCAACATTGAACATTCGCAGGGGGTCTGGGCAAGGAGATAGAAGTCGACAGCCTGCCGCTGCACGCCCTCAGGCTGTCGTCAGGCCATCTCCACACGCGCCGGGGGCGCCGCACCGGCGTCCATGATCCGTTGCAGCAGCGCCGATTGCGCAATCAGCTCGGCCGCACCCTGCACATCGCCAGCGCGTTGCAGCACCATCGCCTGCACCTGCGCCTGCAGGCGCTGCAGATGAGCCGGCGCCCGCGGGTCACAGGCCTGCGCCAGCACACGCTGACAGGCCCAGTGCACCTCGATCCGGTCGTCGTTGACGTCCAGCTGTGCACCGGCCGCCACGGCGGACAGAACCTGCTCCACACCGGCCCGCGCCTGGGCCAGGTCCCCCAGGTCCAGGTCCTGGGCCGCGACCATCGCCTGGGCGGCGAGCACCTGGGGGTCGTCGGGGCCGATCTGCAGGCGGATCGCTTGTATCTGCAGGAAGCAATTGCGTGCTTCGGCCGCCTCGCCCAGTGCAGACAAGGCGTGCCCAATCCAGCCCAGACAGCCGCACTGAGGGTTCTGCGCCCCCACCTGCTGGAGCCCTGACAGGGCCTCCCGGCCCCGCTGCACCGCCAGCGCGTACCGCCCCATCGCGTAGAGCACTTCGCACTGCTGGTAGAGGGCCACACTGGACTGCATGGGGTTGCCGATCCGGCGCGCCAGGGCCTCGAAACGCTCGGCCACTTCCAGCGCTCGCGCGTGCTCGCCTCGCCGCACGGCCACCTGGGAGAGGTAGTGCAGCGCGCCCAGTTGGGAGCGGACTTCGTCGCAGGCGCCAGCGCGGTCGTACACCTGCTCCAGCAAGGACCGCGCCGCCACCAGGTCGTCGACCCGCATCTCGATGATCCCGGCCACCAGCAGGGCCTGGATCTCGCGCAGAGGCTTGGTCTCGCGGATGCGTGCTGCGCACTGCAGCGCCTGCTGCACATGGGCACGGGCGGTCTCGATCTCCTCGCGTTGCCCGTGCAGCCAGCACAACTGGCTGTGCGAAAAGGCCGAGACATCGTCGTTGCCGATCTGGTCGGCCAGTTCAGCGGCAGCCGTCGTGAGTGCAAAGGACCGGGACTGCTCGCCCAGGCGGTCGGCCAGCATGCCTTGGTGGATCAGCCATTGACATTGGTGGAACGGGTCCGGGTGCTGGTTCAGCAGCGCCTCACGTTGGGCCAGCAACGCCTGCTGGCCGGATCGGTCGGCCTGGATGTCGAGCATGTCGTACAAGTTGCCCATCAGGCGGTGGCGACGCGGGAGGTCATCGGCCGGCACCAGACGCAGCGCCTTGTTCGCACACTCGACGGCCTGGGCGTTGGCGAAGCGCTTTCGGGCCTCGCGCGCGGCCTGTTCGTAACAATCGACGGCCAGCGCGGTTTCACCCGCACGCTCGGCGTGTTCGCCGGTGATGGCCAGGAATTCCGGCGCGCGGCCGGCCGTGCGTTGTGCCAGCCAGTGCGCCACCGCGGCATGCCCGCGGCGGCGCTCTTCCTTGAGCACGGTCTCGTAGGTCACCTGGTGCAGCAGGTGGTGGTGGAACTGCCGCTCGGCCGTGCCGTCGAAGGCGCTGGCCGTGCGCCGGTGCACCCACTGCCGGTGCTGCAGCGCATCCAGCGTGGCTGCCGCGGCCGGGTCCACCTGCACCAGCGCATCGTCCCAGAACACATGACCGACGATGCTGGCGTGCTGCACGCCGCGGCGCTCGTCCGGCGGCAGCGCGTCCAGCCGGCCCTGCAGCAGGCCGACCAGCGTGGTGGGCAAGCGCAGGCCCTGCAACCGTTCGCTGTTCACGTGCCATGAGGCGTTCTCGCGCCGGATGACACCGTCGTCCAACAACCGGCGCAGCAATTCTTCCATGTAGAACGGGTTGCCTTCGGCACGTTCGATCAGCAGCGTGCGCAGCACTTCAGGCGGGCCGTCGATGCGCTGCAGAAGCGCATCGGCCAGCGTGCCGCTGTGCGCATCGGACAGCGCATCCAGCTGCAACAGACGGCTGCCGGGCCCCGCGCTGCCCCAGGCCGGCCGGCGCTCCAGCAGCGCCGGGCGGGTGCTCATCAACAAGGCCAGCGGCAATTCATTCGCCTGCACAAACCAGTGGGCCAGTGCGTCGAGCGAGGCTTCGTCGGCCCAGTGCAGGTCTTCGAAGACCAGCACCGCGGCGCCACCAGTGGCACCGTGGCACAGGCCAGTGAGCCAGCGGATCAGGTCGGCGAAGGCCAGGTCGCGCAGCGCCCGCGCGTCCAATCCGCGCAGCGCGCGCACGTCGCCGAAGTCCATGCCCAGCAGCTGCCCGATGCGCTGCGCCGCCGCTTCCGGGTCGTCGGTGAGTTGCGGCGCCAGGCCGGCCACCAGCTGAACGCGGGCCTGTTCGGCGCTGTCGCTGTCGCTGATGCCGCAATGTACCGACACCATGCCGTGCAGCAGGCCCCAGGGCCGCAGTTCGGCGCCGGGGTGGGCGCGCACCACCAGCACGCGCGCGCCATCGGCGGCGGCGGCGGCATCGGCCAGCACCTCGCGCAGCAGCCGGGTCTTGCCGATGCCGGCATCGGCCACCACGGTGACAGCCTGCAGCGGGCCGTGCCGGGCGGCGCCAATGGCCGCGGCGATGGCGGTGCGTTCGGCGTCGCGGCCGATCATCGGGATCGCGAGCCCGGCGATGCCACGTTCGACGGTGCCGGTGCCGCTGCGTGCGGCCTGCACGAGCCAGGTGGCCATGGGCTCAGCCACGCCCTTGACCACCAGCGGCGGCTGCGGCTGGCCATCGAACTGCCCGCGCACATGCGCCCAGGTCTCGGCACTGATGCGCAGGCCCCCTGGCGGCGCGGCCTGCTCCATGCGCGCGGCGATGTTGACGGTGTCGCCGGTGAGCGTGTTGTCGGCCTCGAAACCGGCCCCGAGTGCCACTTCGCCGGTGTGCGCGCCGACACGCAGCGCAAAGCCTTGCACGCCATGGTCACGCGCCACCTGCTCGGCGTGTTCGCGGGCTGCCGTCAGAATGTCCAGCCCCGCCAGCACGGCGTTCGCCGCATCATCTTCGCGTGTGCCCTGGGTGCCGAAACCGGCCTTCAGGCCATCGCCGGTGTAACGCAGCACACGCCCGCCGCGGGCGCGCACGCAGTCGGCCGCGCGCTGCAGCACGCCGCCGAAGATCTGCAGCACGTCCTCGGCATCCAGCCGGCTGGCCAGCGCGGTGGAATCGACGATGTCGGCGAACAGCACCGTCACCTGCGCGCGGCGCAGCTGCGGGGGGGCAGCGCGCCCGGCCGTGCTTTCGGCATCCGCCAGCAGCTGGCGCAGCGGCGCCAGGGCCAGATCGGTGACGGCATCACCCAGCACGCCGCGCTGGGCCTCCAGCGCCGCGATGGCCTGGCGCAGGGCGACGGGATCACTCGGGGTCGCGCTCATCGCCTCACCACCGCGGCGGCAGCGTCTTCAGCAGCACGATGCGGCCACGCGCCATCTCGATGTAACCGCCGCGGGCCAGATCCTGCAGCAGCCGGTTCACCATCGCCCGGCTGGCGCCCACGCGCTCGGCCAGGCGCTGCTGGCTCATGTCCAGCACACACAGCTGGCCCTCGTGTTCGCGGGCCAGCGCCGTGCACAGCCCGACGATGCGCTGGTAAACGTCCAGCGAACCCAGGTTTCGCACCGTGGCGGTGAGTACACGCACACGCGCCACCAGGCGCTGGATCAGCTGGAAGGCCAGATCGGGCCGGGCCTTGAGCGTCTGCTCGGCGTTGGCGCGTGTCACACGGGTGAGCCGCGCGCGTGTGAGGGTGGCGACGTTGGCGGTGCGCAGGTCACCGTGCAGCACCAGCTCGCCAAAGATGTCCCCCGGGCCGAGTGTGTTGAGCTCCACCGCGCGGCCGCCCTCACCCACCACGAAGGCGCGCAACTCGCCCGCATGCACCAGGTACATGCTGTCGGCCACATCGCCCTGGGTCACCACCGTGACACCGGCCTCCCAGGTGCGGGTGTCGCCCAGCCGGGCCAGGACCTCCAGCACGTCGTCGGCCGTTTCCGGCACGCTGGTGGACGCCTCTGCTGCTGGCGATTCCATGAAGGGGCTCCCGTCGGTTGGTGGCTGAACTGTAGGGCGTCCGGGTCGGCGCGTTGGGGAGCCCCCAGCGCGCGACGTTCACTATTGACACGACATCGCTGCACGGGCACCCCCGTCGCCAGAATTTCATCACTCCCTCACGAACCACCGGGTTCCAGGGGAGACAGAAAGTCCTCAAACCCGCGCTGCCGATCTGCAGCACACCGATGGAGAATGTCATGAACGTGAACATCAAGACCCTGGCCCGCCGCGCCACCACCCTGGTCGCCCTGGGTGCTGCCATCAGCCTGAACCTTGCCCAGGCGCAGCCGCAGGGGCTGTCGGTCCACGTGGTGGCGGCCGAGCGCTTCCGCGCCGTGCAGGAAGGCGCTGCCGCGATCAAACTGCTGCCGACGGCCAGCACGCTGGCACAGTCCACCGACCGCGCACCGGCCCTGTCGGCCATTGCCGCCGACAAGCGTGCCCCGGGTGGCGACAGCATCGCCGCCGACAAGCGCATCCCGGGTGGCGACAGCATCGCTGCCGACAAGCGCGCCCCGGGTGGTGACAGCATCGCTGCCGACAAGCGCGCCCCGGGTGGCGACAGCATCGCTGCCGACAAGCGCGCCCCGGGTGGCGACAGCATCGCCGCTGACAAGCGCGTCCCCGGTGGCGACAGCATCGCTGCCGACCGGCGCGTGAAGTGCTGCGACTGATCACACCGATCGCGCTGCTGGCAGGGGCGCTGATGGCCCTGCCAGCAGCGCCCGCCGCCGCGCACGCCACGGACGATGCGGGCAGCAACCCGCTCGGCCTGGCCTGGCTGGAAACCCCCGAGCTGCGGCTGGTCTACCCCGCACCCGGGCTGGCCCATCTGACGCCGCACACGGTGCGCACCTTCACCGCCTCGGCCCGCTGGCAACGCGCGCGCTTCGGCTGGACACCGTCGGACAAACCCACGGTGATGCTGAAGGACTTCGGCGACGTGGGCCAGGGCAGCGCGTCGGTGATGCCGTGGAACCGCGTGCTGATCGAGGTGGCACCCAACCCCAACGTCTTCGACACCAACCCCGGCAGCGAGCGCATGGCCTCGCTGATGAACCACGAGCTGGTGCACGTGGCCCAGGGCGACGTGGCCAATGCCCAAGACCGCTTCTGGCGCGGCCTGCTGCACGGCAAGGTGCTGGCGCGGTCCGAGCAGCCGGAATCGCTGCTCTACAGCTGGCTGACCACGCCGCGCTTCACGGTGCCGCGCTGGTTGCTGGAAGGCGCGGCCGTGTTCATGGAAACCTGGATGGGCGGTGGCCTGGGTCGGGCGCAGGGCGGCTACGACGAGATGGTGTTCCGCGGCATGGTGCGCGACGGCACCGCTTTCCACGACCCGCTGGGCCTGGCCTCGCGCGGCACGCGCTCGGACTTTCAGGCCGGGGCCAACGCCTACCTCTACGGCACACGTTTCATCACCTGGCTGGCGCACGAACACGGCCCGGAGCAGGTGGTGGCCTGGTTGCGCCGGGACGAGGGCAGCCTGCGGCACTACGCCGCGGCTTTCGCGCAGGTGTTCGGGCAGCCGCTGGATGCGGCCTGGCAGCAGTGGGTGGCCTTCGAGCACAGCTTCCAGCGCGAGAACCTGGCGGGTGTGCGCCAGGTGCCCATCAGCCCGCTGCAACCACTGACGGCGCAGGCCCTGGGCTCCAGCTCGCGGTTGTTCCTGGACGCCGAGCGGCAGCTGCTCTACGGCGCCTTCCGCCCGGCGGGCGTGGTGGAGCACATCGGCGCGATCAACTTGCGCGACGGCAGCGTCACGCGGCTGGCCGACATCGAAGGTGGCGCGCTGTACTCGGTCAGCGCGCTGGCGCACGACCCGGTGGGCCGGCAGCTCTTCTACACCGCGCGCAACCACCAGCGGCGTGACCTGGTGCGGCTGGACCTGTCCAGCGGCGAAACCACGGTGCTGCTGAAGGAGGCCCGCATCGGCGACCTGGCCTTCAACCGTGCGGACCGCAGCCTGCTGGGCGTGCGCCAGGCGCTCGGCCAGGCCAGCCTGGTGCGGCTGCTGCCGCCCTACGACCGCTGGGAGACCTTGCACACCTTCCCGTATGGTGAGGTGCCTGCGGAGCTGGATGTGTCGCCCGACGGCCGGCTGCTGGCGGCATCGGTCAACGACGCGCAGGGCGAGGAGCAACTGCGGGTGTGGTCGCTGCCCGACCTGCTGGCCGACCCGGGGCGGCTGGTCACCGTGGCGCGCACCAGCTTCGGCCAGGCCGCGCCGGAAGGTTTTGTGTTCACGCCCGATGGGCGCGCGCTGGTCGGCAGCAGCTACTACACCGGCGTGTCCAACATCTTCCGCTACCACCTGGACAGCGGCCGCACCGAGGCGGTGAGCAACGCCGAGGTCGGCCTGTTCCGGCCGCTGCCGCGCCCGGATGGCCAGCTCGTGGTGCTGGCCTACACCGGCACCGGCCTGCAGCCGGCGTTGCTGGACCCGCAGCCGCTGGACCAGCTCAGCGCCATCCGCTTTCTGGGCAGCGTGCTGGCCGCCAAACACCCGCAGCTGCAGCGCTGGCAGGTGGATTCGCCCACCACCGTGGACGATGCCGCCGTGGTCACGCCGCGCGGCATCTACCGGCCGCTGGAGCACGTGGCACTGCAAAGCGCCTACCCGGTGCTGCAGGGCTACCAGGACACGCTGGGGCTGGGCTACAGGCTGAACTACGGCGATCCGCTGGGGTATGCCGACGCCAGCCTCACGCTGGCCGTGACACCGGGCCAGGGCTTGCCGAGCAGCGAGCGCCTGCACCTGGATGCCAAGGGCAGCTACCTGGGCTGGCGCAGCCGCCTCAGCTGGAACCGGGCCGACTTCTACGACCTCTTCGGCCCCACCAAACGCAGCCGCAAGGGCCTGGCGCTGCAGCTGGGCCACGACCTGCCGTTGATCCACGAGCTGCCGCGCCGGATGGACCTGCGGCTGGACCTGAGCCGCTACACCGGCATCGACACGCTGCCCGGCGCGCAGAACACCGCCAGCAGCGGCAGCACGCTGACCACCGCCGAGCTGGGCTTGAAGTACAGCCACTTGCGCCGATCCCTGGGCGCGGTGGACGACGAAAAAGGCATCGCCGCGCAGGGCGCGCTGATGCTGCAGCACGCACAGGGCCGCCTGACGCCGCAACTGCAAGGCAGCGTCGACCTGGGCTGGTCCCTTCCCTGGCGGCATGCGGCGCTGTGGTCGCGCACCGCGGCTGGCGCCAGCCGGGGGTCGGCAGACAACCCGCTGGCCAACTTCTACTTCGGCGGCTTTGGCAACAACCGCGTGGACAACGGGCCGGTGCAGCGCTACCGCGAGCCCGGCGCGTTGCCGGGCTTCGAGATCGATGCGGTCTCCGGCCGCAGCTTCGTGCGCCAGCAGCTGGACCTGCTGCTGCCGCGGGTGCTGTTCGCGTCCGCCGGCGTGCCGGACCTGCACGCCACCTGGCTGCGGCCGCAGCTGTTCGCCGCCGCGCTGTGGACGGAGCCGGGCCGCGCCAGCGCGCGCCGCTACGGCACCGTCGGCGCGCAAGTGGACCTGCGGCTGGGCCTGCTGCACTGGTACGAGTTGGTGCTGTCGGCCGGCTACGCCACCGGCTTCACCGGCGGCCAGCGGACGGGCAGTGAGTGGATGCTGTCGCTGAAAGTGATGTAAACCTGGCGTGCCGGCCGCAGAATCCCGCTCCATGCAACTGCCTGCACAGATCTCCGTTGCCGACTTCGACGCGCTGCACGACGCCCCCGAGCGCTGGCGCGGCCTGATCGACACCCTTGCAGCCGTGCACGGCCTGGGACCGGTGCAACAAGCCGAAGAGAGCACCGCGCTGGTGGCGCTGGGCGCCACCGCCGTGATCAAGCTGTACCCGCCCTTTCTGCGCGACCACCACGCCTTCGAGTGCGGCCTGCTGCCGCGGCTGCACGGGCGGCTGTCGCTGCCCACGCCGCAGCTGATCGCGCACGGCGAGCACCAGGGCTGGCCCTGGCTCGTGATCAGCCGGCTGGCGGGCACCACGCTCACCGGCACCTGGCCGTCGCTGGGCGAAGCCCAGCGCTGCCAGCTGCTGCACCGGCTGGGCGCGCTGGTGGCCGAGGTGCACGCGCTGCCAGTGGGCGAACAGGCCGCACTGGCCCCGCCCTGGCCCGAGTTCCTGGCCCGGCAACGCGCAGGCTGCCGCCGCCGGCAAGAGCGCACCGGCCTGCCGGCACACCTGCTGGACCAGCTGGACAGCTTTCTGCAGGGCCCGCTGCCCGGCGGCCCGGACGTGATCCTGACCGGCGAATACACGCCGATGAACCTGCTGCACGGGCCAGGCGCGGGCGACGGCCTGAGCGGCATGTTCGACTTCGGCGATGGCCTGGTCGGTCCGCGCGAATACGACTGGCTGGGCCCGCTGTGTTTCCTGGCCGCTGGCAACGCCGCGCGCTGCGACGCCTTCTTCTCAGGCTACGGCGACACGGTGGACGGCCCCGGCCGCGAACAGCTGCTGCGGCTGTTGCTGCTGCACCGCTACAGCTGCCTGCCGGCGCAGATCGCGCTGCCGGATTGGCAGGCTGCGCCCAGCTTCGAGGCGCTGGCCGCCATGTTGTGGCCGGTGGGCACCCGGCTGCGCTGACCGTCAGCCGAACAGCGTCTTGCCGGACGCAAAGTCCACCGTCACCGTCGTGCCCTGGCCTTCGGACGAACGCACGTCGATGATCCAGCCGTAGTGGTCACACACGCGCTTGACGATGGCCAGGCCCAGCCCCAGGCCTTCGCGCCCCGAGTCCGCCGCCCAGCGGGAACGGTAGAACGGCAGAAAGACGTTCGGCAGCTCACCATCGGCGATGCCGCAGCCGGTGTCCGCGACGTAGAGCGTGTCGGCGATGTGGCGGACGCTGATGCTGCCGCGGTCGGTGTACTTCACGGCGTTCTTGACGAGGTTGTTGACCACCACGTACAGCGCCTCCCGGTTGGCCATGACCCCCACGTCCGGCGCCACGCTCACGTGCAGCGCGATGGCGCTGTCCATCAGTGCGCCGCGGTGCGGTGCCACGGCCTCGAGCACACAGTCGCGCAGGCTCACGGTCTCGCTGCTGCCCAGGTGGCCGTCACGCGCCAGGATCATGAAGCTCTGTACCGACTCCTTCATGTGTTCGGCCGCACCCGCCATGCGGCGCAAGGCAGCACGTTCACGTTCGCCCAACGCGCCGCCGTCGAGCAGCAGCTCGCAGCCGGTGGTGATCATCGTGATCGGGGTGCGCAGTTCGTGGCCCACATTGGCAATGAACTCGCGCTCCCGGTCCAGGATCACCGGTGGCGCACTGGGTGCCGGCGGTGGGCTGCCATAGGCCTGTGCCAGGCGACCGATCAGGTCCGTCGCAGCGCCGCGTGCCAGGCCGTCGGCCGCGGCCAGGCGGCGCTGCAGTGCCGGCCGCGCCCCCAGCAGCGCCCGCGCCCAGGGCCGCGCGGCCAGCGCCATCAACGCGATGCAGCCGATGACGATGAGCAGCCCCGTGCGCCGCGCGTCGCGCAATCGGGTCTGGTGCGCTGCGTCGCCATAGCTGACGACCACCCGCGTGGGGCCCACATCGCTGACCAGCACCTGTTCAAACTGGTAACGGTCGCCAATGACGTGGCGGCCAGGCTCCAGCGCCTGGTAGCGCGCAGGCAGCGCCATCTCTGGCCGCCCGAACAAGGGCACGAACAAGGCCCGCGGCGCCTGCGCAACATCGGCGTCGCGCAGCTGCGCGACGGTTGCCGCCAGCTGGGTGTCGGCAATGCTTTCCACCAGCTGGGCTTCGTGGTGCTGATCGGCGAAGTGCACCAGCATGGCCGCCAGGCCCAGCCCCAGCGCCACGAACAACGTGAGGTGCGCCGCGATGCTGAAGCGGCCGCGCATGGCCGGTGCCGTCAGAGCGCGCTTCAAACCAGCGCGGCGCGCACGCGGTAGCCGATGCCGTGCACCGTCTGGATGGGGCACTCACGGCCTTCGACCGTGAGCGCGCGCCGCAGGATGGACATGTGTGTGCGCACGGTCTCGGCGCTGGTTTCGCTGGCGCCCCAGCCGATGCGTTCGAGCTCGGTGTGCGAGAACACACGGCCCGGGCTTTCCAGCAGCGCGGCCAGCAGCTTGACGCACTTGGGCGGCAACTTCACCGGCTGGCCGCAGAAGGTGACGGCCACGGTCTCGGGGTCGTAGCGCAGGTCACCTGCTTCCAGCATGCGCCGGATGGTCCGGCCACTGCGGCGCGACACCACGGCGTTCAGCCGCGCCTCGACTTCGCGCATCGCAAAGGGCTTGACCAGGTAGTCGTCCGCACCGGCGGCAAAACCCTCCAGCTTGTCGTCCAGGCTGTCCATGGCCGTCAGCATCAACACCGGGGTCTCGCAGTGGTGCTCCTTGCGCAGGCGCCGGCAGACCTCCAGGCCCGACAGGCGCGGCAGCCGGATGTCCAGCACGATGGCATCGAAGTCGCCCGTGGTGGCGGCACCCAGGCCGGTGAGACCGTCGCTCACGGACTCGACGGCGTGGCCGTGCGACTCCAGGAAGTCGTACAGGTTCGCGGCGATGCCGGCGTTGTCCTCGACGATGAGCACGCGCATGCAACGCTCCTCCCAGGCCCCGGCCGCCCGACCCTCAGGCCACTCGGTCGCCTTGGCCGGCGTCTGAACCCCAATCAGGTGATACATCGTCCACAGCCTCCAGCGCCAGAGCCCCTGAAGGAGCTTCGGCGGCGCAACGCCTCAACCTGGGGCCATGCTGCACCTTGTCGGAGCGCGATGCTTGAATGGGGTGTGAACCGTTGATGACAGTTTCATTAACGCCTGCGGGAAGACCCCTGCCCCGATCAAGGGGCAGCCACCAGGCGTGCCAGCGGCAGCAGGGTCTGCTCGGCAAACAGGCCCAGCAGCAGCGTCAGGGCGGCCGTGGCCACCAGCGGCACCACGATCCAGGGCGAGACCTCTCGCAGCGCGGCGGGCGGCGCCGCACCGCGCCCGCGCGCCAGACCGCCGAGCATGCCGATGGCGCGCAGGTAGTAGGCCGCCGACAGCAGTGTGCTCAAGGCCAGCACCACGATGACACCGATGTCCTGCGCGCGCCAGGCCCCGCTGATCAACAGCCACTTGCTGATGAAGCCTGCGGTCAGCGGCAAGCCGATCATGCTGAGCGCGCCCACCACGAAGGCCGCCATGGTCCAGGGCATCTGGCGGCCGACGCCGGACATCTCGTGCAGGTACTTCAGGTGCCCGGCCAGGTAGATGGAGCCTGCGCACAGGAACAGCGTGATCTTGGCCACGCCATGGTTGGCGATGTGCACGATGCCGCCGGCCATGCCGTCGGGGTCGGCGATGACGGCACCGAGCACGATGTAGCTCAGCTGCCCGATGGTGGAGTAAGCCAGCAACGCCTTCAAGCTGTCGAGCTTGAGCGCGTACAACGAGGCCGCGATGATGGTGAACGACGACAGGTACAGCGTCACCGTGGTCATGCCCAGCTCACCCAGCGTGGTGATGCCGAAGACATCGAAGATCACGCGCAGCACACCAAAGGCGCCGGCATTGACCACCGCCACCGCGTGCAGCAGCGCACTCACCGGCACCGGCGCCACCATGGCCGCAGGCAACCAGGCGTGCAGCGGCATCATCGCGGCCTTGGCGCTGCCGGCCAGGAACAGCAGGTACGTCACGATCAACAGGGTGCGGCTGCTGTCCACCATCTCGGCCGAGAACACCCCGCCCGCGGTGAAATTCAGCGTGCCGGCCTGCACGTAGGTCAGCACGATGGCCGGCAGCAGGAAGGCGATCGACGTGCCCAGGTGGTAAGCCACGTACTTGCGGCCACCGGCGTAGGCCTCTTCGGTCTGCTCGTGCGTGACGAGGAAGTAGGTGGCCAGGGTCATGGCCTCGTAGAACAGGTACAGCGTGAGCAGGTTGGCCGCGAAGGCCACCCCCAGCGTGGCCGTCATCGTGAGCGCAAAACACAGGTGGAAGCGGGTCTGGGCGTGTGAGTTCAGCGCGCGCAGCCAGCCCACGGCGTAGATCGAGCTCAGCAGCCACAGGCCCGAGGCCGTCAGCGCGAACATCATGCCCAAGGCGTCGACCTTCAGCGCAATCGGCACCGAAGGCACAAAGTCGGCCAGCACGATGCTGATCGTGCCGCCGTCCATGATGGCCGGCCACATGGTCAGGATGCAGATCAACTGCAGCGCCGCCACACCGATGGCGAGGGCGTCGCGCAGCACCGGCACGCGGCCGGCGGCGCCCACCAGCGCCGCCCCACCCAAGGAGGCCGCCATCGCCAGCAGCGGGGTGGCGGAGTTCACGGTCATCGGGATGGCGCTCATGGCTGACGGACTCCTTCAGAAGCCCCTTGCGGGGCGGCTTGGGCTGCGGCCTGGGCCGTGGCCATCGGGGCTGTCAGCGGCGCTGCGGCGGTGCGGTTCTGCATCGCCTGCGCCACGGCGGCCTGGCGTTGTGTGAGCGCCGCCACCGAACCCGCCGTGGCGTCGAGCAGCGGCTTCGGCGCCACGCCCACTTCCACCATCAGCAGCATCAGCAACGCGGCCACACCGAACTCGCCACGGTCAAGGTCGCGCACCTGGGCGGCGCCAGGGTGTTTGAGCGGCCCGAAGAAGGCACGCTGGTAGAACCACAGGAAGTAGCCGGCGCTGAGCACCACGCCCAGCACGGCGACGGCGCCGTAGGCCCAGTGGCGCTCGTACACGCCCGACATGGCCAACAGCTCACCGACAAACCCGCTGGTGCCCGGCAGGCCGATCAGGGCCAGGCCGCTGACAAAACAGAAGAACGCCAGCTTGGGCAGCTTGCGCGCCAGGCCGCCCAGCGCGGCAATCTCGGTGGTGCCAAAACGTTGGTACAAAAACCCCGCCACCAGCAACAAGCCGGTGGTGGCCAGACCGGCGTTGAGCATCAGCATCACGGCGCCTTGCCAGGCGGCCTGGTTGCCGGCGAACAGCGCCGCCACGATCAGGCCGACGTGGCTGATGCTGGCAAAGGCCACCAGCCGGCGCAGGTTGGTCTGCACCAGCGCGATCAGCGCGCCGTACAGCAGTGCCACCAGGCCCAGCCCGACGGCCAGCCAGGCCCATTGCTGGCTGGCCTCCGGCGCCAGCGGGATGGCAAAGCGCATCAGGCCGTAGGCGCCCACCTTCAGCCCCAGCAGGTAGGCGCCCATGCTCACCGGCCCTTCCATCACCACCGTGGGCATCCAGGTGTGCACGGGCAGCGCCGGGCCCTTGACGGCAAAACCCAGGGCCATCAGCAGGAACACCAGGCCCTGCAGGCCAGGCTCCACCGGGGTGGCCAGCAGCGCCACCCAGTCAAAGCTGACGGCGCCACCCTGCACGTCGGCGTGGTTCATGCCGAGCAGGATGAAACCCACCAGCAGCGGCAGCGAGCCCAGCAGCATGTAGACCACGTACTTGGCCGCCGCGGCCTGGCGCTCCGGGCCCACGCCCCACAGGCGGATGAGCCAGTACGAGGGCAGCAGCGCAGCCTCGAAGAAGCAGAAGAACAGCACCAGGTCGAGCGCGCAGTACATGCCCAGTGTCGTGCTCTGGAGCAGCAGCAGCATGGCCATGAACAGGCGCGGGTAGGTCTTGGGTGGCCGCGCCATCACCATCAACACCAGGAACAGCACGCAGGTCAGCGGCACGAACAACACGCTCAGGCCGTCCACACCCAGCTGGTAGTGGATGCCCAGCGAGGGCATCCAGTCCAGCCGCTCCACCAGCTGCACGTCGGCCACACCCGGCACGAACACGGCCAGCAACACCAGCGACAGCAGCAGCTCCACCACCACTGTGCCGACGGCCAGTGCGTGGGCCAGGCGGGTGTCGCGGACAAAGGCCAGCACCGCCGCAGCCACCAACGGCAGCAGCACCAGCAGGCTGAGCAGCGGCACGCCGATCTGGCGCGACGCGAGCATTTCTTGCAGGACCATGGTGAAGCTCCGGGTTCAGGGTTGACGCGGGGTTTGCGGCACGGCCAGCGCGGCACCGACGCGCTGCGTCTGGATGCGCGTCTGGACGTGTTCGGCCACAGCCTTGACGGAGCTTTGTGTCACGGCCACAAAGGGGCTGGTGTAAAGACCCACCCCCAGCACCAGGGCGGCCATCACGGCGCACACCGTCTTCTCGCGCAGGTTCAGATCGGGCAGCGCGGCGGTGCTGTCGGCCGGCTCCTGGCCGAGGAAGGCCCGTTGGTAGAACAGAAGAAAGTAGGCCGCGCCCAGCACGGTGCCGGCACCCACGAACAAGGCCATGGCCCAGTGCACCTTGTAGGCACCGATCAGCACCAGGTGCTCGCCGTTGAAGCCGCTGGTGCCCGGCATGCCCACGGCACCGAGCGCAATGACGAGGAAGGCCGTCGACAACAGCGGCATGCGCTGGCGCAGGCCGCCCAGCACCGGCAGCTCCGGCGGGCCGACACGCTCGTACAGAAAACCGGCGATGAAAAACAGGCCGGCCACCGCCATGCCCAGGCAGAGCATCTGCAAGAGGCCGCCTTGCAGGCCGTAGCTGTTGAGCGAAAACAGGCCGAGCAGCACCACACCCATGTGTGACAGGCTGGCATAGGCCAGCAGTCGGCGCAGGTTCTGCTGCACCAGCGCAATCAGCGCGCCGTAGACGATGCCCAGGCCTGCCAGCAGCGCCACCAGCCAGTAGTACTCGGCGGCGGCCTCGGGCAGCACGGGGATCACCAGGCGCAGCAGGCCGTAGGTGCCGAGCTTGACCCCGACCAGGAACACGCCGGCACCCACCACCGGCCCCTGGTCCAGCACACGCGGCAGCCAGGCATGCAGCGGAAACAACGGGGCCTTGATGCCCAGGCCCACCAGCAGCAACAAGAAGATGGTGCCTTGCGCAGCGTCGGGCACCCGTGTGGCGAGCACCGTCTTCAGATCCGAGCCGCCGCTGGCCGTGACCAGCAGCGCAATGCCCGCGCCCAGCAGCACGGCGGAAACCGCCATCACCACCGCGTAGTGCAGGGCGGCGTGGCGCCGTTCGTTGCCGGTGCCGTGGCGGGCAATCAACATCCAGCTGGGCACGATCTCCAGCGTCAGGAACAACCAGAACAGCAGCACGTCGGCGGCGACCAGCACCCCCATCACGGTGGCCTGAAAACCCAGCAGCGCCATCAGGTAGCCGCGCACGCCCACTTTGACGGCCGCCTCGGACGACAACACGGCCAGCAGCGTCAGCACCGCCGTGAGCGGCAGGAACAGGGCGCTCAGCCCGTCCACCCCCAGGGTGAAAAATCCGCCCCAGCGTTCGACGAATTGCAGATCGGCCGAGCCGGTGCGGAACGCCGCCAGCATGAGCAGCGTGAGCACCAGCTCGGCCGCCGCGGTGGCCAGGGCCAAGGACCGCACCGAGCGGGCCGGCGCCACGCCCAGCAGCAGCAGGCCCAGCAGCGGCACGCCGACGAGTGCGGAGAGGATCGGGAACCCGATCTGCTGCGCGGCGAGGACTTCGTTGAGCAGCATGTCAGTTCACCATCCAGATGGACGCGGCGATGGCCACCGCTGCCGAGAACATGCCCACCAGGCCACGGGCCACCGCGCGCTCGGTGCTGGCCAGCCCGGCCACCGGGCCACCACGCTCCCCACGTGCACCCAGCAGTGCCGTTTCCAGCGCCACCAGCAGCCGCTCCAGCCCCAACCCCAGCCGGGCCAGCGCAAACAGCAGGCGCTGCGTGCCCCATTCCAGAAAGCCGATGCCATGGCGGTCCAGCGCATCGGCGGCCGCGAACGCGTGCCCGGCCACTGCACGCGGCAGCCGCTCGACCGCCGTGACCACGTGTTCATCGAGCCAGCGCACGATGCCCGACAGGCTCTCGGCCAGGCGCAGCGGCAGCATCACCAGGCGGTCGACAACGCGGCTGTCGAAACGGTCCAGCGCCGTGCCCAGCCGGCACACCACCCGCTGCACCAGCGCACGCACCAAGGCGTCGAGCCAGAAGCGGTTGAGCGCTGCCACGTACAGGCGCCGGTGGCGCACGAGCGGCACCGCCGTCTCGGCGCGGAAGCGGCCCAGGTACAGCGCCGAGACCGCAGAGAAGGCCACCATGGCCACCAGCAGCACGGCCAGCGTGCCACGCAGTGCCGGCGCGGCGTCGCCCAGCACCGCGGTGTCGCGCACGATGGGGCCGAGCAGGCTGCGGAACCAGCCCCCTTCCAGCCCACCCGGGAACACCTGCAGGGCCACACCACCGGCGGCGGCCGCAGCAATCAGACCCAACGGCCACAGCAGCATGGTCAACGGCAGTTGCGGTGCGGTCGCGGCCGCGTGCAGCGTGCCGTGGCCGGCCTTGGACGCGGCGTCATGGGCATCGTGACCCTGTGCATCGGCCCCGTGGTGGCCATCGTCGAAGGTGTGCCGGACCAGGCTGACCGCGTAGGAAGCCGCCGAGCCCAGCGCCATCACGCCGCCCGCCACCAGCAGCCAGGTGGCCGCAGGCACAGCCAGGCCGCCCAGCTCGCCGGCCAGCGGCAACACCACCAGGGCGGCGGCGGCGGCCACACAGGCCATGTAGGCCGTGGGCAACCGCGGTGCAGCTTCCTGGCGCACCGGGTCCAGCTTGCCGTGGAGGTGGTGCAGGATGGACGGCGCGGTCAGGAACAGGTAGCTCTTCATGAAGGCGTGCGCGACCATGTGGAACACCGCCACCGCGTAGGCACCCAGGCCGCAGGCCAGGAACATGAAACCCAGCTGCGTGGTGGTGGACGTGGCCAGCAGGCCCTTGATGTCCGACACCGCCTGCCCCACCAGCGCGCCGTACAGCGCGGTGGCGGCACCGACGATGGCCACCACCAGCAGCGCATCGGGCGCGGCGTCGTACAGCACCTGCGAACGCACGATCAGGTACACACCGGCCGTCACCATGGTGGCGGCGTGGATCAGTGCGCTGGACGGCGTGGGCCCTTCCATGGCCTTGGCCAGCCACGAGCCCAGCGGCAGCTGGGCCGATTTGCCCACCGCGCCCAGCAGCAGGCACAGCCCGATGAAGGTCAGCGTGCCCTCGTCGGTGCGCGGCACCGCGGCGGCCACGGCGGCATAGTCCAGCGTGCCAAAGGCCTGCAGCATCGCGAAGATGCCCACCAGGAAGCCGGCGTCGCCCACCCGGTTGGCCACAAAGGCCTCGGTGCTGGCGCGTGCCGCCGACACACGGTCGTTGTACTGCCCGATCAGCAGGTAGGAGCACACCCCCACCGCCTCCCAGCCGACGAACAACATCGCGTAGTTCGAGCCCGTCACCAGCAGCAGCATCGAGAAGATGAACATCGAGAAGGCTGCGAAGTAACGCGTGAAACCCTGCTCGCGGTGCATGTAGTTGACCGAGAACTTGCCGATCACGAAGGCGAAGCCGCTGACCATGGTCATCATCAGCACCGACAAGGAGTCGAGCAGGAAGGCCACCTCCACGGCCTTGTCGCCCACCGCCATCCATTCGTAGAGCACGATGCGCCGCGGTGTCGGGTCGGCCAGCATCAGCGCGCCCAGCACGACGGAGCCGGCAAAGGCCGCCAGCGCCGTGCTGACGGTGAGGCCCTGCACGGCGCGGTAGCTGAACCAGCGGTCGCCCATCAGCAGGTTCAGGCCGTTCATCAGCGCCGCCGCCAGCGGCAGCAGCAGGGTCAACAGGAAGATGTTCTCGACCATGTCAGTTCACCACGGGTTGGAAGTCGGGGCGGGCACTCGGCGCGGCCAGCGGGCCGGCCGACGGCCGCTCGGTCCAGGGCCGGTCGGGCTCGCGGACGAAGGCCGGCGGCAGGAAACACTCGTACTGGCCCTTGAACCACTCGAAGGACTCGCCCACCTCGGGGATGGGTTTCAAGGGCTCGTCCCACTTCTCGAAGCCCTTGCCGGGCACGAAGAGGTTGAACTCGCCGGTGTCCGGGTCGTGCGCGATCAGGTGCACCCACTGGTTGTCCAGCAGCTGGCGGATGGCGGCCTGCCGGCCGTAGATGCCGCCCAGCACCTCCATCTTCGCGTCGACCACCAGCTGCAGGCGCATGGCCTCGTGCACCTCGGTCATCTGGCGTGGCAGGCCGGTCTGCAGGTCGCCATGCGCACCGGCCATCACGCCGATCATGCCGGTCACGTTGTGCGGCACCTTGGTGTCGCAGCCGTAGACCACGGGGTCCACCGTGGAGAAGTAGTACTCCAGGCTGATGCCGGCGCCGACCGGCCCCACCGCCATCAGGATGCGCTCGAGGATCTTGCCGTCGGGGTCGATCGTCGGGTCGTAGCTGATGACAAAACCACGGCGGTCGAAAAACACGCCCTGCGTGATCATGCGCCGGCCCACCACTGCAAACGCGTTGGTGCAGTGGCCCCACTCCGGGCGCACCTGGCTCAGGTCCTTGGTGCGCATCTCGACGTGGCGGGTGCTCTCTTCGATGGACACGTCCTTGGGTGCGGAGGCGAATCGGCGGCAGCGTTCGCGCGCTGAGCGCTTGCGTGCTTCTTCCAGGTCACGGTGCACCACCTGCCAATCGGCGATGAGCGCGGGCGGGATGTCCTCGGTGTCGAAGTACAGGATTTCGGAGCTGGCCGTGTTGTGCTCGGCCCCCACAAACCAGGTGTCGGCCGGGATCTCGATGCCCCGTGATTTCAGGATCTGCCGCACCGGCCCGTGGTTGGCCAACGCCGCAAAGAGGCGTGCGTTCGGGCCACCCGCCTTGCCGCCACAAGCGCCGCAGTCGTGCGCGTTTTCGTGTGGGTTGTTGACGCTGATCGACCGGTGGGCGCAGATCACGACGATGCGCGCAAAGGTCTGGGCCAACCCCCAGTTGCGCAGAGACGCCTCGACGCGGTCGCTCGCTTCGTCAACCGTGAAGCCGATGGGCAGGCCCAGTGTCTTGAGGCCATACAAGGCCACCTGCGACTCGTCGAGCCGCACATGCGTGAGCCGTGTGCGCACCGACGGCACGATGCCATGGTGCACACCGTCGGCCAGGCGGCTGAAGCGGTGCGGCGCCAGCACACGGCCCAGCAGCGGCACGCTCATGAACAGGCCGGCCAGGTTGATCAGGAAAAACGACGACAGCAGGTTGCGCTTGCTCTCCCAGTAGGCGGCGTGGAACACGTCCATCCACTGCGTACGCCGCTTGTGCAACGGGTAGTCGGTGGCCAGCGCCTCGCGGCGCGGCACCTCCAGGATGCGGTGCACGGGTGTGGCCACGGCCGGGCACAGCGGCGTGTGGTCGTGGTCGTCCAGCGCGATGAAGGCCTGCGCCACGCCGAAGAAGCCGGCCGCGCCCAGCGTCTCGTGGTCGGGGTCCAGTTCTTCGTAGTGTCGGTGGATGTTCTCCTCGCGCTCGTCGATGCAGAACACCACCTGCGACTTGGGCCGCCGCGTCCGGCCCTGGGCCCAGCGGCCGCGGCCACGGTTCAGCGCCATGGCGTTGAGGATCTCGTCGCGGTAGTGACGCTCAAAGGCGGCCAGCCAGATGGGCGACTGCGCGGCCTCGCCAAAGCCATCCAGCGCGGCCAGCAGGCGCTGGCGATCACCATCGGCCAAGGTGCCCAGGCCCTGCGCCGGCCAGCCCATCAGCTGCGCCAGCCGGTACAGGCGCCAGGCCCCGTGGCAGACACGCTCGGTCTCGCGCCGGCCGCCCAGGTGCAGCCAGGCTGCATCGGCGGTGGCGGCCAGGCCGCGGCCGCGTGGTTCGGCCAGCACCTGGCGTGCCTGGGCGGCCAGCGAGTCGTGCAACTGGTGGCCGTGCAGCGCGCGGCGCAGCAGATAGGCCTCCGGCTGCGCCGCCAGGTGCTGCTGCAGCTCGGCCAAGCTGGTGCCCTGGCCAAACTGTTCGCGGCACAGCTGGCGCACGCACATCCACTCGCTGAACAGGCGCACAGCCAGGTACTGTGCAGTGTTGATGGGGTGCGCCGCCTGTTTGTAGTGCGCGGGGTGCAACTCGTACCAGTAGGCGATGCCGGCCCAGCCCTTGAGCTGCGCCAGCAACCGGGCCACGGTGTTGCCCCACTGCGCAGGCGCCAGGCCCAGGCGCTGCATCAACAGGAGCAGCGTGTCCTCGGCGCTGTCGGGCAGCGCCGAGAGTTCGTCGCGCCAGCCGTCCACGCCGTCGAGCGCAAAACTCAGGTCGTCCTGGGCCAGCTGGCGCCAGGCGCCGAAGAATCCCAGCCGACGGTCCGGCATGTGCCAGGACGCCAGGCCTTCGTCCAGAAAGGCCGAGCAGACACGGATCATGTAGGCGTTGACACGGTCCAGCACATGGGTGCCCGTCAGCGTGGCCAGCCAGTCGGCGTGGGTCCAGCCGTCGCCCACGCGGGCCACATCGGCCTGGAGCTGTTCACGGGCACAGGCCCACATCTGGCGGCGTGGCAGCCGGTCGGCGCAGGCCTCGGCCAGGGCCACAGCATCGGGGCCGAACAACTGCGGCACCTGCGCTGCCAGGCGGGCCAAGGCACGCACGCCGGCAGCGTCGAGCAGGCCGTCGCGCCAGGCGTTGCGCAGCGCCTCCAGGGGCCCCGCATGCGCGGCACGCATCAGCTCTGCTTCTTCGCCCGGGGCCTCGGCTGCGGTCAGCCAGGTGTCGAGCTGCACTGCCTCCGCTGGCGAGAGCGCCACGGGCGGCCCGTCCACCGGGTCGCTGCGCCGCAGCACATCGATCCAGGTCTCGGCCGCGTCGGCACGGGCCTCGCGGGGCAGCAGCGAGTGGCCGTCGGTGGGCCCGACCGGGTCGGCCGAACCGCAGAGCGCCAGCGAACGCTGCCAGAGCCGGCGCAGCGCATAGGCCTCCAGGTCCGCCTCGAAGTGCGCCACGATCACCTCCAGGCGCCCGGGCACACCCAGGTGCCGGCGCGCCAGGGTGTCGAGGATGCGTTGTTCGGTCTGCAGGTAGTGGCGCCGCCATGCTTCGCGGCGCTGCGGGCCGGCGCCCGGCTCGTCCGGGCCCTGTCGGTCGACACAGGCCACGTAGCCCGCCACCAGTGCCCCGGCCACCCCCAGTGCCTGCAGCGAAGTGCGCTGGTCGGGGGCCGGGCTGTCAAGGTGCGACCGCGCCGTCTGCACCACCTGGCTTCGGATGTCCAGACCGAGCACCTCGCCCAGCCAGTCGCACAGCGTCCAGTCCTGGCCCAGCCGGGCGTGGTCGCTGCGCAAGGCTGCCTCGGCATCGCGCAGCAGCTGCTGGCGGCTCGGCTGCGGAACGTCGGCCATGAAGCGCTGGTCGCCCCCGGCCATCGGAAAGACGTCGGCAAACGTGTCGATGTCTGCCGCGTCGACACCGTGCACCAGGTGCGCCCGCAGCACGCTGCGTGCCGTCACATCCTGGCCCGCCACGCGGGCCAGGACAGCCCCGCGGTCCAGGCCCGCACGCTCATCCAGCGATCGGTCGATGTCGGCATCGCTGATGCGGCCGTTGGCGTGGTAGCTGCGGTACTGCGCCAGCGGCTCGTAGCCACGGCCCCCCATCACACGGCGGGCTTCGGTGATGGCGGCTTCGAAGTGCAGGTGCTGCAGCCCCAGCAGGGTGTTGTTGTGCACGAAGGTGATGTTCATCGGCCCCTGCTCGGACAGCATGTGGGCGTAGTGATGAATCTCGTGCACCAGGTGCTGGCGGCGCTGCTCAGGCGTGTCAAGCGCTGGCGCGTTTTTGTCGTGCTTGTCGTGGTTGTCCATCATCGTTTCCTCGTGGAGCCGACGCCTTCAGCGTGGCAGCAGCGCGTCGAGCGCCGGGTTCGACAGGCTCAAAAAGGCGCCGGGAAACAGGCCCAGCACCAGCATCAGCAACACCAGCGGCGTCACCACGGCCAGCTCGCGCAGGTTGAGGTCGGTCATCTGCGGCGTGTGTGATGTCGGCGGGCTCACGAACATGCGCGCAAACACCCGCAGCGAGTACGCAGAGGTCACCAGCACGCCCACCCCGGCCAGCGCCACCCACACCCCCCAGCGCTCGAAGGCCCCCACCAGCACGTGGAACTCGCTGATGAAACCAGCCAGCCCGGGCAGGCCCATCGAGGCCAGCAGCGCCACCGTCATGACCACCGCGTAGCGTGGGGCCGGGCGCGCCAGGCCGCCCAGGTCGCTGAGCTGCCGCGTGTGCGTGCGCTGGTAGACCACGCCGACCAGCATGAACAAGGCTGCGGTGATGACGCCGTGCGTGAACATCTGGTTCAGCGCCCCCGTCATGCCGCTGATGTTGTGTGCCGCCACGCCCACCATCACAAAGCCCATGTGGCTGATCGACGAGTAGGCGACCATGGCCTTGAGGTCGTCCTGCCGCCAGGCCATGAAGGCCCCGTAGACGATGCTCAGCAGACCCAGGCCCAGCACGGCCTCCAGCGCAGCCTCGGCGCCCAGCGGCACCAGCTCGAACATGCGCAGCAGGCCGTAGGCGCCCATCTTCAGCATCACGCCGGACAGCATCATCGACACCGGCACCGGCGCCTGCACGTGGGCCAGCGGCAGCCAGCCGTGCAGCGGCACCGACGGGATCTTCACCGCCACGCCGACGAAGAAACACGCGAAGACGAAGATCTGAAATTCACGGTCCCAGCCGGCGCTGGCCTTCAGGAAGGAGGCCATGTCGAAGCTGTGCTCCGGGTTGGCCAGGTAGGCCGCCACCATGCCCAGCAGCAGCAGCACCGAGCCGGCCAGCGTGTACAGGAAGAAGCTCATGCTGGCGACACCGCGCCGCTCGTCGCCCCAGACCCCGATGAGGAAGAACATCGGGATCAGCGCGATCTCCCAGAACACGTAGAACAGGAACCAGTCCTGCGCCAGAAACACCCCCAGGATGGCGAACTCCAGCACCAGGAACCAGGCGAAGTAGCCCTTGACCTTGCTGTCCACCATGCCGATGGAGGCCACCACCGCCACCAGGGCCAGCAGCGCCGTCAGCAGCACCATCGGCAGCGAGACGCCGTCGACGCCCACGCTGTAGTGCACGCCGATTTCCGGCACCCAGGGCAGCGTTTCGCTGAACTGCGCGCCCTGGACCGCGGCGTCGAAGCCCTGCAGCAACATCAGCGTCAGCCCGAGCGTGGCGCCAGCACCGGCCAGGGCCAGCCACTGGGCCACGCGCGGCACACGGGCCGGCGACAGCAGGATCAGCAAGGCCGTCAGCAGCGGCGTGAAGAGGATGGCACTGGCGATGCCCATGGGTGGTCTCCGGTGAGTCTGGTGCGCAGGGGACGCCCCGCCTGGGCGGCGTCTGTCGGTTTCAGGCGGGGCGGGCCGGGTTCAGGCCAGGGTCAGGCCCGTGCGGCCAGGGCGGCCACGTCGCTGCCGGACAGCGGTTTCAGGTGTTCGCGGCCCACCGTGCTGACGCTGCCGCCGGTCTGCGCGTATTCGCCGTCGAAGTCATGGAAGCGCTCGTGCACCGTGTGGTCCATGTAGCTGACGCCGCTGTAGTCGATGGTCAGCTTCTTGCCCGGGGGCAGCGCATCGAGCTGGCCGCGCATCGACACGTAGTTCAGGAAACCATGCGCGCCTTGCAGTTCCAGGCGCAGGTTGTCGCCGTCCGCCTTGACGCGCGCCTGCGCCTTGGCCGAGCGCACCCCGCGCATGGCGTTGACCAGCACCGCCAGCGCGAAGCCGGCAATCACGCCCCACAGCAGGTCCACAGCCACCACGATCACCGTGGTGGCGACCATGTAGAACAGCTCTTCCTTGCCGGTGTGGGCGGCGTGCACAAACTCCTTGGGGTGCGCCAGGCGGAAGCCGATGAACACCAGCATGCCGGCCAGCGCGGCCAGCGGGATCATGTTCAGCACGGCCGGCAGTGCGGCCACGGCCACCAGGATGAAGACGCCGTGGAAAAAGTTCGACCAACGCGTGCGGGCGCCGTTCATGATGTTGGCCGAGCTGCGCACCACTTCCGCGATCATCGGCAGGCCGCCGATGAAGGAGCTCAGCGCGTTGGCCGCACCTTTGCCGATGAGCTCCTGGTTCATGTTGGAGCGGCGCTTCCAGGGGTCCATCTTGTCCATGGCCGCGGCCGTGAGCAGCGACTCCAGGCTGGCGACGAACATGTAGGTGACGACGAACTTCCAGAACACACCGGTGTTCACCTTGCCCCAGTCGGGCATCGCAAAGGCCTCGGCGATGTTCAGCGGCACCTGCACCAGGTACTTCTTGTCGAGCCCGAAGAACATGCCCAGGGGCACGGCCGCGAGCACCACCACCAGCGGCGCCGGCACGAACTTGGTGATCTTGCCCATGCGCGGCCAGACGATCATGATGACCAGGCTGATGAGGCCGATCAAGGCGACGTTCTGGTTCATGCCGGCAAAGCTCGACGGGATCGCGGCGATGGTCTTGATCATGTCGCCCGACACCGACACACCCAGTGCCAGGTGGATCTGCTTGGCCATGATGATCACGCCGATGCCGGCAAGCATGCCGTGCACCACGTTCAGCGGGAACATGTTGGTCAGCTTACCCATGCGGGCCAGGCCCATGGCGATCTGCAGCACGCCGCAGACCACACCCACGGCCAGCGCGTAGCGAAAGCCAGCGATCATGTCCACCTGGCCGGTGGCCGGGTCCAGGCCCAGGGCCGTGACGGCCCCGAAGCAGATGGCGATCAGGCCGGCGGCGGCACCGTTGATGGTGACGTGCGAGCCGCTGATCAGCGCCCCCAGCATGCCGCCGATGACGGCCGTGACGAGGCCTGCGATGGGCGGGAAGCCCGAGGCGATGGCGATGCCCAGGCTCAGCGGCAGCGCGATCAGGAAGATGATGAAACCCGCCATCAGATCGAAGCGGGCGTTCTCCTTGAGGCCGGCGATCCAGTCTTTCGGGACTGGCCCCGGGGAGGCAGCCGCGGTGGGCTTGCTGGTTGCGTTGGACATGTTTGTCTCCAGTTCTTCGTTGCTTGGCCGGCTTGGACGGCGGGCAGGGACAGTCTGAAAACAAGACCGAAAAGAAGCCTGCTGAAGTTGTGAAGTTCTCGTGATGAGCGGGTTTTCGAGGAGTACACTTCCACCCGTACTTACCCTAGGGTGCAGTGGCGGTCTACAACCACACACCCGGAAAGAACGTGATGGCTCCCTTTTCCGCCCGCACCCTTCTCGGCTTGGCCGCTGCAGGGTTCGTTCTTCGGATTGCCGCCCCGCTGATCGGCTGCGACAGCTGCTCAGCCGGCACTTCACAGGGCCAGGATCTGTTGCTCGGCCTGGCGATGCTCGGCGCCCTGGTGTGGGGTGCCTCGTGGCTGGAAAAAGCGCCGCCCAAGGACGTGGCGCTGAACCTGGGTGGGTTGGGCGTCACAGCCTGGTTCGTCTGGAGTTTTGCCGGCAGCCTGGCCGGCTGAGGCGCCTGCCCGGTTCCCCCACCCGGTGCAACCGGGGCGACCCCGGTGATGGGGCACAGATTCACCGCGCAGAATCGCCGCCATGGCTGGTGGCATCTCGACCAAGGCGCTGAGGCAATACCGCACGCTGTTGGTCGGCTCGCTGCTGGTGTTGTTGCTGGTCGTGCTGGGCGTGGCCTACATCGCCTGGCGCAGCGCCAACGAGGCCATCGAGGCCATTGAACGCACGCAGGTCACGCACCAGGTGCTCGAAGCGCTGCTACGCGTGCGTGTCGACACCAACCGCTTGCTCACCGACCTCACGATGGTGGCGCTGGCCGGTGCCAGCGGCGGGCTGAGCGAAGGCCAGGCCGAGGCCCGCATCCGGGCCGACATCACACGCGTCCGCGAGGGCATTTCCCAGCAGGTGGCAGCCGTGGCTGCCCAGCAGCCGGTGGACGGCGCGCTCGAACTGGCCAAGTTGCGGCAAGTGGAAGCGTCCATCGAGGCCTTGGTGGGCGAATACGACCAGGTCTCGCGTCTGCTGTCCGGTGGGCGCCGTGACGAGGCCATCCAGCGCATCATCGCCGCCGTCGACAAACAAGGCGAGGGTGGTGGGCTGGCGCGCAACTTCCGCAGTGCCATCCAGGCCGCCATCGACCAGGAAGACCAGGCGGTCCGCGCCGCCGACGCACACGCCAAGGCCACGCTCACCGACTCGGCCCGGGCGACGCGCATCGCGGCCGCTGCGGGTTTGTTGTTCGCCGCCATCAGCATTGCCGTGCTGCTGCGGCGGCTGCGCCGGCCGCTGCGTCAGCTGTCCGATGCCGCCAGCGCCGTGGCGCTGGGCGACATCGACAGCCGCGTGGCGGTGGTCGGCGACGACGAGTTTGCCCGCGTCGGCCGCCTCATCAACGGCATGCTCGACGAACTGCAGGCCGCGCGCGACACGCTGGAGGCCACGGTGGCCGACCGCACTGCCGAACTGAGCCAGGCCAACGCCGCGCTGCGCGCCACCGACGCGGTGCGCCGCCGCTTCCTGGCCGACATCAGCCACGAGCTGCGCACACCCTTGACCATCATCCGTGGCGAGGCCGAGGTCGCGCTGCGTGCCGCGCTGCCGGCCGAGCCGGCCGAGTCGGCGGTGAGGGCGACGCTGCACCGCATCGTCGAGCAGGCCGAGCACACCGCGCAGCTGGTCAACGACTTGCTGTTCATCGCCCGCAGCGATGCCGACAAGCTGCGCCTGAACACGGTGCCCACGCCCTTCGACGACCTGGTGGCGGCGGCCTGCGTGGACTCTCGCGCCCTGTCGCGCGAGCGTGCCATCGAGGTGAACTACACGCAGCGGCAGCCGGCCGCAGTGGTCGATGGCGACCCCGTGCGCCTGCGGCAACTGCTGCACATCCTGCTGGACAACGCCAAACGTTATGGCGACGAAGGCAGCCGCATCACGGTCAGCCTGGTGCCCACCGGCATTGGGCTGCGTCTGGGCGTGCGTGACATCGGCCCCGGCATCCCACACGAAGAACTGCCCCACCTGTTCGACCGCTTCTACCGCGGTGCCAACGCCACGGACCGCGAAGGATCGGGCCTGGGCCTGACCATGGCCAAGGCCATCGTGGAGGCGCACCGGGGACACATCCGCATCGACAGCGAGGCCGGCCGGGGCACGCTGGTCGAGGTCGACCTGCCGGGCCATGTGGAGCCGCCCGACAGCACCGCGTCCACCACGCTGCGTGCAACAGCCGACGAAGTCGACACCAGCCCGGAGCGGCCCGCGTGAAGCTGCTGATCATCGAAGACGAGTCCCGGGTCGCCGACTTCGTGGCACGGGGGCTGCAGGCCGAAGGCCACACCCCCGTGGTGGCCCGTGACGGCCGCAGCGGCCTGGCCGCAGCGCTGACCGTGGAGCCTGCGGTGGTGATCCTGGACGTGATGCTGCCCGATCTGTCAGGCCTGGATGTCTGCCAACAGCTGCGCGCTGCCGGCTCCCGCACGCCGGTGCTCATGCTCTCGGCGCTGGACAGCACCGAGGACAAGGTGGTCGGCCTGCGGATGGGCGCAGACGACTACCTGACCAAGCCCTTTGCCTTTGACGAATTGGTGGCCCGCATCGAAGCGTTGGCGCGGCGCGGACTGGTCGCTTCGCCGCGGCCGGCGCGCATCACCATCGGCCGCCTCGTCTTCGACCGCGAAACCCTCGCAGTGACGCTGGACGACGAGCGGCTGGACCTCACAGCCAAAGAGTTGGCGCTGCTGGAACTGCTGCTGTCGGCGCCCGGCAAGGTGTTCACACGCGCCAGCATCCTGAACAACGTGTGGGGTGCCAGTGAAGACCCCTTGACCAACGTCCTCGACGTGTATGTGCACCGGTTGCGCTGCAAGCTGCAGCCCGCCGGGGGCGACAAAGCCGTCATCGCCACGGTGCGCGGCGTCGGATTCCGGCTCAACCCTGACGCGTGGGAAGTGGCGGCCGACCGCTGATCTTTGATGCCGCTGCCACCCGTCAGCCCCATCCGTCAAACCCATCGGCCAAACAAAGACCCCGCGCGCCAAACAAAAACGCCCGGACCGCGTGTTGGTGCGGGCATTGGTGCGCGGGGTTTGGTGGGGTGGCTGACGGGCGACAAAACGGCGACCTGAGCTGTTGAGCTCATTGAGGAAGCAGAGGGCGCATCTCGCAGGGCGCCCCTGGCTGTTCCCCCATTCCGCGCGGAACTTCATGAGACCAACAACAGTCACCTTCCTGTTGGGATGCCGTCGCCAGCGCAAGGGCTCGTCACGCCGCATCGGAGCCAGTGCGCCAGGAGATGCCAGCGCAGTCACGTGCCCCGAAGCCGATGCGAACTGGGTCCGCGATCCGGATCGCCATGCTGCGGGCAGGATCGAACGAAAGGTCCTCGACCCCGAAGGCTGCGCAAAGCGCCCGCACATCGTCGTCCAACGGCTGGATCAGCACACAGAAGCAGCCGGCTTGCTCGGACAGGCGCGCCACCGCTGTGAGCGCATGGACCATCAGTGATCGCGCAAGGCCCTGCCCTGGCCAGCGCAGGCCGGCTGTCAAGTGGCCCAGCAGGACAGTGGGCGTCCCGTTTGGGCGCTTGAGTTGCTGCACCTTGTACAACCAAACTCGTTCGACCTGCGGCGTCGACAGGCCCACCTTGCCGGCGATGCCGCCAGGCGTCGCGGCGGGACCCGTGGATTGAGGCGGCGTGCTCACAATCGAACGCCGCCCAGTCGTCATCGGCCGCCAGCGGTTGCTGCGGCGCAACGGTGGCCGTTGGGTCAGCGGTCACGTCTGCCGGGCGGGACGTGGTTTGGACAGCTTTCGAACCGCCGCTGAACCGCAGCAGTCCAGGCCCACGCCTCAGTTCGCACCCGGCTTGTGCTCCATCGGCAAGGCCTCGTGAACGTGGCCCACGCAGCGCGACTCAGGCCCAGCCACGCTCCCGCAGCAAAACCAGCACCGGCTCGAGCTGGCGCTGTACCGCCTGCAGCAGGGGCTCCAGCGCCGCCGCATCGCCCGGCAAGCCGCAGGCCGCTTCCAGCCCCGCGGCGGCCTGCTGCAGCGCAGGCATGCCCAGGGTGCCGGCCACGCTCTTCAGGTCGTGCGCGAAGCGCCTGGCGGTGTCCCGGTCGCCCGCGGCGCAGGCGCTGCGGAAGCGGGCGGCGAAGTCCGACTCGCGCTGAAGGAACATGCGCAGCAGGCGGCGGTACAGCGCCTCGTCGCCGATCGCCGACGCCAGGCCGGCGCGCTCGTCCAGCGTCGGCGGCGAGGCTGCCGGCGACGGTGCAGGCGACGACCCTTGAACCCAGCGCGCCAGCGCGGCGAAAAGCTCGTCGACGCGGATCGGCTTGGCCACGTGGTCGTTCATGCCGGCGCCGAGCACCTTCTCGCGGTCACCCGCCAGTGCGTTCGCCGTCATCGCGATCACCGGCAGGTCCTTCAGCGCGGGGCGCCGACGCAGCTCGCGCGTTGCCTGGTAACCATCCATCACCGGCATCTGGCAGTCCATCAGCACGGCGTCGAAATGTTCACTCTCCAGGATGTTCAGGGCCTCGCGGCCGTCACCGGCGATGCTGACGACGATGCCGGCTCGGTTGAGCAGGTCGCGCGCCAGCTCCTGGTTGAGCGGGTTGTCCTCCACCAGCAGGATGCGCGCGCCCGCCAGGCCGGCCTGGTGGGCCTGCAGCCGCTGATGGCGAACATCGTCGCGGCTCGGCGCGGTGCGTGCATGGCCCAAGGCGCCGGCACAGGCGTCCAGCAGACCGGATGGTGTCACCGGCTTGGCCAGCAAGCCGGCCACCTGAAGGCCACGCGCCGCCAGCTGGCGTTCGGCCTCGCCGCCGCTGAGCGCGGCCACCATCAGCACCACCGGCACGCCGTGTCGACGGGGCGTTCGCTTCAGTTGCTCCAGGCAGCCGATGCCGTCCAGGCCCGGCATCCGCCAGTCCAGCAGCAGCAGCCCGAAGGGCCGGTCTGCCGCGTCGGCCTGCGCCACGGCCTGCAGCGCAGCGGCGCCGTCGCTGGCGGTCTCGGCCTGCAGGCCCAGCGACGTCGCCAGCATGTGCAACAGCTCACGCGCCGCCGCATGGTCGTCGACGATCAGCACACGCGTGCCGCGCAGTGCGTCGCCCTGCACCGGCTGCGCGGCCTCGGGCTGGAGCCCCAAGGGCACGCCGAAGTGGAAACAGCTCCCGCGGCCAGCTTCGCTGTCGACCCCGATCTCTCCACCCATGCGCTCGACCAGGTGGCGGCTGATGGCCAACCCCAGACCTGTTCCACCGTATTGCCGGCTGGTCGAGGCATCTGCCTGCGTGAAGGGCTGGAACAGGCGCGCGCGCGCTTCTGGCGCGAGACCGATGCCGGTGTCACGCACCTCGAAGCGCAGCGTCACGCGCGGGCCTTCAGCTGCACTTTCGCGCGCGATCTCGGCCACCGTCACCGTGACTTCGCCGCGCTCGGTGAACTTGACGGCGTTGTTGCACAGGTTCAACAGCACCTGGCCCAGCCTCGAAGGATCGCCCACCAGCGCGGTCGGCAGCCCCGGCGACAGCTTGAACAGCAGCTCCAGCCCCTTCTGTTCGGCGCGCATGCCGACCAGCGTGGCCAGTTGGTCGAGCACGTCGCCCAGCTTGAACGGGATGCTCTCGATTTCCAGGCGCCCGGCCTCGATCTTCGAGAAATCGAGGATGTCGTTGATGATGCCCAGCAACGACTCGGCGGCACGGTGCACCTTGTCGACGTAGTTGCGCTGGCTGGCGTCGAGCCCGGTCTGCAGGGCCAGGTACGACATGCCGAGGATGGCGTTCATCGGCGTGCGGATCTCGTGGCTCATGTTGGCCAGGAACTCGCTCTTGGCACGGTCGGAGGCTTCGGCCGCGAGCTGGGCATGGGCGAGCGCCTCGGTGCGCTCGGCCACACGTTGCTCCAGCTCGCGCGCCAGTTCGCGCGCCACGCGTTCACGCTCGTCGAACTGTCGGCTCAGGCGGCGGACGCGGCCGCGGTAGGCAGCCCAGAGCGTGCCCAGCACCAGCACGCCGACGAAGGCCCTGAACGTCCACGTCGCATGCCATGGCGGCGGCACCTGGACACGCAGCGCGGGCGGGCCTTCGGTCCACTCGCCGCGCGGGCTGCGCGCCTGCACCACGAACGCATAGTCGCCCGGCGGCAACATCGTGTAGGTGGCGCTGCGCCGGGTGCTGTCGACCTCGCTCCACCTGGGTTCGAACCCTTCGAGGCGGTAGCGGTAGCGCGTGCGCAGCGGATCCACGTAGTTCAACGCGGCAAACTCGAACGAGACGACGCTGCTGGGCGCCAACTCCAGCGCGGTGGCGGCCCAGATGGGCCGCTCCAGCAGGCCGCCGCCGGGCAGCGCCGGTTCGCCGGACACACGCAGGTCGGTCAGGTGCACCGGCGGCGCCCGTTTTTCCCCGGCGACCTCGTCGGGGAAAAACGCGACCAGCCCCTTCTGCGAGCCAAACAACAATTCGCCGCGCGGGCCGCGGGCGGCGACCGCCGGGTTGGCGAAACGGTCGCTCAGCAGCCCGTCCGCGGCGTGGTAGTTCGCAAAGCGCTCGCTGCGGGGGTCGAAGCGCGACAGCCCGTTCGGACTGCTGATCCACAGTCGACCGTCGTCGTCTTCGAGGATGCCCACCACCATGTCGGCGGGCAGCCCCGAGCGCGAGGCGTAGGAGCTGAAGCTGCCGCTGCCGGGATCGAACCGGCCCAGGCCGCGGAAGGTCGCTGCCCACACCATGCCCGAGCGGTCCACGTGGACCGCGTTGACGCGGTTGTGGCCGGGCGGCTGCGCGCTGCGCAGCGGGGCGTCGAAGACCTCGAAGCTGCCGCTGCGGGGATCGAAGCGCTGCAGGCCGCGCGATGCGGTCGCCAGCCACAGCACGCCGTCGGCGCCTTCGGCGATCGAACGGTACTGCACCAGCCCCTTCGCCGCTGGCCGGTGGGTCGTGAAGTCGCCGCGGGCGGGATCCCAACGGCTGAGCCCGAAGTCGGTCGCGACCCACAGGCCGCCGCTGCCGTCGACCCGCAGCGCGGTGACCCGGTTGTGGTTCAGCGACCGGGCATCGTCGGCCTGGTGGGTGTAGGTGATGTGCTGGCCGGAGACCGGGTCGTAGCGCACCAGCCCGTTGCCGTTTGTCCCCAGCCAGAGCGGGCCGGAGGGGTCCTTCGCGATCGCGCTGACGCCACGGGCCAGGGCGGGCAGGTCCAGCAGCGAGTGCTGGTCCGACCTGCGGTCGATGCGGGTCAGGCCGCGGTCGGTGCCCATCCACAGCGTGTCGGGGTCCTCGGCGAACGCCGCGGTCACCCTGCCCTGCACCGGCCCGCGCTGGGATCGGTAGGTGCGGAAGCGCGGCCGATCCGGGTCGAAACGGTGGACCGCCCCAGACCGCGTGAACGCCCAGAAGTTCTCGTCGCGGTCCCGGAACACGTTGACCACGAGGTCGTCGCGCAGGCCCTCCGGATCGTCTGCTTCGCCCTGCAGCCGCAAGGCTTGCTGGCGGTCCGGCGCCAGCTTCACGAGCCCGAGCCGGTGGGTGCCCAGCCACAGCGCGCCCTCGCGGTCCTCCTGGATCGAGACGACACCGGACGAGGCGTTGGATGCCACCGCGCCGTTGCGGAACACGTAGACCGTGACCGCGCCGCTCGCGACGTCGACGGCGGCCAGGTCGCCACCAGAAGCCAGGCCGACCCACAGCGTGCCGCGGCTGTCCTGGAAGGGCCGGGCCGGGAACCCGGTGCAGACGAACCGGCGTCCGGAGGCCGTCTCGAGCCGGATGTGGCGCAGCACCTGGCCGGAGCGGCGGTCCAGCGCGTGCAGTCCCTCGCTGCTGGTGATCCACAGCGGACCGTCCTTCACCGCCGCCATCGCGATGACGCGGGTCTCGCCGACCGATGGCGTGTGGCGCGGGCGGTGGCAGGTCGTCTTCGACGTGGCCGGGTCGAGGGCGGTGACGCCGTCGTCGGTGGCCAGCCAGACCACGCCGTCCTGGTCCTCGACGATGTCGTGTGCCACCGCGACCGTGCCGCACTTGTCGTCCGGCGACCGGTACTGCCGGAAGCTGCCGGTGGCAGGGTCGTAGCGGTTGAGCGAGTCGTCGGCGCCGATCCACAGCTGCCCCGCGCGGTCCGCAACCAGGGAATGCCCGATGGTGTGACCGACGGTCTGGGCCACCGCACCCTCCGGCACCTTCATGAAGCGGTAGCCGTCGTAACGCCGCAGGCCGTCCGACGCGCTCAGCCAGAGAAAGCCGAAACGGTCCTGCGCCATGCGCTGCAGCGCCATGGGCGCCGGCGGCACTGGCAATGGGTGGAACTGGATCGGCGAGCCGCTCACCAACGGCAGCTCGACCACCCGGATGTCCTGAGCGCGGGCGAACGCCATGCCCGACAGCGCGGCCACGGCGGCGGTCTGCACCAGGGCGCAGCGGACCCAGCTCAACATACGGCGTGTACCTCTCGCTTCGTGGCCACCGGGCGGCTCGCAGACCCCGGCGCGGATGCGCATGGGGTGGCGTCGCGCGTGGGCCTTTGTGCCGAATCGGATCTGCGACCACCGGCCGCCCGCACATGATGTCAGATCGCTCATCGCCGGGCCGCGCTGCAGCGTGCACGGGGCGGTGGCGGCGAAGCGCGGCGCGCTCGCCGAAGTTGTTTCCGTCGTTGTAGAGACCCCCGCGTGCAGCCAGGTGCGCGCGAGCCGGCACCTGGTGACCGCCTGCGGGCGTGCCGACGCCGCCCTGTTGCTTCGAGGCCGCGGTGGTCAGCCAGGTTCTGGCTGTTCGCGGCGACGGGTCACGAAAGCGCTGCCCCGCTGCGCCAGGCCCGCGGCGACATGCCGAACCTCAGCTTGAAGGCCCGGCTGAAGTGCGACACATGGCTGAAGCCCCAGCGGTAGGCCACCTCGGCGATCGTCATCGACATCAGCGCATGGGTTCGCAGGTCGCTGGCGCAGCGCTCCAGGCGCTCGGCCCACACCCACTTCATCAGCGAGTTGCCTTCTTCGGCAAACAGCCTGTTGAGATGCCGCAGCGAGAGGCAGACACCGCGCGCCACCGCCAGGGCGTCGAGCTGCGGGTCGCCGAGGTGGTCGTGCACGTAGCGCACGATGCGGCGCCGGTGCAGCTGGCGCAGGCGCGACGGGGCACACGGCGCTGCGCTCGACACGAATGCCGCAGCCAGCAGCGCCGGCAGCGCCTCGCCGATGCAATCGGCCACCGGGTCCTGCAGCGTCTCCAGCGATGTGAACAAGGCTTCGAGCGTGGCGCGAAAAGCGGCTGCCGGCCCGCCGTTGCCACGGATCGGCAGCGCCGTGACGTCGTCGAGCTGCGGCACGAACCGGCGCAGCGCACTGGTGGGCAGGTACACCGAATGCGAGTGCACCTCACCGGTCTCGATGCAGAAGGGGCGCGCCGGATCGATCACGAACACGTCGCCCGGTTCGATGCGGTTCTCGCGGCCGCCCTGCGCGACGACGGCGGTGCCTTCCTTGTGCAGCGAGACCAGCAGCCGCGAGTGGCCCGACGCAGCCGCCGGCACGGCGGCGGTGGAATGCGGCGACAGCCGCAGAGCGGCGGCATGCAGGCTGCGCCCGCGGTAGGCGACGATCTGCGCCGACAGCGGCCTGGGCGCGGACGTGCTCACGGACAGGTTCATCGCGAACAGCCGGTGCATCTCGCGCTGGAACAGCGCACTGCGCTCCGCGCGCGGTGCGCTGTCGGTCGTGAAGTGCCGAACGGTCGGCGCCATCGGCGCCGAGGGGATGCCAGTCTCCATGGCGGCCTCTGTGGGTCTGCCGCGAATGTGCCAAGAGTCTGCCGGCGCTCAAAGTGGGTTCCGTGGAATGCTGGTGTCCACGGAATCCACTCGCCAGGCCAGACGCTTTGTGCTGGCCGACTCGATCCGGGCCGGGCGGTCCCCGGCCCGTGCCGGCGCTCAGGCGGGGTGGCCGACGCCGCGCAGGAAACGCCCGACCGCCTCGGTGAAGGCCAGGGGCTGCTGCACGTTGCCGATGTGGCCCGCGCCGCCCAGCACCTGCAGTTCGGCGCGCGGCATTCGCGCGGCCATGGCCGATGCGGCCTGCGGCGGCACGGCCGCGTCGTGCTCACCGGCGATGACCAGCGTCGGCACGTCGATCGAGGCCAGGCCCTCGAGGTGGTCCAGCGCCTGGATCGCCCGGATCGCGCTGGCATAACCCTCCGGCGACGTGGCGCGGATCTGGCGCGCCACCCATGCCATCGTCATCGGGCTGGCCTCGATGAAAGCCGGCGTGAACCAGCGCGCCAGTGTCGGCGCCACCTGCGCGTCGATGCCGCGCTGCGCCGCATCGTCGATGCGGGCCTGCCAGATCTCACGCAAGGCCGGCGCCGTGTGCGCCGAGGTGTGGGCGAGCACCAGCGAGCCCACGCGCGACGGCGCCTTCAAGGCCATGGCCTGCGCCACCATGCCGCCCCACGACAGGCCGACCACCGCGGCGCGCTCGATGCCCAGTTGGTCGAGCACGGTGCAGACGAGTGCGGCCTGGTCGTCCAGCGTGAGCGGTGCCTCGGGCGCCGGGCTCGAACCATGGCCCGGCAGGTCGATGCAGACCAGCCTGAACGCCGCCGACCAGGCCGGCAGCTGGAGGCGCCAGATGTCGCGATGGGTGGCCAGCGAATGCAGCAGCACGACCGGCGCACCGGCTTGCCCGACACATTCCCAGGCGAGGCCGCCGGGCCTCATGCCGAGCGGCCCACGCGCCAGGCGCACAGGCCGATGCCGGTGTACCAGGCGGACACGGCCTTGTAGTAGAGGGTCTCGCCGCGCACGCCACCCGCCGCGCCATGCGCGACCAGCCAGGTGCGGATCTCCTCGGCGCCGTTGCCGGCCTCGTTGACATGCTCGGTGGCGTGGCGCACCAGGGCGGCGTCGTCGCCGGCGGCGAGCAGGCGCAGGAACTCGCGGTCGAAGGCCTCGTTGACATGGCCCATGCGCGGCGTGGCGATGTCGTGGCTGATGCCCCCGGTGGCCAGGATCGCAACCCGCTCGCAGCCGGCGTAGGACGCGATGGCGCGCCGCAGGAGCTGGCCCCATTGCAGCGCACGCGCCATCGTCGGCAAGGGCGGCTGCACGCAGTTGACCAGCAGCGGCACGATGCGAACCGAGTCCGCAAGGCCTGCCAGTTGCAGCGGCGTCAGCACGCCGTGGTCGAGCGTCAGCTCCATCGAGAACGAGGGATCGAAGCCGCCCTGCAAGGCGCTGGCCAGCAGGTGCGCACCAAGGCCGTCGTCGCCCTGCAGCGTGCGCTTGTCGGCCTTCAGCCAGTGCTCCACCGGCGTCGGGTAGGCCGCGGCGGCGCCGATGCAGAAGGCGGGAAAGTTGTTCAGGAAGAAGTTGTGCAGGTGGTCGTCGGACACGACGATCAGCGCCTGCGGATCGGCGCGCCGCATCTGCTCGCCCAGGCCGCGGAAGGCGCCGAAGATCGCCTCGCGATCCGTGTCGGGGATCGCGTCGGGGAAGTTCAGCATCACCGGCGTGTGGCTGGCGGCCCAGACCCCGACCAGCTCAGCCATGGGCCGCTCCATTGGCCGGCGCCTGCGCCACGCGGCGCAGCGACTGCAGGAAATGCTGTTCGGGTATGCCCAGGCCCAGGCAATGGGCGCGCAGCAGGTACGGGTTGACGCCGGCCAGGTACATGGCGCCGATGTCGTTGTCGCGGATGGCCGCCTTCAAGCTTGCCGGCAGCGCGATGTCCTGCATGTAGGCGTCGGGGTCGGCGCGGTAGCGCTCGAGATGGCTGGCCATGTGGTGAACCTCGAAGAGCAGCTTGTCCATCCGGTAGGCGTCGGCCGATGGCATGTCCTGCCGCCAGTTGCGGGCCGTCATCGTGTGCCCCCCGCGCCGACCTGCCGGGCCAGCCAGTCGACGATGGTCGGCAGCGTCTGCGGCGTCAGCCCCATGTGGCCGCCCGGAAACAGGCGCACGCTCTTGGGCGATCCGTGGCCGATCAGCAGTTCGATGTCGGCCACCGGGCACTGTTTGTCCTCCCGGCCATTGACCAGCAGCAGCGGGGCGCATGGGCGGTCGAGCAGCCCCTGGTCAAGCAGCGACAGGCGCTTGAAGCCGGCGATGTATTCGGCGTCGTTGCATGCGCCGAGCATGCGGCTTCGTGTCTCCACCAGGTCCATCAGGTAGCTGTCGGGGTGGCGCGACGCCTCCACCCATTCGGGCTGGAACATGTGGTGCGCACCGCCGCCCCAGTTGACCGCGCCAGCAATGCGCTCTGGCACCTGATGGGCCAGCTTGGTCGCCCAGTAACCGCCGAAGGAGCGGCCGAGCAGGCCGATGCGGGCGCCCGCGAAGTCGGGCTGCGCGGCGATCCAGTCCATCGCAGTGAGGAACACCCGTTCGGCATCGGGCACGCCGCGCACTGGCGACTCGCCGGTGCCCGCGTTGTCCATCGCCACGGTGGCCACGCCGCGGGCGAGCAGCGCATTGCTGGCCGCCGTCATCTGTTCCTTGCAGGCGTCGACGCCGCCCCACATCAGCACCACCGGTGGCTGCGCCAGGCCCGAGGGCCTGCGCACCAGCAACGCGAGCTCGTGGCCTTCACCTTCACGCCCGGCAAACGGCAGCACCTGGCGCCGGATGGGCAGCGGCCACAGGCGCGCCCCGGCCAGGTAGGCCTGGCGTTCGGCCTCGGCACAGCGCTGCTTGGCCGGGTGGTTGGGGCAGGGAAAGCGCCCCATGAAGTACAGGCCACTGGCCTTCTGGTGGAGCGCGATCGCCTGCTCGGTGTGGCCCGCGCGCTCAGCGTCTTCAGCGCGCGCGGCGACCTCGTCGCCGAGCGCGCCCCAGTAGCGGCCCCAGGCGTCGCCGTCGAGCGCTGGCACGCCGGCAATCCATGCGGCGCCTTCATCCAGCGGCAGTGCGTTCATCGGGTGCGTGCGCGAGGCCAGCCGCGCCTGCATCCAGGCCCTCGACTCGGCGAGTGTCTTCGGTCGTCCGCTGACGTTGGTCTCGGTGTTCATGGTCTGGGTCATCTTTGATGGGCATCGATCCTAGGTGGATGCCACCAATCCCGATGGCGCCGGCGTGCCGCCGGAGTTGACTGTCCGGGCCTTGGTGCCGAGAAGAACTGTCCGCGCGATGACGGCGTGCTGAGAATCCTTGCATGACACCTAAACACCCCGGGCCGCCACCACCCGTTGTGCCGGGCCCCGTCGTGCTGTGCGTGGCCAGCGCCGAGCAGGCGCGTGCCGTGTACGGCGCCGGCGCCGCCTGACCCGGACCCACCGAACCCTTCTTCACGAACACCATGGCAAAGCTCAACAGGATCCTGGTCGTCGGCGGTGGCATCGGCGGCATGTCGGCGGCCATCACCTTGCAAGGCCTTGGCGCGCAGGTCGACCTGGTCGAGCTCGACCCGGGCTGGCGCGTGTACGGCGCCGGCATCACGATCACCGGCGCGACGCTGCGCGCCTTCAAGGCGCTGGGCATCCTCGGCGACGTGCAGGCGCAGGCCTACACGGGCGGCGGCATCCAGGTGTGCGATCGCAGCGGGCGCAGGCTCGGCATCGTGCCGACACCGCCGGCCGAGGCCGGCCTGCCCGGCTGCGGCGGCATCATGAGGCCTCTGCTGCATGGGCTCTTGTCGCGGCGCACGACCGAGGCCGGCGTCAACGTCCGCCTCGGGCTCACGGTCGATCGCCTCGCCTGCGATGCCGAGGGCGTGGACGTCGTGTTCGCCGACGGCAGCCGGGCGCGCTACGAGCTCGTGGTCGGTGCCGACGGCGTGTTCTCGCGCGTACGCCAACTGCTGTTCCCGGCCGCGCCGCGGCCCCAGTACACCGGGCAGTGCGTCTGGCGCATCGCCGCGCACCGGCCGCCTGAGATCGAGCGGCGCCACTTCTTCCTCGGTGGCGAGGTGAAGGTCGGGCTGACGCCGGTCTCGGCCGATCAGATGTACCTGTTCCTGCTGGAGACCACGCCGCGCCGGCCGGTGCTCGAGGAGCCGGCGCTGTCCAGCGAACTGGCGCGCCTGCTCGAGGGGTACGGCGGGCCGCTGCCGGGCATCCTCGACCGGCGCGTGCCGGGCACAACCGTCGTGCTGCGGCCGCTTGAAGGTTTTCTGCTGCCCAGGCCCTGGCACCTGGGGCGTGTACTGCTGATCGGCGATGCCGCGCACCCGACCACGCCGCAACTCGCGTCCGGTGCCGGCATGGCCGCCGAGGACGCGCTGGTGCTTGCCGAGGTGCTGCAGGCCGCGCCATCGGTCGAGGCGGCACTCGATGCCTTCATGGCACGCCGCTATGAACGCTGCCGCCTGGTGGTGGAGAACTCGCTGGAGATCGGCCGGCGCGAGCAGCGTCGCGCGCCGATCGAGGAGCAGACGCAGCTGGTCGAACAGTCACTGCGTGTGCTCGCCGAGCCGATCTGAGCGCAGGCGCGCGCAGCCGAGGCGTGGCGGTTCCGCGCAGGGCGCTCAGCTGTCGGCCGTGAAGCCGATCGCCTTGACCACCGGCGCCCAGCGTGCGGTGTCGGCCTTCAGCTGGGCGGCGAACGCCTCCGCCGTCGAGCCCTTGACCTCCAGCGAGCTTTGCTCCATCGCCTGCTGGACCTCAGGCTGCGCCAGGGCCGCCTGGATCGCCGTCGAGGCACGGGCCACCAGCGCCGGTGGTGTGCCGGCGGGCAGGAAGAAGCCGAACCAGTCCTCGATCACGACATCGGTGAAGCCCTGCTCTGCGAAAGTCGGCACGTCGGGCGTGAAGCGGCTGCGCGCGGCGCCGCTGGTGCCCAGCAGCCGGCAGCGCCCGGCCGCGGCGAAGGGCTTCAGGTCGCCGAGCGCGGTGCAGGCGGCGGCGATCTGGCCGCCCACCATGTCCTGCACGGCCGGCGTCGGGCCGCGGTAGGGCACGTGGTCGAGCGTGAAGTTGCCGGCGCGTGCCAGCATGGCGCCAGCGAAGTGCGGCGTCGAACCGGCAGCGGGCGAGCCGAAGTGCGCCTTGCTCACGTTCGCGCTGCACCAGGCGGCGAAGTCGCGCAGGGTCTTCACCTCGGCGGGCACGGCTGGCCCCACCGCCAGGCCCAGGTGCAGCGTGGCCGCCCGTGAGACGGCGATGAAGTCGCTCTCGGGCTTGTACGGCAGCCTGCGATAGGTGTGCGGGAAGATCGCCATGTAGGGCGTGGGCACGAGCAGCAGCGTCAGGCCATCGGCGGGGGCGGTCTTCACGCTGCCGACGGCCAGCTGACCGCTGGCGCCGGTCTTGTTCTCGACGATGACGCTGGCGGCATAGCCCGGCTGGAGCTTCTCGGCGACGCGGCGCGCCAGCCCGTCGATCACCGAGCCCGGGCCGGAGCCAACGACCACGCGGGCGGTGCCCTGCGCCTGGGCCCACACCCGTGGGCAGGCCAGCGAGGCGGCGATGGCGGCCATGCCACTGACGACACGGCGGCGCGATGGGGTTTGTCTCACGTTCATGTGCTGTGCACTCCAGAGGTCCTTCGACGGCCCCGCATTGGCAGGCAGCCGTCGGCTCCGGTCAATCCGGCAGCCCCATGTGGGCGCAACCAGTCAAGCTGGGCGGCAGGCACGGTCAAGACCGGCATCAGGCCTGTGGCGGCTTGCCGTCCATGCGTGCCACGGCGCGCCGCAGCAGCGCGCGCAGCCAGACCAGCCCGGGATCCTGCGTGCGGTACTTGTGCCACTGCAGCCCCTGCTCCATGGCCACGATCGGCAAGGGCGGTTCGCGCAACTCGATGGGCAGCGAGCCTTGCAGCACGCGCGCCAGCCGGCGATGCACGGTGGCGATCAGATCGGTACCGACCACCAGCGCAGGCAGCGCAGCGAAGCTGTAGCTGGTCACCGCCACGCGCCGTGTGACGCCGTAGCGCTTGACGAACCAGGCCTCGAAGGAGTCGCCGGTATGGCCTTGCGGCTGCATCACGACATGTTCGGCGGCGACGTAGCGCTCGAAGCTCAGCTCGCCGCGCGCCATCGCACCGTCGCGCCAGACCACGCAGACGAAGTCCTCGCTGTACAGCACCTCCTGCGGGTGCTCGGGCGACAGGAAGCCGCGCGGAATGATCAACAGGTCAGCCTCACCACGCTCGAGGCTGCGGTGCGGCGTAGCGACCTGCGGCAGGAACTCGAACCTCGCGCTGCAGCGCTGCTCGGCCGCCAGTGCGAGCGCGTGTGGCGCAAAGACCAGCTGCGTGTAGTCGGAGACGAAGATGCGGAAGCTCCGGTCCGAGGTGGTGGGATCGAACGCCGGCTGCAGGGCGATCGTGCTTTCCACGCGCAGCAGCATGTCGCGCACCGCGTCGCGCAGGCCCTCGGCACGCGGTGTGGGCTCCATGCGGCGGCCCACCTGCACCAGCAACTCGTCGTCGAAGTACTCGCGCAGGCGCGCCAGCGCATTGCTCGTGGCCGAGGGGCTGAGGTTGAGCCGCTCGGCCGCCTTCGTGATGCTGCGCTCGGCCAGCAGGGCATCGAGCGCGACGAGCAGGTTGAGATCGAGTCGGTTGAAGCGCATGGCTTGTCGCAAGTTTCGGGTTAACCCGAAAACTGTTCACGCCATCGAATCGTGGCGTGGAAACAAGCCATTTTTCATCTGCGTCTGCGCTCCGTAATCTCTCGTTAACCCGATTTCCCAACCAGAACTGGAGACAACGAATGGCCTTCGGCCAGTCGCAGGACGAACTCGTCCCAAGACTTTTCGCAACACGTCGCGGCGGTTCCTGAACCATGCTGCGCGTGCACCACATCGCCATCGCCGGCGCAGGTCTGGCCGGGTTGGCTGCATCCATCGCGGCAGCAAACGCGGGGGTCCGTGTCGACCTCTTCGAACACGCCGGCTGCGTGGCTCCGATGCCTGCCCACATCGACGTGGTGCCCAACCTGGTTCGCGATCTCGCCGCGCTGGGCGTGGCCGAGGCCTGCCTGCAGCGCTGCTTTGCCTACCAGGGCATGGCGGTGGTCGATGCCGAAGGGCGGACGATCGACACGATTCCCACACCGAACCTGGCGGGTGCACGGCTGCCCGCCGCTTTCGGCATGGTCTACGGCGATCTGCTCGGCGTGCTGCTGGCCGCCGCCGAGGCACGAGGCGTGCGTGTGCACTGGCGCGCCGGTTTGCGCAGCGCGCAGGTGCACGGTGCGCAGGTGCAGGCCGTCACTGGCGACGGCGCCGAGTGGCAGGGCGATCTGCTGGTGCTGGCGGGTGCGTCGAACGTCGCGGGTGTCGAGCAGCCGCTGCAGGACCGCTTCGTCTCCTTGCCGCAGTGCTGGGACTTCGTGCTGCTGCCGCGGCCGCAGGCGATCGAGCGCTCGACCTGGGTGATCGGTGCGGCCGGCCGCAAGGCGCTGGTCGTGCCGGTCGACGTGGCCCGGGTCGGTGTTGCCTGCCTGCGTGACGAACGCGCGCACCGCACAGCAGACCAAGTGACGGCCGCGGCGCTGCGGGACCGCCTGGCCGGCGGCGGCCCGCTGCTGGCCGCCATCGGCTCGGCCTTGCCACCGGATGCCCCCGTCATCGGCAGGCCGGTGCGCTTTGGTCTGCTGGAAGGCCCGTGGCATGCGGGGGCTGCGCTGCGCATCGGCAGCAGCGCGCACCTGTTGCCGCCGCACTTCGGCCAGGCCGCCGCGCAGTCGATGGAAGACGCCGTCGTGCTCGGCGATCTGCTCCGCGAAGGCCTCGGCCGCACCGGTTTGCTGGCGACGTTCACGGCGCGGCGTGCCCACCGAGCCGCGCTGGTGCATGCGATCACGGCGCAGGCGGCGCGCTGGGATCTGGAGCCCACCCCCACAACCGACCTGCAGGCGCTGGCGCGCGCACTGGCGCCCATCGTCGCGCAGGCGGCCTGAATCCACCGACCCGACCACCCGAGAGGAGACCATGAAAAACTACACAGCAAGGCGGCGCATGCCGCGCGTGGCCGCGACCACCGCGGCCCTGATGGCCGCGCTGCACGCGCAGGCCTTCGAGATCGACACCGGCAACCCGGACTTCAAGCTGCGCTGGGACAACACCCTCAAGCTCAGCACCACGGCCCGGCTCGGCGAGCGCTCGCCCGGCCTGTCGCGCACCCAGTTCGGCCCCACCGGCGTGGTGGGCCCGAACAACACCAACCAGGATGACGGCAACAACAACTTCGACCGCGGCATCGTCTCCAAACGCCTCGACCTGCTGAGCGAGCTCGACGCCTCGTACCGCGGCTTCGGTGCCCGCGTCAGTGCGGCGGCCTGGTACGACGCGAACTACAACCACAGCAACCAGAACGCGTCCACCAGCGCGAACCACACGCCCCGCAACGAGTTCCCGGATGAAACGCGCGAGCTGATGGGGCGCAAGGCCGAAGTGCTCGATGCCTTCGTCCACGGCCGCTTCCAGCTGGGCGAACGAACCGCCACGGTACGACTGGGCCGGCACACCCTGCTCTGGGGCGAGAGCCTGTTCTTCGGCGCCAACGGCATCGCCGGTGGCATGGCGCCGCTGGACCTGGTGAAACTGCTCTCGGTACCCAACGCCACGTTCAAGGAGATCGCCCGGCCCACCGGCAAGCTCTCCGCGGCGGTACCGCTGTCGGACAGCATGACGCTGGGTGCCTACGTCGGCTACGAGTGGGAGAAGACCCGCCTCATGCCCGTGGGCGCCTATCTCTCGACGAGCGACTCGCTGGGCCCCGGCGCCGAGCGCATCAACGCCGGCCCCACGGGCGTGTTCCAGCGCCAGCCGGACCTCGACGCCCGCGACAGCGGCCAGTTCGGCGTGCAGCTGCGCATCAATGCCGAGGCCATCGACACCCAGTTCGGCATCTACGCCATCCACTACCACGCCACCGGCCCAAGCAACATCAACAACCGCCTGGCGGGCGCGCCGCCGGCGCTCACCGCCCAGAGCTACCGCTGGCTCTACCACGAGGACATCGAGGCCTTCGGCATCAGCGCCTCCAAGAGCGTGGACGAGTGGAGCCTGGCTGCGGAGGTCTCGGTGCGCCGCAACACCCCGCTGGCCAGTTCGGGGCAGTCGGTGATTCCGGCCATCGGCGCGGGCGTGAACTTCGACAACCGCGACAACCCCGGATACGCGGTGGGCCAGACGCTGCACGCCCAGGTGTCGTGGATCGCCAGCCTGGGCCCCAGCTTCATTTCGCAGGAGGCCAGCTTCGTCGGCGAGATCGCGTGGAACACACGCGACAAGGTGACGAAAAACGAACGCATGCTCAACCCGAATGCCGACCGCTCGGCCACGGCACTGCGCATGGTGTTTTCGCCCACCTACCGCCAGCTGTTCTCGGGCCTGGACGTGACGCCATCGATCGGCCTGGGCTACGCCTGGGGCAAGTCGTCCGCGGTCGGCCCGTCCTTCGGTGTCGACAAGGGCGGCGACCTGAACTTCGGCGTGCGCGCGGTCTACCTGGGCGAGTGGGTGGGCGCCATCAACTTCGTGAAGTTCCTGGGCCCCGAAGGCCCGACGCTGGACAACGCCAACAACGCGCAGTTCAGGCAGGCGCTGAAGGACCGCGACTACGTGTCCCTCTCGCTGTCCACGACCTTCTGACTTGGAGAGGCATCAAATGAAGAACCCGTTGAACCCCATCGCCGCGGTGGCTGTGCTGTGGTGCACGCTGCTCGCCACCCCTGCCGGCGCCGCCACCCCTGAGGAGGCCGCCCGCCTGAAGACGGACCTGACGCCGCTGGGTGCCGAACGCGCCGGCAACAAGGACGGCAGCATCCCGGCCTGGACCGGCGGCTTTGCCGGAACCATCCCGGGTGACAAACCCGGCGGCCGCCGTGGCGACCCGTTCAAGGACGAGAAGCCGCTGTACACGGTGACGTCGCAGAACATGGCGCAGCACGAGGACAAGCTCAGCGACGGCACCAGGGCCCTGCTGCGCAAGTACCCGCAGACCTACAAGCTCAACGTCTACAAGACCCACCGCACCGCGATCGCGCCGCCTTGGGTCTACGACAACACCTTCAAGAACGCCACGCGCGCCAAGCTGGAAGGGCAGAACCTGCGTGGCGCCTACGGCGGCATCCCGTTCCCGGTCCCGAAGAGCGGCGTGGAAGCGATCTGGAACCACAAGCTGGCCTGGCGCGGCGCGGCCTGGGAAGCGCTGCTGAGCCAGTACCAGATCACCACCGACGGCAAGGTCGTGCTCACCACCGACGGGCACATCCGCCAGCGCATGCCCTACTACCTGCCCGACGGCTCGCCCGAGAACTTCAGCGGTTTCACCTGGGAGGTCAACCTGCTGAACGTCGGCCCACCGATCCGGGCCGGCGAAATGATCGCCGGCCGGCTCGACGTCGACAACAACAACACCTCCTACGTCTACCTGACCGGCCAGCGCCGGGTGCGCAAGCTCCCCAATGCCTGCTGCGACACACCCACCCCGGCGACCTCGGGCCTGATGTGGTTCGATGAACTCGGCGTGTTCTCGGGCAAGACCGATCTCTTCGACTGGAAGCTGGCCGGCAAGAGGGAACTGCTGATCCCCTACAACCAGAACCGCCTGCTGCAGGCCAAGGACGCCGAGGTCATCACCGGCCAGCACCTGAACCCGGAACATGTGCGTTGGGAACTGCACCGCGTGTGGGTGGTGGAGGCCACGCTCAAGCAGGGTCAGCGGCACCAGGCGCCACGCGCCGTCTACTACCTCGACGAGGACACCTGGCAGGGCGTGCTGGGCGACCGCTGGGACGCCAAGAACCAGCTCTGGCGGACGCTGTGGGGCTTCAACTACGTGATGCCCGATTTCCCCGGCACCGTGCAGCAGACCTTCGGCTTCTACGACCTGCTGTCGGGCCAGGCCTATGTGTCCAACATCCTGAACGACAAACCCTACCACCACCGGCCCACCAAACCCTGGCCGACCGACACCTTCACGGGTGACGGCCTGGCCGCACAAGGGGTGCGCTGACATGCGCTTGCGCAGGCCGCTTGCCGCGGCCGTGACCGCGGCCACCCTGCTCGCCGGCGCCCCCGTGGTGGCGGCGCCCCAGGGCGAGGCCCTGTCACGCCCGGCCGCCATGGTGCGTGCACCCGCGCGTGTCGTGCTGCTGGCCGCGGCGCGCGTGAGTCAGCGGCTGCTGGTCGTGGGCGAACGCGGCGTGATCGCGGTCAGCGACGACGAAGGTGCGACCTGGCGCCAGGTGCCCTGTCCGACCAGCGTCACGCTCACGGCGGTGCGTTTCAGCGACGAGCGCCACGGCGTGGCGGTCGGGCACGGCGGCGTCGTGCTGGCCACCGAGGACGGCGGCAACCGCTGGGCGCTGCGGCTGGATGGCCGCCGCGCCGCCGAGGTGGCGCTGGCGGCGGCCGACACGCCGGCGCTGCAGCGCGACGCGCAGCGTCTCGTGGCCGACGGGCCGGACAAGCCCTTCCTGGACGTGCTGATGTGGGACGCGCAGCGCTGGCTCGTGGCCGGTGCCTACGGCCTGGCCTTCGAGACACACGACGCAGGCCGCACCTGGCAGTCGTGGATCGGCCGCCTGCCGAATCCGCGTGCCCTGCACTGGTACATGGTGCGCCGCCAGGGCGACACGCTGCTGTTCGCTGGCGAGCAAGGCCTGCTCGCCAGCTCCGCGGACGGCGGCGCCACGTTCACCACGCCGGCCTCGCCCTACCGTGGCAGCTGGTTCGCCGGCGAGATCCTGCCCGACGGCCAGTGGCTGGTGGCCGGCCTGCGTGGCAACGCGTGGCGCTCGGCCGACAGCGGGCGCAGCTGGCGCCAGATCACCTCATCGGCACCGGCTTCGATCACCGCCGTGCTCGCGGTCGGCCAGGAGCTGCTGCTCGCCAACCAGGCCGGCATGGTGATGCGCCTGAACGGCGACACGCTGTTGCCCGTGACCACGGCGCCGCTGCCGATGCCCTCGGCCCTGGTGCGGGGCCGCGACGCTCTGTTTGCAGCCGGCGTCGCCGGCATCCAGCCGTTGCCGGCCATGGCCGCCAAGGACGCCCGGTGAACGAATCATTCGATCCGAAGTCGGGCTCGCTCATCGAGCGCGCCCTGTTCAACCACCGCGCGGTGGTGCTCGTGCTGTGTGCGCTCGTCACCGCCTTGCTCGGCTGGCAGGCCACCCGGCTGCAGCTCAACGCCAGCTTCGAGAAGACCATCCCGGGCAGCCACCCGTACATCCGCAACTTCTTGGAGCACCAGACCCAGCTCAGCGGCCTGGGCAACGCCGTGCGCATCGCGGTGGCGCGGCCCGAGGGCACGATCTACGACGCGAAGTACCTCGACACGCTGCGCCGCCTCTCCGACGAGGTCTTCCTGGTGCCGGGTGTCGACCGCATGCGCATGAAGTCGCTGTGGACACCGTCCACACGCTGGGTCGGCGTGACGGAGGAAGGGCTCGAAGGCGGCCCGGTGATTCCCGACGGCTATGACGGCTCGCCCCGCAGCCTGCAGCAGCTGGGCGCCAACATCGCCCGTTCGGGCGAGATCGGGCAGCTGGTGGCACGCGACCAGCGCTCCAGCGTGATCTTCGTGCCGCTGCTGGCCCGCGACGCGCAGGGCAAGGCCCTGGACTACGGCGCCTTGTCCGCGGCGCTGGAGGGCTTGCGCAGCAAGTACGAGACCGAAGGCGTGCGCCTGCACATCACCGGTTTTGCCAAGATCGTCGGCGACCTGATCGACGGCGTGCGCGCGATGCTGGTGTTCTTCGCGATGGCCGTCGTCATCGCCACGGCGATGGTCTTCTGGTACACGCGCTGCGTTCGCTCGACGCTGCTCGTCGTGATGGCCTCGCTCGTGGCCGTGGTGTGGCAGCTCGGCCTGCTGCCGACCTTCGGCCATTCGCTCGACCCGTATTCGATCCTGGTGCCCTTCCTCGTGTTCGCCATCGGCATGAGCCACGGCGCGCAGAAGATG
>JADMJD010000088.1 GCA_018780805.1 Rubrivivax sp. | reverse complement strand
GACGCCAGCAGGTACTCGTCGTGGCAGGTGAGGATGGCCTTGGACGGGTCGGCCGCACGCACGGCGGCGATGTCGGCGGCGTATTTGTTCATGTCGCGCTGGCCCACCTTGAAGGCCTGCACCGCCGGATGGCGCGCCAGATCGGCCATCACGGCGGTCGAGTAGGACGCGCGTGTCCAGGCCGGGTAGACGTGGGCGATGAGGTCGAGCCCCGACTCCGCAATCGCATCAAAGTAGTGGCGCACATGGTCGGGCCGGTAGCCGAAACGCAGCCAGTGGTGCGGTGGCATCACGTCCAGGCCGGCGGCGCCGGCCTCCTTGGCCATGCGCGCGTGCACCTTGGCGTCGCCAATGCCTTCGCAGACGATGGAGCTGATCACCGGCAGCTTGCCACGCAGCTCGCTGGCCACGATCTGCGTCACCTGGGCGCGTTCGTGCGGCTGCAGCGAGAACACCTCGCCGGTGTGGCCGTTGGTCATCACCGCCACCACACCCCGCTGGTCGGCCAGCCAGGACGCCAGGCGGCGCAGCGCCGGTTCGTCGATGCGGTGGTCGGGCGTGAACGGGCACGCGATGGCGGGGATGATGCCGCGGTAGTTGCTGATGGTCGGCATGACAATGTCTCCTGAAGCGGGTCAACGGACTGCAGTGTGCAGCTGGGCCCGTGCTGTTTGCCAATGCCTGTTTCGCCCCACTTGATGCTCCCAAGGCACTGCCCATGACGATGAACCTCTCCTGGCTGGAGGACTTTCAGGCGCTGGCCGAAAGTGGCAACTTCTCGCGTGCGGCCGAGCAGCGCCACATGACGCAGCCCGCCTTCGGCCGCCGCATCAAGGCACTGGAGGAATGGCTGGGCACGCCACTGTTCGACCGCAGCGGTCACCCGGTTACGCTGACCGAAGCCGGCGAGTGGCTGCGCGGCACCGCCGAGCATTTGTTGCGGCGTGTGGAGAGGCTGCCCGACGAGGCGCGCGCCGTGGCCGATGGCAGCGCGTCCACGCTGCGTTTTGCCGCCACGCATGCGCTGTCGCTGAATTTCCTGCCGGCCTGGCTGCGCAGCCTGGAGGCCCGCACCCCGGTCGGGCCGATCCAGCTCGTCAGCGACGTGGCGGCGCACTGCGAGGCGCAGCTGCAGCATGGCCGCGTGCAGTTCCTGCTGTGCCATGGGCATGAACATGCACCGTCGGGCCTGGACCCCGCCAGTTTCGTCTCGTGCCAGGTGGGCGGCGACGAGTTGCTGCCCGTGTGTGTGCCCGATGCGCAGGGTCGGCCGCGCTTCGAGCTGGACGCCGCACCGCGCCGGGGCGCCAAGCCGGCGCTGCCGATGCTCGCCTACAGCGCCGAATCAGGCCTGGGCCGTGTGCTGCGTTCGCTGCACGGTGCGGCGCTGGAGGTGCCCGGCCGTGAAGTGGTGTTCACCGCCCACCTGGCCACCGTGCTGCGCAGCCTGGCACTCGAAGGCCGGGGCCTGGCCTTCCTGCCCGCCAGCCTGGTCCGGGAGGACCTGGCAGCGGGCCGGCTGGTGGCCGCTGGCGGCGCGCACTGGACCATTGCGCTGAGCGTGCGCCTGGTCCGCCCCCGAGCGGCATTGAGCGCAGTGGCCGAGAAGTTCTGGGCCGCGGCCAGCCAGGCGGGCGGCTGAGCGATGGACGCTGCGCTCCCCCTCATCTGCGCACGGCCGTCATTGAAGTGCGTCAGTTGCAACGTGACATGCGCCAGTCGGCCCATCCCGCGATCTCGTCGACATGTGCTGTGCTGGCAGGGGAGAACATCTTGCATCGGCTGTTGGGAGCGGTTCAGCCGACGGCGTGAACAGGCCAAGATCCTGCAACCCTGCCTGCCCCAAGCCGGCAGTCACGCAAAGCCGATGTGCCCGCGCAGCGGCAGTTCGCAAAGGCGTTGTCCGGTGGCCTGGAAGATGGCATTGGCCAGTGCCGGCGCCAGCGGCGGCACTCAGTGCTCTTTCGTGCTCGGCTTCGAGGATCGACGACGTCTGGTGCTCCGGCGTGCTGGGGCACAATCGTCCGATGGCCGTACGCGACCTCGCCCAGGCGTTTCAAGCGGTGTTCGACCGCCTTCCGCACGCCATTGTGGTCATCGATGCGCAACGGCACATCACGGCGGTGAACCCTGGCTTCACGCGGATGTTCGGCTACGAACCCGCCGAGGTGACCGGCCGTGATCCCAGCTTCTTCTATGCGGACCCGGCCGACTACCACGGCGTAGGCGCGCTGAGCTTCCGGCAGGCGCTGGACGATCGCGGCGCCATCTTCGAGATCCGCTACCGGCGCAAGGATGGCACCTTGTTCTGGGCCGAGTCGGCCGGCGTCGGCGTCTGCGACGAAGCCGGGTTACCGGTGGGTGTGATCGGCCTGCATGTGGACGTGAGTACGCGCCACGAAGCCGAGGCCCGGTTGCAGCGTTCCCATGCCGAACTTGCGGAACTGGTGATCCAGCGAACCGCCGAGCTGGCGCATGCCAACGAGTTGTTGGCGCGGCGAGCCAGCCTGGCCGACGAGGCCAACCGTGCCAAGAGTGCCTTCCTGGCCAACATGAGCCACGAGATCCGCACGCCGATGAACGCGATCATCGGGCTGACGCACCTGTTGTCTCACGAAGTTCGCGACCCGCAGCACCGCGACCGCCTGTCCAAGATCGACGGCGCCGCCAAACACCTGTTGCGGGTCATCAACGACATCCTGGACCTGTCGAAGATCGAGGCCGGCAAGATGACCCTGCGCGAGGCCGACTTCTCGCTGGAAGAGGTGATGGCCGGCGCGGTGCAGATGGTCAGCGCTGCGGCGCAGGACAAGGGCCTGGAACTGGTGCTGGACACTGACCATCTGCCGCAGCAAGCCAGGGGCGACGCGACGCGGCTGTCGCAGGCACTGATCAACCTGCTGGCCAATGCCGTGAAGTTCACCGATGCCGGTTGGGTGCGGCTGCGTGGCACTGTGGCGGCGGATGACGGAGGCCGCCTCGAGCTTCGCTTCGAGGTGCTGGACACCGGCCCCGGGATCGATGCCGCGCGCCTGGCGCAGTTGTTCGAGCCCTTCGAGCAGGCGGACTCCTCGCTCACCCGTCGCCACGGTGGAACGGGTCTGGGCCTGGCCTTGACCCGGCACCTGGCGCGCATGATGGATGGCGATGCCGGCGCAGACAGCGTGGTCGGTCAGGGCAGCACGTTCTGGATTCGTGTGAAGCTGGCCCACGCGGAGCATGCCTGCGGACGTGCTGGATCGGTCTCCCTGGCCGGCCTGCGCGCGCTGCTCGTCGATGACCTGCCGGAGGCCTTGGCCGCCGAGGCGCAGCGCCTGGCGCTGTTCGGGATGGCGGTGAAGACAGCGCCCAGCGGTGAGGCGGCGCTGGAACTGGTGCAGAACGAGTACGCTGCTGGCCGGACCTTCGACGTGGTGCTCGTGGACTGGAAGATGCCCGGGCTGGACGGCATCGCCACGCTCGATGCGCTGCGCCGTCTGCTGGGCGCCGGCATGCCGCAGACGATCCTGTTCACCGCGTTCTCCGACCCGGGGCTGCGGGAACTGGCGGCCGCAGTCGGCTGCCGCGAGGTGTTGGACAAGCCCACGTCGACGTCGGCGTTGCTTGGGACCCTGCTGCGATTGCTGCGCCACAGTGCGACCGCTGCGCCGCCACCGCTTGCGGATGACCGAGGCTCCGCCCGCACCAGCTTGTCGCAGCGCCATGCGGGCCAGCGCGTGCTGTTGGTGGAGGACAACCCCATCAACCGCGAGGTGGCCACCGAACTGCTGCGGCGCGCACAGCTGGACGTGGAGACAGCCGACGATGGAGAGCGCGCCGTCGAACTGGCTTCGGCCCGTCCGTACGACCTCATTCTGATGGACGTGCAGATGCCCGGCATCGACGGGCTGGAAGCGACGCGCCGGATCCGTCGCGCGCTCGGCCCGGCATTGGCCGTCATCGCGATGACGGCCAATGCCTTCGACGACGACCGCGCCGCCTGCATCGACGCCGGGATGAACGACCATGTCGCCAAGCCGGTGGATCCGGATCGGCTGTATCAGGTTCTGCTGGCCTGGTTGCCGGTGCCTGCGCCGGCCGCGCTGCAGGCGGTGCCGGCCAGCAGGGGCCTGTCACTTGAACTGCGCCTGCAAGCGCTGCAGGCGATTGACGTTCAGCGTGCGTTGTGGCGCGTCGGTCACGACGTGGGCACGCTGGAGCGTGTCCTGCGCTGCTTTGCCGGCTACTACCAACCGGGCGACAAGGCTTTGGCACAGGCCATCAACACCAGAGACCCGGCAGCCCTTCAGCAGGCCGCGCACGCCCTGGCGGGTGCCTGCGGCAGCGTCGGCGCCGTGTCGCTGGAGAACCTGGCGCGAAACATCATGGGCGGCGTGCGCGTGGAATTCGACCTGTCCATGATGCTGGACCAGGCCGCCAAACTGAACGCCGGTCTCACGGAACTCGCCGGCCACATTGCCGGCGCACTGGACATCAGCGCTCGTCCAGCGCCTTGAAGCCGGTGGACCGGATGATGCCGGCCCACCTTGTGCGCTCTCTTCGCAGCCGCTGAGCAAACACCTCGGGGCCTTCGTAGCCCCTGTCGAGACCGATCGTCTCGAACACCCGGCGCGCCTCGGTGCTGTCCAGCGAGCGAAGCAGCGCGAGGGCCATCCGCTCCACGGTCGACGTTGCGGCACCGGCCGGCAGATAGACACCCAATCCATCCTCGACCACGAGGTCGCCGAAGTTCTGCTCGGCAAACGTGGGCACGTCGGGCGTCGCCGCACTGCGACGAGGCCCGGTTGTCGCCAATGCGCGCACACGGCCGGCACTCTGCATCACCGAACCGTCGGGCACGGCACCGAACATGGCCGGCAGTTGTCCGCCTGCCAAGTCCTGGATACCTGGCGCCCCGCCGCGGTAGTGCACGGGTGTCATGCTCAAACCCGCTGCGCGGGCAAACATCTCGCCCACAAAGTGCGGTGTTGCACCCGCCGCCGAAGTTCCGAAGACGGCCCGCCGCGCATCTGCCCGCACCCACTGCACGAAGTCGGCGACCGTGAGCACCGAGGCCGGCACCATCGGCCCGACATACAGGCCGATGGCCAGGTTGGCCACACGGGCCACAGGCACGAAGTCGCGCTCGGGGTCATACCGCAACTGGCGATAGACATGGGGATACAGGTACATCATGGCGTCGGGCACCAACAGCGCGACGCTGCCGTCCGCCGCAGTGGCGCGAACGTGTTCGATGGCCAATCGGCCACCGGCGCCCGTCCGGTTCTCGACGATGACTTCGCCGCCCATGGCCTCGCGCAACGAGCCGCTGATCGCACGTGCGGCAAGGTCGGAGGTGCCGCCTGGCCCGAAGCCGACCACCAGGCGTGCGGCGCGGCCTTGCGCACGCGCCTGGCCCGCCGCAAGGCCCGGCATGCCGGCAAGCAACTGCCGAAGCAACTGCCGGCGCGATCGGGACGTCGCGCCAGAGCATGGCGCTGGCATGGGGACTCGTTTGATGTTCAGATCGTGAACCTGCCAGGTTGCGCTGGTGACTCATCCAAGGCTCGGCGCCGTGGCCTTGCATGCTAAGCCCCAATCCGTGCCATGGCATCGGGCCGGCAGGTCTGGGCCGGGGGCTGTGTGGCGCGCTTCCCGGTTTCCACGGGCCCTGCTTGTGATCGGATCGGACGTCTGGTCTCGCTGCCCGCTGTGCCCGTTCCGTCGATGTCCGTCGTCACGCGGCCGGTGTCGGGTGTGGCCCAGGCCGGTGCCTGGGCTCGTGAAGGTCATTGGGCGGCTGCAGGCGCCGCCACCACCGAGTTCAGCACCGCGTCGTCCGGCGCCGCGTGCAGGCGCACGGGCACATGCTTGTGGTGCGGTGTGTCGGCCACGGGGTCGCGTGCAGCGCCGTCGGTCAGCCAGTTGATCGGTGGGCCGACGACCTGACGCGTGCCGTCGGCCACCGGGTGCCGCTGGCCGTAGCCGTGGGGCAGGGCGACATGGCCGCGGCGCATCGAGTCGGTGGCCTTCGTGCGCACCACCATGCGGGCGCGTGCCGTCTCCACCACCACCGCGCCGCGGTCGGCCACGCCCAGCGCGGCCAGATCGTCGGGGTGGATGTACAGGGCGCCGTCCGGATCGCTGGTGCGGGTGCCCGGGTCGCGCAGGATCTGGTTGGCGTTGTTCAGCCGCCGCTGGCCGGCCGACAGCACGAACGGCCAAGCCGGGTCCGGGCCGGCCATCGTCGGGTCGAGCGTGCGCAGCCAGTCGAGCATCTGCGGCACGGCCAGATGCAGCTTGCCGTCGGCATGCTCGATGAAGTCCCACGACGAGGTGTGCACCGAGAAGGCCGCGCCGGACCGGGCGCCGACGACGGTGCGGAACAGCCGCTCGCCCAGGGCTGCGCCATCCTCCGGCACGGCATCGACCGCGGCGCTGCTGGCGTCCGTCAGCAGTGCCTGACGCACGGCCTGCGGCCGCAGCCGCGCGAGGCGGTGACAAGCCTGCCACAGTGGTGCGGCCGCCGCGGTGCTGTCCGGCAGGGTGGGCCCCAAGGTCTCGTACAGCACCTGGCCGGCCAGCTTGCCGACGTTCTTGTCGGCTGCGGCCGTCTCGGCGAACGCTGCGCCGAAGCGGACAGGGTCCCTGGCCGCCACACGCAGCGCGGCCAGCACCGCGTCATCGGGCATCAGGCCCATCGCGCGCGCCAGCCGGCCGTAGATCTCGGGCTCGGGCAACGTGCCCGCCAGCGGCGGCAGCACCGGCGCGCGTACATGGAAGTAGTTGGTCGGCAGCTCGAAGTTGAAGAGCGTGAACTCGCACTTCTCGTACGTGGACGACGCCGGCAGCACGTAGTCGGCCTGGGCCGCGGTCTCGGTGTACGCCACGTCGACCACCACCATCAGGTCCAGCGCATCCATCGCCTGCAGCACGCGGGCGGTGTCGGCAGCGGTGTTCACCGGGTTGGCGCTGTCCACCCACAACACACGCAGGCGGTCGGGGTGGTCGCTGAGCACCGCATCGGGGAAGACGTTGGGCGACAGCAGGCCGCAGATCACCTCGGCCTGGGTGGCAAAGTGGCGCGCGCCCGGTGTGTTGCCCCACAGCGGCGCCAGCCAGCTGTGCAGGCCGTGCGTGCCCGGGCGGCTGAAGTGGCCGGTCATCAGGTACAGAAGCTTTTCCAGGTAGGAGTTCAGCGTCGAGTTCAGCCCTTGCTGGATGCCCAGTTCCACCCGCACCACCATGGCCTTGGCGGCCATCACCATCTGCACCAGCTGCGCGAAGGCGTCGGTGCCGACATCCGCTGCCGCCAGCCACTGCGGCACCGGTACCGCGGCCAGTGCGGCCTTCACCTCATCCACGCCTACCGCGTGCGCGGCCAGGAAGGCCTCGTCGAAGGCGTTACGACGCATGAGCTCGGCCAGCAGCGCGCCCAGCAGGAAGGCGTCGGTGCCGGGCCGCAGGGCGATGTGCAGGTCGGCCATCTCGGCCGTCTCGGTGCGCCGCGGGTCGACCACGATCAGCTTGCGCTGCGGGTCCTTGCGCAGGCCGTTGAGCTGGTCGCGTGCGTTGGTGAAGCCGTGGGCCAGCCGCGGGTTTGCGCCCAGCACCAGCAGCAGGTCGCAGTGGTGGATGTCCTCGGCGGTGTGGCACATCTGCGAGCCGAACAGGTGGCCGTTGAGCCAGAAGTCGCCAGTCTTCTCCTGAGACAGCGCGTTGAACACCGTGCGCGAACCCAGCGCCCGCAGGAAGCCGAAGGCATAGCTGCCGCCGGCATGGTTGCCCTGGCCGCCGCCGCCGAACGCCGCCACCGTCTTGCCGCCGTGTGCGGCCACCACCGCGCCCAGGCGTTCGGCGATCTCGCGGACCGCGGTGTCCCAATCGATGGCCTCGTGGCTGCCGTCGGCACGCCGGCGCAGCGGCGTGCTCAGGCGGTCCTGGTGGTGCACGTAGCTCGGGATGGCCTGGGCTTTGTTGCACAGGTAACCCTGGGAGCGCGGGTTGTGTGCGTCACCACGCACCTTGACGATGCGCTGCGCAGCACCGTCGCCGCTGACGCCGAGTTCGACCCCGCAGTTGATGTAGCAGAGGTTGCAGGCCGACTTGTGCCAGGTGAGGGCCTCTGCCTCGCTCATGCTGCCGCCCCGGCCAGGATGGCCTCTTCCACATCGCGCAGCCGGTCTTTGCCGAACCACAGCTCGCGGCCGACCAGGAAGCTGGGCGAGCCGAAGGCGCCGTGGTCGTGCGCCCGTTGGGTGTTGGCCATCAACATGGTCTTGACCTCCGGGTCCTGCGACATGGCGAGAATGGCCCGGCTGTCCAGTCCGCCGGCTTCAAGCGTGGCAGTGACGGTGGGAATGTCGTCCATGTTCAGGCCGTCCTCCCACATCGCTGCGTACACCACGTCCAGGTAGGCTGGCAGGCAACCCAGCTTCTGCGCAGCACAGGCGCCGCGCATGATCTTCAGCGTGTTGATCGGAAAGTGCGGGTTGAAGCGGTACTTTGACAAGCCGTGCCGGGCAACGAAGCGCGTCAGCTCCAGCCTCTCGTAGGCCAGCTTGTTGGGGATATCGGCGAAGGCTTCCATGGGCGCCCGGTTGTTGGCCAGCTTGAACAGCCCGCCCAACAGGATCGGCACGTACTCGAACACCGCGCCGGTGCGCGCCTCGATGCCCGGTATCACCTTGTGGCAGAGATAGGTGTTGGGGCTGCCGAAGTCGAACAGGAACTGGACAGTGGCGGGCTGCATCAGGGTGCTCCGGTCAGGGTGGTGGTGGGAAGGGCGGGGTCAGGGTGCACTGCGAGGGCAGGCCGGCGCGGCTCACCAGTTTTCCATCCACGGTCGAAGCTCGGTTTCGTGCGACCAGGCGTCGCGTGGCTGCTGGTGGATCTGCCAGTAGGCGTCTGCGATGCTGTCTGGGCGGAGGATGCCCTGCTGGTCCTTCAACGCGTAGCGTTCGGGAAAATTGCTGCGGATCCAGTCGGTGTCAATCGCGCCGTCGATGATGGTGTGGGCGACGTGGATGTTCTTCGGCCACAGCTCGCGCGCCATGCTCTGGGCCAGTGCGCGCAGCGCATGCTTGGCGCCTGCGAAGGCCGCGAAGCCCTCGCGCCCGCGCACACTGGCGGTGGCGCCGGTGAAGATGATGGTGCCACGCCCGCGCGGCAACATCACCCTGGCGGTCTCGCGCCCCATCAGGAAGCCGCTGAAGCAGGCCATCTCCCACACCTTCTGGTAGACGCGTGCCGTCGTCTCGGTGATGCCGAAGCGCACGTTGGCACCGATGTTGAACACCGCCACGTCGATGGGTGCGATGTCGCGCTCGATGGTCTCGACCAGCGAGACCATCGCGTCCTCTTTGCGGGCGTCGCTGCCAAACGCATGAGCCTCGCCGCCGTCGGCGCGGATCTGCTCGACCAGTGGCTGCAGTTTGTCGGCCGTGCGCCGGGTGACGCAGGCGATGTAACCCTCGCGGGCGAAGCGGCGGGCGATGGCACCACCGGTGGCGTCGCCGGCACCGATGACGAGGATGGCTCTTCGGTCGGACATGGTTCGGTCGCTCACGGTTTCGGCACGTCGACGCCGGCGATGGGGGTAACAGTCGCTCACTTTCAGAAGGACGACCGTCATGCTCCAGTATGATGACCATAATTCAGAAGGTCAACACGCGGAAAACCACCATGGGACATTCGCAAGCAGACAAGGCGCAAAGCCGCGAGCGCATCCTGCGCCAGGCGGCCGATGCTGTGCGCGACACGGGCCTGGAATCGGTCAGCGTCGGCAAGCTGATGCGCAGTGTGGACATGACGCACGGCGGCTTCTACAACCACTTCGGATCGCGGTCCGAGCTGCTGGCACAGGCACTGGAGCGGGCGCTGGTCGAAGGCGCCAGGACCGCCAACGCCGGCATGAAACCCGGTGATGCGCCGCGCAGCTACGAGACCCGCGTGAAGGGCTACGTCAGCCGCGCGCACCGGGATTCACGCACCAGCGGCTGTGCCATCGTGGCGCTGGCGTCCGACGTGTCGCGCGCCGACCCAGCCTCACGTGCCGTCATGTCGGTGCACCTCGACGACTTTGTCGCGCAGCTGGCGACTGCGATGGATCGCCATGACGAGGGCGACGCCATGCTGGCGGTGAGCGCCATGGTTGGTGCCGTGCTGCTGGCACGGGTGCAGACCGACCCGAAGAAGTCCGACGCGCTGCTGAAGTCTGTGCGCGACCGCCTGCTGGCACTGAACCACAACGCCCCGGCCTGATGACGCACCAACACAGTCCACAGCGCGTGCAGCTGCAGGCGGACGGCGCATGACGACCACGGCGGCCCCCCCGGCGCCAATGCCAGGCCAATCCGTGACGCCATTGCTGCTGACGGCACCCATCCTGCCGGCCCTGCTGCGCTTTGCGTTGCCCAACATGGTGGCGATGCTGGCCACCGCGCTGGCCACCGTGGCCGAGACGGCCTACGTCGGCAGTTTCGGCGTGCCATCGCTGGCCGGCATGGCCCTGGTGTTCCCGATGGTCATGCTGCAGATGATGTTGTCTGGCGGTGCGATGGGCGGTGGCGTGGCATCCGCGATCAGCCGTGCGCTGGGGGCCGGTGCGCCCGAGCGTGCCAACGCCCTGGCCGTGCATGCGCTGTGGATCGGGCTGGCCGCTGGCGGCTTGAATGGCCTGCTGATGCTGGTGTGGGGGCCAGCGATCTATGCCGGCCTGGGCGGGCGCGGCGAGGCGCTGGCGCAGGCCATTGCGTACTCGAAGGTGGCGTTCTGCGGCTCGCTCGGTGTGTGGTTGATGAACACCTTGGCCTCGGTGCTGCGGGGCGCCGGCAACATGCTGGTGCCGTCGGCGACCTTTTTGCTGGTGTCACTGGCCCAGGTGCTCATCGGTGGCGCGCTGGGCCTGGGCTGGGGGCCCTTGCCGCGGCTGGGCATGGCCGGCGTGGCCGCGGGGCAGGTCATCGCCTTCAGCGCGGGCGCCGGCTTTCTGTTCTGGTACCTGCAAAGCGGCCGCGCCAAGCTCAGCCTGGCGGTTCGCGCCACGCCGCTGCAACGCGGCTTGCTCGCCGACATCCTGAAGGTGGGCGCGCTGGCCTGCATATCGCCTCTGCAGACGGTGCTGACGGTGCTGATCCTCACGCGGCTGGTGGCACAGTTTGGGCCCACGGCACTGGCTGGCTACGGCATCGGCGCGCGGCTTGAATTCCTGCTCATTCCCATCAGCTTTGCCATTGGCGTGGCGTCCGTGCCGCTGGTGGGCATGGCCATCGGCGCTGGCCTGGTGGCGCGGGCCAAACGTGTCGCGTGGATCGCGGCGATGCTGGCCACGGCCACGCTGGGCCTGCTGGGTGTGGTCGTGGCGCTGGCACCGGGGCTGTGGGTGGACCTGTTCACGCGCGACCCGGCCGTTCAAGCATTGGCCGCGCTGTACTTCGTCTGGGCCGGGCCGGTCTACGGTTTGTTCGGGCTGGGCCTGAGCCTGTACTTCTCGGCGCTGGGCGCGGGCAAGGTGGGTGGCCTGGTGCTGGCCGGCACCTTGCGCCTGGGGGTCGTGGCCATCGGTGGCTGGGTGCTGCTGCAGGAATCGAGCGAGCCTTGGACGGTTTTTGCGCTGGTGGCGATCGGCATGGCCGTGTTCGGCCTGGCCGCAGCGGTGGCCGTCCGTGTCGCCCGTTGGGGTTCCGAGGGGCTGCCGGCAACCCGCTGAGGGGCTTTGCTTCGCTGGCGCAAGGAAAAATCGTCATCGAGTCGGGGGACGTGCTCCGCACCATCAGCGGGCCGTGAGGGTCGCTGGGCGCGACAGGAGATCGAGCGACTTGGCGACGAAGTCGACATGGAACTGAAACACGGCGCCGAGTACCGGCTGCAGCACCTTCTACAGATCCGCGGGCGCTTTTTTGCCCCAACATTGCAGCGTCTTCGACGGGCTTGCAATGCCGTCACGGTGATCTACTTGTCACGGTCCGCGGTGCGCCATGCAAGGCACTGCAGGAACTCCTTGCCGGCGCGGATTCCGGCAGGTGCCCTGGTGAAGAACAGGACCTGCCTCGGGTCCTGGACGGTCAGCAAACCGCGCAACATGTCCAAGCCATGTCGCCCGTTGAATCCGTCGGCTCCCGGCAGGCGACCTGCAGGCCGCCGACGCAGATGGTTTGGGTGGGGACCTGGGCCCAGGTGACTTTGGGCGCCTGTCTCGTGCCCCTGATGGTCTGCCTGCGCGGAAGTGGTTTCAGGTCGCGAGGACCGGGTAGTCCGTGTAGCCCTTCGGACCCGGTGTGTAGAACGTCGCCATGTCGACGGCGTTCAAGGGGGCGTCGGCCCGCATGCGCGCCACCAGGTCGGGGTTGGCCAGGAAGGGGCGCGCGAAGGCGATGAGGTCTGCCTCGCCGGCCTGGAGGGCACTTTCCGCGCTGGCACGGTCGAAGCCGCCGGCCAGAATGAACAGGCCCTTGAACGCAGCACGCAGGCTTCGCTTGAGTTCGGCGGGCACGGCAGGCGCGCCCATGGCCGAGTGGTCCAGCAGGTGGACGTACAGCAGGCCCAGGGTCGAGAGGTCCTCGGTCAGTGCGAGGTATTGCGCGTCGACGTCCGGGAAGGCGCCGGTGCTGTTGAACACGCCGTAGGGCGACAGCCGGATCCCCACGCGCTGGGCTCCGACCGCTGCTGCCGTGGCGCGGGCGACCTCGAGTGCAAAGCGGTTGCGGCCCGCGATGCTGCCGCCATGTGCGTCGGTGCGCTGGTTCACGTTGGCGTTGAGGAACTGCTCGATGAGGTAGCCATTTGCGGCGTGCAACTCCACGCCGTCGAAGCCGGCTTCAATGGCCAGGCGCGCGGCGTTGGCGTACTCCTGCACCGATTGGGCGATGTCCGGCGCACCCATGGCCCGCGGTGTGCTGTGCGGCTGCATGCCTTGGGCGTCGGTGTACATCTCGCCGGGGCAGGCGGTGGGGCCAGGCCCGACCGTCTCCGCGCCAGCGGGCAGGTTCGCCACATGCGTGACACGGCCGGTGTGCATCAACTGCACGAAGATCTTGCCGCCCTGGGTGTGGACCGCCTCGGTCACGGCTTTCCAGCTGCGGACCTGGGCCTCGTTGAAGAGCCCCGGAATGCGTGCGTAGCCCAGGCCATTCGGTTACGGCGAGGTGCCCTCGGTGATGATCAGACCGGCTGACGCACGCTGGCCGTAGTACTCGGCCATCAGCGTGTTGGCGGCATTCGCCTCAACGGCGCGGCTGCGGGTCATCGGCGCCATGACCGCGCGGTTGGCGAGTTCAAGTGTCGGGGTGACGAGCGGTTCGAAGAGCATGGTGTTCTCGGGTTGGTTGAAGGGTGTCGCAGGCTTGGCGTCTGCTGGGGGCGGCTGGGTGGGCTGGCCGCCGCTCTCAGGCGGCTGGTGTCAGGTAGCCGGGCCTTGCCGCCGTCATGCCGGCCTTGACCTGCTGCGTGATCTCATCGGCGAGCACCTCGTCCAGGCCGGCTTCCAGCCCGTTGAGCGCGCGCTGCACGATCTGCTCCGGGCTGGCCTTCGGCACCTCGAAGCCGCGTGTGAGGTCGGTGTCGACATAGGCCATGTGCAGTGCCAGCACCTGGGTCTTCTGCGCCGCCAGCTCGTTGCGCAGCGCGTTGGTCAGCGACCAGGCGGCGGACTTGCTGGCCGAGTAGGCGGCCAGCTCGCCGCCATTCACCCACGAAACAACCGACAGCACGTTCAGCAGGCCGCCGCCGCCGTTGACCCGGAGAACGGGCGCGAAGGCCTTGCTCATGCCCAGCACGCCGAAGAAGTTGGTCTCGAAGATGCGCCGTGTTGTGTCTTCGCTGTCGGCAGCGAGGAACCCCCCGGGCTGGGCAATGCCGGCGTTGTTGATCACCAGGGTCACGTCGGAGGCCCGTGCGGCGGCCGCCGCCACCTGCTCAGGCCTGGTGACGTCGAGTTGCAGGGCCTGGACCCCGGCTTCGGTGACGGTCGTCGGATCGCGTGCGCCGGCGTACACCTTGCGGGCACCGCGGGCGAGCAGTTCACGGGCGAACGCCAGCCCGATGCCACGGTTGGCGCCAGTGACGAGAACGACAGCATCCTTGATCTTCATGGCTTCTTTCTGGAGGGGGTTGCAGACGGGCAAGCTTGTGGCCAGGGTCGGGCCTCGAGCCGGGCTGGCCTGGACTTGTGACATCGAAAGGCCGTGTGGGTCTGCCGCTAGCGCAGCTTGATGACGACCTTGCCCTTGGCACGACCTGATTCGACGTAGGCCATGGCCTCGTTGGTCGACTCGAAAGGGAACACCCGGTCCACGACGGGACGGATGGCGCCGGCATCGATGAGACCGGCAATCTCGCGCAGCTGGCTGCCGCTGGCCTTCATGAAAAGGAACGAATAGTCGATGCCGCGGCTGCTGGCCTTTCGCCGCGTGCCCGCGCTCAGCAGCCGCATCACCAGCTTCACGAACGCGGGTGCGGCGATCTGCTGGCCGAACGCGGGATCCGGCGGCCCGGAGATGGAGATCAGCTTGCCGCCGGCCTTGAGCACGCGCAGGGACTTGTCCAGCGTCTTGCCGTCCTGGCTGTTCAGGACCACGTCGTAGTCGCGCAGGACGTCTTCGAAGTCCTGCGTCTTGTAGTCGATCACGACATCCGCGCCCAGGCTCTTCACGAGTGCCACATTGCCGGCGCTGGTGGTGGTGGCGACGGTGGCGCCCAGATGTTTGGCCAGCTGGATGGCCAAGGTGCCGACGCCGCCCGAGCCGGCCTGGATGAAAACCTTTTGGCCCTTCTTCAGCCGGGCCTTCTCCACCAGGGCCTGCCAGGCGGTCAAGGCCACCAGCGGCACGGACGCGGCTTCCTCCATCGTCAACGCCTTGGGCTTGAGCGCCAAAGAGGTTTCTTTCACGGGCACGAACTCGGCGAAGGTGCCGATGCGGAAGTCGTCCGGGCGGGCATAGACCGCATCACCCACCTTGAACTGGCGCACGCTGCGGCCCAGCTTGACGATCTCGCCGGCCACGTCGTGCCCGAGCACGGTGGGCAGGCGGTAGGGCAGGATGAGCTTGAACTCGCCGTCCCGGAGCTTGGCGTCCAGCTGGTTGACGCTGGCGGCGTGAACCTGAACCAGCACTTCATCGTCGCGCGGTTCGGGCGTCGGCACATCGGCCAGTTGCAGTGGCCGCTTCTTGCCATAGCGCTCGAGGGTGAATGCTTTCATGGTCTTCCTTGTGACTGGCGCGGCCAGGTATGTGAAAGGCTCCGGAGGAACATGGAGGTGACGGCGCGGCACAGGCGAGCGGCCCGACGCGCACGACCTGCACCGCCTACTTGCCAGGCTGAAGGTAGGCCGTGAAGCCCTGGAACCACAGCACCTCGACGAAGTCGCCGCTGATCACCAGGTCCTCGTCGTGCAGCGCGGCCAGGAAGGCCTCCTTCCCATCCTTGGCCGACAGGATCTTGAAGCCCCTGTCCGCGTTCCTGAAGCTCAGCGTGAACGTCGGCGTTTTGGCCAGGCCGGCAAAGGACTTCACGGTCCCGTCCTGGATGCGGAAGTGGCGCCCGATCTTGTCGAGCGTCTGAATCTGGAACTCCAGGGTCTTGCCGGTCACGTACTGCGCGCAGGCGGGCTTGGTCTTGATGGCCCTCTGCAGCAGTTTTGGCATCATCCAGAGCAGCAACTTGAACTTCAGCATCATCGTCACTCGCTGAGAAACTGGAGCGCGTGCTTCAGGAAGCGCGTGGGGTACTGAAACTGCGCGCCATGGCCGGCGTCCGGGTAGACGAACAGTTGCGCATTCGGGATGTTCTGTGCCATGGACCAGGAGTTGATGGTCGGAATCATCACGTCGTTCACGCCGTTCAGGATGAACGTCGGTTGTTTGATCTCACGAAGGTGAGCGAACGGATCCTTGGGGTCCAGCTTGGGCAGGTAGTACATGTTCGACTCGATCTGCGCCTGCATCACTTCGGGTGAACTCGGCGGATCCTGGTCCACCCGCTGGTGACGGCGCTGCCAGAAGTCGCGCCCGGCCTGTTGCGCCGCTTCGGAGCGGCCGAAGAAAAGGAACAGGAAGTCGTCCACCGTGGGAACCGGCCGGGGTGCCCGTTCCAGCACGCCGGGGTCGGAATCCGGGTTGCCACCGCGCGGCCCGGTACCCAGCAGCATCAGCTTGCGGACCAGATCCGGGTGGCGTCGGGTCAGGTCCTGCGCCTGATAGCCGCCGAGCGAAAAACCCAGCAGGTCGATCTTGCGAAGGCCCAGCGCACGCACCACCCCCGCAGCGTCGTCGGCCATGTGTTCGATGCGTGTGCGAGGCTTGCCGGAAGAGGACGCGACGCCGCGGCCGTTGTACAGGATCACCTCGCGCCCGGCGGCCAGGCCATCTGTTATCAGCGGGTCCCAGTGGTCCATGCCGCCGCGGAAGTGCTGAAGAAACAGCAACGGCGGCTGACCCGTGGCGCTGTTGCCCCAGCGGCGATACGCAAATCTGTCGCCGTCGAATTCGACGAAGCGGGTGGGGGCGGTGAGGTGGGTGTCGGTCATGGTGTGTTCCGCCTTCAGAAGGTCTGTCGCGCCAGGAACTCGAGCGCCTTGGGCACAAAATCGGCGTGGAACTGGAAGATGGCGCCATGGCCGGAATCGGGGTAGATGATCAGCGTGCTGTTGGGCAGGCGCCGCGCCAGGTCGTGGGTGTTCGTCGTCGGCACCATGCGATCGGCATCGCCGTTGGCCACCAGCACAGGATGTTTGACGACCGACAGATCCGCCGGTTTTTTCAAGCCCCAGGTGCGCAAGGCTTCCAGTTGGGCAAACAAGGCACTCACGGAGATTTCCGTGTCACGGTTCTGTGTTCGTTCCTTCAGGCGCGCCAGGAAAGCCTGTCCCGCCTCGATGCCGCCGGGCGTGCGCGTGAAGAACAGGAACTGCTTCGCGTCCTGCCCGGTGAACAGGCCCCGCAGGATGTCGTAGAAGGTCACGCCGGCCACGGTGCTGATGCCCTCGCCGCCAGCAGGTCCGGTTCCCGCAAGAATCATCTTGCGCACCAGTTGTGGCTCCTTCAGCACGACTTCCTGGGCAATCATCCCGCCCATCGAGAAGCCGAACAGGTCCACCTGCTTGAAGCCCTTGGCCTTGATGAAGCTGACGGCATCGTCGGCCATCTGCTCCATGGAACTTGATGGTGAACCGCTGGACGCGCCGATGCCGCGGTTGTCAAAGGCGATCACGTGGTGCCTGGCCGCAAGACCGTCCACGATGCGCGGGTCCCAGTTGTCCAGCACGGCGGCCAGGTGCACCAGCAGCACCACCGGCGTGCCGCCATGGTGTTGGCCCAGTTCGCGGTACGCGAAGGTCACACCGCCCGCAGCGAGGGTCTGCGTCGGCACATCGGCCCAGCGGTGGCCGTGTGCCTGAGACACGGCTGCGGGCGGCGTGTGGCCCTGTCCCTGCGCCAGGTCTCGCGTTTGCGCTGGCGCCGCGGTGAACAGCGACGCCAAGGTCAGGGCCAGGGCGATGCGCGGCATCAGGTGGCGCAGGCGGTGGTGTCGTTGACGCAGCTGCGTGCCTGCTGCCTGGGCGGGGTGGGTCTCGGTCTTCATGGTGGTCTCCAAGTGGGGGCGTGAACAGGCGGTGGGGGGGCTATCGCATCTGCACGAAGTCCAGGTGGGCCGGCTTCAGTGCGGCGGCAGCTTCGGGCACCACCGCGAACCCGGCCGACGAGCCCGTGCCCAGGTTCACGACATCGGCCTTCAGCGTCGGGCGGGGGAGGTCGGAGAACCCGATCTCGGGCGACCGGCCACAACGCTTGGAGGTGAGTGCTTTCATGGAGAGGCCCCGGGGATCGGTGTGTGTGAAGAACTTTGAATGGCTCAATGATGATGAGCGTCATCTTAAAAGTCAAGCATTTGATGATGCTCGTAATCAATGTACAGTCGGTGGCCCACAAGTCCAACGCCAGCACCCCCGCAGCCATGAAAGTCACCAAGGCACAGGCCCAAGCCAACCGGGCCCTTGTTGTCGAGACGGCCTCGCAGCTGTTTCGCGAGCGCGGCTTCGATGGCGTTGGCGTGGCCGACCTGATGGCCGCCGCGGGCTTCACCCACGGCGGCTTCTACAAACAGTTCGGCTCCAAGGCCGACCTGATGGCCGAGGCCACGGCCTGTGGCATTGCGCAGACCGCAGCGCTGGCCGAGGGTGTGGAGGCCTCGGTGTTTGTCAGGCATTACCTGTCGCGCCAGCACCGGGACGGGCGTGCCAACGGCTGCACGATGGCGGCGCTGAGTGGTGACGCGGCACGGCAGCCGGCGCCCGTCCGCGTCGCGTTCGAAGAGGGTGTGGAGAACCTCCTGGCCCTGCTGGCCGGGAACGGCCCGCCCTCGGACGCGGCCGATGCGGCTCAGGTGCGGGCCGCGACACTCGACGTGCTGGCGCACGCGGTGGGCGCCATCGTGTTGTCGCGTGCCTGCCCGGATGACTCACCCCTGGCCGATGAAATCCTGGCCGTTTGCCGCGACGCCATCCTCAAAGCGCAGACGCCACCCGGCGGGGCAGCGGCCAGGCCGCGCAGGCGCAAAGCAGCCTGAGGTCCACGGGGTGCCGGGGCAAGAGACCGGCGTGCCACCCGGGCCCCACCTGCCGGCTGGTATGGTCTGGCGTCCCCGCGGCTGGGGGCCGCCCATCCGGTCGGTCCGGCGGATGTGCCCCTGGTGGCTGGAGTGTTCTGATCGTGTCCCAAGTTCCGAACCTGCGTGTCGTGCCCGGCGGCGCTGCCGGTGCCCCCACGCCATCGATGACCTCCCCCGCGCGGTTGGCGGACCCTTGTTGTTTCGGCCCCTTCGAGTTGCAGATCCGCGAGCGCCGGCTGCTGGCCCATGGCCGGCTGACCGAGGTGCGGGGCAAGGCGCTGGACCTGCTGGTGCAGCTGGCAGCGCATGCCGGACAGCTGGTGACACGGCAGCAGCTGCTGGACACGGTGTGGGCCGACGTGGTGGTGGAGGACAACAACCTCAGCGTGCAGATCAACGCGCTGCGCAAGGTGCTGGGCGCGGGGCTGATCACCACGGTGCCGGGCTATGGCTACCGCTTCAATGGCGGTGTGCTGTCCGCGCCCGTCGCGGCGGCACCCACGGCGGTGCCGCCGGCCCGCGTGGCGGGCCCCAGCCACCTGCCGTCGCTGGTGCCGGACCTGATCGGTCGCGACGCCGACCTGGCCGCACTCACCGCGCTGCTCGCGGCACGGCCGCAGGTCACGCTCACCGGTGCCGGTGGCATCGGCAAGACCCGATTGGCGCAGGCCTGGCTGCATGGCCAGCGTGCGGCCTTCCGCCATGGCGTGTGTTTTGTGGAGCTGGCCGACCTGGGCGATGCCGGGCGCCTGCCCGCGCACCTGGCCGCGGCGCTGGGCCTGCGCCTGCCGGCGCAGGGCGACGCCATCCTGGCCCTGGCCCAGTTGCTGGCGCCGCTGTCGATGGCGGTGGTGCTCGACAACGCCGAGCACCTGACCGCCGCCGTGGCGGCCGTGGTGCAGGCGCTGTTGCACGAAGCACCGGGGGTGCGTCTGCTGGTTACCAGCCAGAGCCGGCTGCAGATCCAGCAGGAGCAGGTGTTCCGGCTCGGTGCGCTGGCCTGGCCACCGCCGCAGGCCACGCCGGAGGTCGCGTTGACGCACGGCGCCGTCGCCCTGTTCGTGGCGCGGGCGCAGGCGCAGGACCACCGCTTTGTGCTGGCCGCCGACAACGTCGGCGCGGTGGTGGAACTGTGCCGGCGGCTGGACGGTTCGGCGCTGGCCATCGAGCTGGCGGCCGCGCGCCTGCCACTGCTTGGCGTGCACGGCCTGCTGGCGTCGCTGGCGCAGCGCCTGCAGGTGCTGACCCGCGCCAGGCGCGACGCGCCGCCACGCCAGCGCACGCTGCGCCTGGCCCTGGGCTGGAGCCACGGTTTGCTCGAACCCGCCGAACGGGTGGTGTGGCGGCGGCTGGCCGTCTTCCTGGGCAGCTTCAGCCTGCGCCAGGCGCAGCAGGTGCTGGTGGCCTCGGCCGCCCCCACCGACGGACCGCTGCTGGACGAGGACACCGTGCTGGAGGCCTTGACCGGCCTGGTTGAAAAGTCCTTGCTGAGTGCGGCGGAAGGGGCTGGGCCGGCTGGGGCCGATCCTTCGCCGCGCTTTGCGCTGCTCGAGTCTCCGCGGGCCCTGGCCCTGGAGCTGCTGCAGGCCGCGGGCGAAGCGCCCGGGCTGCAGCAGCCCCATGCGCAGGCGCTGTGCGACACGCTGGAATGTGCCCATGCCATGGTGCTGGACGGCCGGGCGGGTTTTGCCCCGCTGCAGCTGGCGCTCGAGCACGACCTGCCCAACGCGCAGGCCGCGCTGCAGTGGGCGCTGGTGCACGACGGCCTGCTGGCCCTGCGCATCGCACCGCTGCTGTCGATGTTCTTCGGGCGCCAGCGTTACGACGAACGCACGGCCCTGTGGCAGGCCGTGGGCCCGCTGCTGGCGCAGGCGCTGCCGCTGCCGGATGGCCTGCGTGCGCGTGCCTGTCTGCAGCAGGCTGAACACGTGGGCATCACCCGCCCGCAGCAGGCCCTGGAACTGGCCCGCCAGGCCAGCCAGCTGGCCCTGCAGGCGGGCGATCTGCGGGTGGCCTACCTGGGCTTTGGCAAGGTCGCCCATGCCGCGTGGCGCCAGGGTGACCGTGCCGCATTGCAGGCGGCGCTGCGCTCGGCGCAGCAGATCGAGCAGCCCGGCTGGCCGCCTTACCTGCTGCTCATGCGCACAGGGGCGCGTGGCTGGCTGTGCCTGCTGGACCAGGACGCCAAGGGCGCGCTGGCGCACTTTGAAGACCAGGCGGCCCTGAGCCGCGCGGCCGGCCTGGACGACACCCTGGCGCTCATCAACATCACGCGTCTGCAGCTCGACGCGCCGCATGCGGGGCAGGCGAACTTGCAAGTGATCGAGCAGGCCGTCCGGCAAGCCCAGGGGCTGGTGGACCGGCTGGACGGCGGGCGCAACCAGCACCTGCTGGGATCGGCCTTGAACGCGCTGCTGCTGGCGCAACTGACGGCAGGCCAACATTCGGCTGCGCGGCTGACGGCACAGCGTTTGTGGCCGCTGGCGCGGCGCTTCGAGATGCATGCGTCCTGGGCCGATGCCACCGCCCAGCTGCTGGTGGCCGAGGGCCAAGCGCAGGCGGCGCTGCAGCTGGTGGGCCATGCCGACGCCGCCTTTGCCGCGCTGGGGCAGGCACGCGAAGCTGCCGACCAGGCCCGGCGCGACCGCGCCGTCCGGCAGGCCCAGGAGGCCTTGGCCGCCGCCGGGTCCGCCGATGACGGCCCCGCGTTGCTGGCGCAAGGCACCCGGCTGGCCCTGGACCGTCTGCCGGCCCTGGCCCGGCTGCTGCCGGCCTGACGGCGGGTCCGGGCGTCACCTGCCCGGCTTGGGCAACTGCACGGTCGGCGTGGCCCGACTGGGCTGGGGGCCGAAGTTGCTGGCTGGCGCCTCGGTACTGACTGGGTGTCGCCGGCCAGCGGCGTGGCCAGGGCCCAGGCGGCCCCGGGCAAAGGGGCGGCCAGGTGCAGGCGGGAGCAGGCGATGGGCAACAGCAGGGGCCCTGGTGTGCAGGGGCCAGTGAATGACGAGCCGCCCATCGTGCAGATCAGCCATTGGCAAGTCCTTCAAACCGTGTGGATCCCGGCCACCATGCGCCGCGGCGCTGGCCGCGGCCCCGCGATTGAGGGGGCTTCACCGCTGGCAGAATGCGCGCCGGCGCGTCGACCGACGCTCACAGCACCCCGACGTGCTGTCCCCGCAGGATCTGTTGCAGTACCGAACAATGAAAATCCTCCTGGTGGACGACCACACGCTGCTGCGCCAGACGCTGGCCGTGGTGATCTCGCAGACCTGGCATGGCCTGCAGCTGTTCGAAGCCGGCACCCTCGCGCAGGCTTGTGCATGGGCTGACGAACACCCGGACCTGAGCCTGGTGCTGCTGGACCTGGGGCTGCCCGATGCCCAGGGCCTGCACGGCCTGGCGGTGCTGCGGGAGCGCGCCCCGCAGGCGCGGCTGGTGGTCGTTTCGGCCCAGGACCAGCCGCAGACCGTGCTGGACGCGCTGGATGCCGGCGCGGCCGGCTTCATCCCCAAGACCACCGAGTTCCGTGTGATGGCCGACGCGCTGGACCTGGTGCTTCAAGGTGGTGTCTACCTGCCGCCGGGTCTGCCGCAGGCGCCAGGGCCCGCCGAGACGCTGGAGGGTCTGGACCTGTCGCCGCGCCAGTTGCATGTGCTGGGCCTGCTGATGGCCGGCCACTCGAACAAGAGCATCGCGCGCCAGCTCGACCTGGCCTTGTCGACCGTGAAGACACACCTGGAGGCGGTGTTCCAGCGCCTGGGCGTCAACTCACGCACCCAGGCCGTGATGGTGGTGGCCCGGTTGGGCCTCAGGCTGCCCCAGGCCTGACACAAAACAACCCCGGGACACGCTGCGCTCGCCCCCCCGGGGGGCGTCAGCTTCTTCGGAGCGGCGGCGCGGAACTGACACGCTGCAGCCAAGCCAGCAAGGCCTCGGGCCGGAACGGTTTGTGCAGCACGTCCAGCGCCTGCGCTGACAACTGCGCCATCACCGCCGGCGCGGTGTCGCCCGTGATCAACAGGGCCGGCACTGCGCCGCAGCGTGCGCGCACCCGTTGGATGGCCAGGGTGCCGTCACCTTCGGGCAGGCGGTGGTCGGTCAGCAGCCAGTCTGGAGCCGGCCCGCTGCTGGCCAGGCGGGTGTCCAGCTCGGCCAGGCTGGCATGGTGGTGCACGGTGGCGCCCCAGGCGGCCAGGCGTTCGGCCAGGGCCTCGCGCACGGCCGGGTCGTCGTCCAGCAGCCACACCGTGCGGCCTTGCAGCGGCTGCGCCGGGCCGGCCGTGGCAGTGGCGAGCGGCGCGGTGGCGTCGGCGAGTGGCAAATCCAGGCTGAAACAGGTGCCCCGGGCCGGCACGGAGCGCAGGCCCAGCGGGTGCGCCAGCAGATCTGCGCTGCGGCGCACGATGGCCAGGCCCAGGCCCTGGCCCTGGCTGCGGTCGCGGCCGGGGTTGTCCAGCTGCACAAAGGCCTCGAACACCCGCTGCTGGTCGGCTGGCGCGATGCCGCGGCCGGTGTCCCAGACCTGCAGGCGCACGCCCGCCGCGCTGGCGCGTGCGACCACCAGCACACCACCGCGGTCGGTGTAGCGGATCGCGTTGCCGACCAGGTTGCGCAGGATCTGCTCCAACAGCAAGGGGTCGGACCACACCACCCGCTGCGTCGGCCGGAAGCGCAGACGCAGGCCCTTGCCCAGCGCCGCCGGTTGTTCATGCGCCGCGATGGCCTGGAACAGCGCCTGCAGCGGCACGGCCTGGCGGGGCCGCGCCACCGGACCGTCGTCCAGCCGCGACAGGTCCAGCAGGCCGCGCACCAGGTCTTCCAGCGCGCGTGTGGCCTCCTGGGCGCGGTCCAGCAGGCCGCGCAGGTCCAGCCCCTGCGCGCGTTCGCGCGCCAGGCCCAGCAGCAGGCCGATGGCGACCACGGGCTGGCGCAGGTCGTGGCTGGCGGCTGCCAGGAAGCGGCTCTGCGCCTGGTGGGCCTGGTCCAGCTCTTCGGTGCGTTCGGCCACCCGGGTCTCCAGCCGTGCGGCCAGTTCTTCGGTGTTGCGCAGCGCTTCCACCATGCGTTGCAGCAGCACCAGGGCGTACCACATGCTGCCCAGCGGCACGGCATAGGGCAGCCAGAACATGTGTGTCACGGGCAGCAGGCCCTGGTGGAACAGGTAGTCGTGTGCCCCGGCCACCAGCACGGCGCTCAGGCCCACCAGCAACGCCACCAGGGAGCGCCGGCGCGCCCTGCGTACCGCCCGCAGCAACACGAACAACGAGAAGACGGTGGTCAGCAGCAGCACCGGGTAGGCCCACTGGCGCAGGCTGGCCAGCGAACCGTTGGCCACGCCCAGCAAACCCAGCGCCGGCAGCACCGTGACCAGGCCCCACAACACCCGCTGGAAGCGCCGCCAGGGCTCGGGTGACAGTGCCACGGCGAATGCGCCCAGCAGGGCGGCGCTGACCACCTGGGCCACAAAAAACAGCCAGTTGCTGACGATGACCGGCCAGGGCGTGGCGTTCACCAGGTAGCTGAAGTTGCGCACCGAGACCAGCAGCCAGAGCAGGCCGAACAGGCCGATGGCACGCTCGCGCCGCAGCTGCGACCAGATCGTCAGCATGAACAAGGCCAGCGCCGCCCCTGCGGCATTGAGCAGCTGCGGCAGCGTCTGGTCGTACAGATGGTCCTGCTCGAAGGCCGGCTGCAGCAGGGCGCTCGGGCCCAGCTGCACCGTGGACATGCCGGCCCGTGCGCCCAGGCGCCACTCGATGTCGATCTGGTTGCTGCCGGCATGCAAGAGCCGGGCAGGGAACGACACCAGCACCGGCACGGGCTTGATCAGGACGCGGGTCTCGAAGTCCGCTTCGGCATCGCCACCAGGCTGTTGCACCAGCACGCCGTTCACATGCAGGCGGTAGGCGGTGCTGAGCCGGTCGATGCGCAGCGCCCACACCCCGGTGGGTGCGGCGCCGAGTTCGAACTGCAGCTGGTACTGCCCGCGGCCAAAACGCGGCAGGCCGTTGGCGGCCCAGGTGTGGGGCAGGGCGACGGTGGACCAGGGCTCGGCGCCCGGGGTGGTGACGGGCCGGAAACGGGCCTCGTGCAGCTCGACCGCGGGGGTTGAGGCGACGGGCGCGGCGACAGGCGGGGCGACAGGCGAGGCGACAGGTGAGGTCGGTGCCCCCACGGCCGGAGTCAGGCACCCGACCAGGCACAGCCACCACCACCGCACCAGCAGCGCCGTGCAGGCAGATTTCATCGCGGGCGGCCCTTGTGGCAATGCCGGCAGGGCCTGCCGGCTGCGGGGGATTGTGGCCGCAGCCGGCGGGCGTTGCGGATCAGCGCGAGATGCGATACGCCGGGAACACCTCGGGCTCGCCGGCAAAGAGGAAGGACGCCGTTTTGCCATCGGCACTCAACGTGACCTGCGCGCTGGCCAGGTTGGCGTTGCCAAGATCGCTCAGGCCCGCACAACCGTTGCTGTCCACCGTCACGGACAGGAGGCGGAAGGCGCCCGTCGCGGCGTTGTACGAGTAGGTGCCGAACTCCACACCAGGCCCGCCGCAGTTGTTCTCCGTGTCGCCGATCGGATCAATCATCGCGTAGCGGCCATCGGCCCAGAACACGAAGTGCTGGGTATTGACGATGTTCGCGCCACCGGCCCAGACACCCACGAGGGTGGTGTTGTCGTTGGGTGCCTTGGTCGCTGTGGCGATCTCGTCACTGACGCAACTGGCGGGTGCGTCGTCGAACACCAATTGGCCGCCCGTGATCCGCACTCGGTCACAAGCGTCCTGGCTGGACAAGCCCCATTCGCCATTGGTGTCCACAGACAGCGTCGGCACGAGCGCAAAGCCACGTGCATCCACCGACGTGGCCAGCACGCTGCCAAGTTCCACGCCGGAGAATCCGCCACCTGCGGTCGGCCCGGCCTGGCCCATGAGCACCTCACCTGCGGGCCCGATGCGCAGGAACGCGAAGCCGGCGCTGGTGCCGGTGCCCGAGCTATCCACCCAGACCTGGCTGCTCAGCAGCGCGGGGGCCTGGCTCAGGAAGTGGGCGGAGGCCGCTTCGCTGCTGGTGATGGCCCGGCTGATGCCACCAGCGGTCTGCGCCGCGGCCAGGCCGGTGTTGGCGGCCGATGCAAACGTGGCCGGCGCGCTGGCCAGGTCCACCCCGGTGGTGACGGCCGCGGCGGCCGCGGCGGGGATGTTGATGCCGTTGTCGGCCACACCGTCGGCGTCCAATGATTGCAGCAGCACCAGCAGGTTCTGCAGCTTGTCGTTGCTGCCGCCGGCCAGCTCGATGGGCGTGACCACGGCAGTGGCGGGCACGGCGCCCAGCGTCAGTGCGCCGAGCGCGAAGCTGACGGTGTCGCCCGGGTTGTAGCGGTATTGGCCCAGCGCGTCGGTGGTGCCGGTGACGCCGGACGAGGTGCTGAAGGCCACGCCTTGCACCGCGGCGTCGGTCAGCACGCCGGTGGCGCTGCCCACGGGCGGTGTGGGCGTTCCGCCGCCGGTGGGCGGTGTGCCGGCATCGTCATCGCCGCCGCCACCGCCGCAAGCGGCCAGCGCCGCGGCCAGGGCGACCACGGCCCACTTCATGCTCTGGAGTTGTGTCTTCATCATCACTGCGTTCCCTGTTGGTGCCTGCTGGTGGGCCGCCAGCCCCTGGCGGCCAGGCCTTTGCCAGACCCGGGCTGAACCATAGGGGCGCAGTGTTGTGTTGTGCATCGGCCAGATGGCCGATGCCGCGGGCGTGCTTCGTCCCTCAACCAGGGGGTGACATTGCCTGGGCCAGGGCTGTGCGCACGGCGCGGTCCAGCGCCTGGCGGCGGTAGGGTTTGCTCAGCAGCAGGGCGTCGGGGTCCAGCCGACCGTGGTGCACGATGGCGTTTTCGGTGTAGCCCGAGGTGTAGAGCACACGCAGGCCCTGCCGCAGCCGGCGGGCGGCGTCGGCCAGCGCGCGGCCGTTCATGCCGCCGGGCATCACCACGTCGGTGAACAGCAGTTCCACGTCGTCGCGTTGGCCCAGCAATGCCAGTGCGCTCGGGCCGTCGGCGGCTTCAAGCACCCGGTAGCCCGAGGCTTTGAGCTGGGTGCAGGCGTACTGGCGCACCGCGGCATCGTCTTCCACCACCAGGATGGTTTCGTGCCCGCCCACGACCCGGGTGCCCACCTCCGTGCTGCGTGGATCGGACGGTGCCGGCTCACCCGGTCGGGCTGCCGCGCGGGGCAGGTACAGACGCACGGTGGTGCCATCGCCCGGCTCGGAGTAGACCGTGACGTGACCACCGGACTGCTTGCAGAAGCCGTAGACCATGGCCAGGCCCAGGCCGGTGCCCTTGCCCTTTTCCTTGGTGGTGAAAAACGGCTCGAACACCCGCTGCAGGTGCTCCGGTGCGATGCCCGCGCCGGTGTCCGAGACGGCCAGCATCGTGTACTGGCCGGGGTTCACTTCGCTGTGGTGGGCGGCGTAGTCTGCATCCAGCCGCGCGTTGGCGGTTTCCAGCGTGAGACGCCCACCGCCGGGCATGGCGTCGCGGGCGTTCAGGCACAGGTTGAGCAGTGCGTTTTCCAGCTGGCCCTGGTCGACCAGGGCCGGCCACAGCCCGGCGCCGCGGATGAGCTCGATCTCGATGTGTTCGCCCAGGCTGCGCCGCAGCAGGCCGTCCATGCCGGCGACCAGCTCGTTGAGGTCGACCACCTTGGGGTCCAGCGCCTGTTTGCGCGCAAAGGCCAGCAGGCGCTGCGTGAGCTCGGCGCCGCGCTGGGCGGCGCTGACGATCATCTCGGCCAGCTGGCGCTGGGCGGGCCGGTCGGCGTTCATCTCCACCAGCAGCTCGGCGTTGCCCATGACCACGGTGAGCAGGTTGTTGAAGTCGTGCGCCACGCCGCCGGTCAGCTGGCCCACCGCCTCCAGCCGCTGGGAGCGGCGCAGCCGCTCGTTCAGCTCGGTGATGGCCGTGCCCTGTTGTTCCAGCGCTTCGGCGGTCTGGTTCAGCACGCCCATCAGCGCCCCGAGCTCACCGCGGGGCAGGGGGCCGTGCAGCCGGGTCGACAACCGGCCGGCGGCGAGCTCGGTGGCCATGTGGGCGATGCGCGAGATCTGGCGTCGGATCACGCGCTCGGTCAGCAGCCACATGGCGGCGAAGATGGCCACGGCGGCGGCGGCCAGCACACCCAGGTCTTGCATGAAGCGGCGGTTGGCCTGGGCCACCAGCAGGCGCTGTGGCGCGCTGGCCAGCACGTGCAGGCGCGCCTGGCGCGTGGCCGGGTCGTCGACCACCGCCCAGACCATGGGCGCGCCATCGACGCCGGGGATCACGCTGATGCGGCCGGGCTGCTGGCGCACCAGCGCGAACACCGGGCTGTCCGCCACCGCGTTGCCGGGCTGCCAGCGGCCGGGGTCACGGCGTGTGGTGGCCAGCACCTGGCCCAGGTCGCTCAGCAGCAGCAGTTCCGCACCCGGGACCGGCAGGCTCAGCCCTTCCAGCAGCTTGGGCAGGCTCAGCGACGCCAGCAGCACGAACTGCAGTTCGCCCTGCGCCGAGCGCACGGGGTAGGCGATCTGCAGCACCGCGGTGCCGGTCAGGCGGCCGAAGACTGGCTCCAGCACCACCTGGTCGCGTGCCTTCAGCGCGGCCTGGAAGTAACCCCGGTCGCGCAGGTCCAGCTCGCGTCCGCTGTTGAGCGAATCACAGAACAGCCGGCCATCGGGGCGGATGGTGAGGATGCCGGTGTACTGCGGATAGGCCTCGCGCACCTGCGACAGGAAGGCCGAGCAGGCCGCGCGGTCGGCAGAAGCCAGGTCCTGCGCACGTGCAAGGCCGAACAACAGCTGTGCCGTGCCCTGGATGCGCTCGTCGATGGCATTCACGTGCCGCTGCGCAAGCAGCATCAGCTGGGCTGAATCGGCCTCGATGGTGCGTTCGCGTTCCTGCAGGTAACGCGCCAGTTGCAGCAGGGCCGGCAACAGGATGGCCAGCAGCGTGAGCCACAACAGACGCGAGCGGATGCTCATGCAGGCCCCCTTGTTGCCATGGCGGCCATGATAGGCGGCCACTCGTGGTCGCCGGCAGGGGTCGGGGGTCGCCTGCGGTCGTGGGATGATCCTGCCCGATGAACCCGGTCGAGCCCGATCCCGCAAGCACAACCGATCCCCGCGACGAACACGCGATGCGTCTGGCGCTGGACCAGGCGCACAACGCCTGGCTGGTGGGCGAGGTGCCGGTGGGCGCGGTGATCATGCAGGGCGGCCAGGTGCTGGCCACGGGCTACAACCGCCCGATCACCACGCACGACCCCACCGCACATGCCGAGATCGTGGCGCTGCGCCACGCCGCCGCGCTGGTGCAGAACTACCGCTTGCCCGACTGCGAGCTGTACGTGACGCTGGAGCCCTGCCCGATGTGTGCCATGGCGCTGATGCATGCACGGTTCAAACGTGTGGTGTTTGCCGCCGCGGACCCCAAGACCGGCGCCGCCGGTGGCCGCGTGAACCTGTTTGCCGATGCCGGCCTGAACCACCACACGGCGGTGCAGGGCGGTGTGCTGGCCGAGCCCTGCGGTGCGCTGCTGCGCGAGTTTTTTGCCGAGCGCCGCGGCCAGCGGCGGCGGCAGCGCGAGGCCGCTGAAGCGCCCGGCATCCCGACCGGGGATGCCATCGAACTGGAAGATCCTGCTGCATGAATCCGACGCTCACCATTGTGTCGCCCGCCGGTGTGGTGGCCCAGCCCGTGGCGTTGCGCCGTGCGCTGAAACGCCTGAAGGCGCTTGGTTTTGACGCCCGGCTCGATGACGACGCCCTGGCCCGGCGGCAACGTTTTGCCGGCGACGACGAGGTGCGGCTGGCGGCCCTGCACCGGGTGGCCAGCGAAACGCCGGCCATCGCCCTGGCCACGCGTGGCGGTTATGGCCTGTCGCGCCTGCTCGACCGCATCGACTGGCCCTTGCTGGCGCGCAGCGTCGAGCGTGGCACCCGCTGGGTGGGCTACAGCGACATGACGCTGCTGCAGATGGGCCTGCTGGCGCATGGCAAACAGACCAGCTGGGCCGGGCCCATGGCCATCGACGACTTCAGCCGCGCCGACGACGCCGGTGGCCTGGACGAGGTGACGGTGGACTGCTTCTGCGAGGCCATGTCGGGCGAGCTGGAGGCGGTGGGCTTCCGCACCGAAGCCGGCTTCGACGGCCTGGGTGTGCGTGGCCGGCTCTGGGGCGGCAACCTGGCGATGTTGTGCGCGATGTTGGGCACCCCGCACTTCCCGCGCATCAAGGGCGGCATCCTGTTCATCGAAGAGGTCAATGAACACCCGTACCGTGTCGAACGCTGCCTGCTGCAATTGCAGCAGGCCGGCGTGCTGGATGCGCAGAAGGCGGTGCTGATCGGCGCCGTCACGGCCTTCAAACCGTCGCCGCTGGACCGGGGTTACACGCTGAAGGCCGCCATCGCGCACCTGCGCAGCCGCACCAAAGTGCCGCTGCTCACCGGGCTGCCTTTTGGCCATGTGCCCACCAAGGTGAGCTTGCCGCAGGGGCGGCCGGTGGAACTGCTGGTGGAGGGCCGCAACGCGCTGGTCGCCTGGGGCCACACCGATGTTTGAACGTGTCCGGGCGGCGCTGGCCGCCACGTTGCTGGGCTTGGGCCTGGCCGGCTGCAACAACAGCCCGCTGCCAGCCGGGGCCGCGCAGAAGAACACGCTGTACTACACCTTCGACGAACGTTCGCCGCGTTACCTGGACCCGGTGGCCTCTTACTCCAACCCGGAGTCGGTCTACACCTTTGCGATCTACGAGCCGCTGTACGGTTACCACTACCTGAAGCGGCCTTACCAGCTGATCCCGAAGGCCGCGACCGAGGTGGTGACACCGCGGTACCTGGATGCGCAGGGCCAGCCGCTGCCGGCCGATGCACCGGCCGAGCTGATTGCCGAGAGCGTGTACGACATCCGCCTCAAAGCTGGCATCCTGTTTCAACCGCACCCGGCGTTTGCGAAGGACGAACAAGGCCGCTACCGCTACCACGCGATGACCCGCGAGCAGGTGGGCAACAAACGCAGCCCCTGGGATTTCGAACACCAGGGCACACGCGAGCTGGTGGCCGAGGACTACGTGCACGGCCTGAAGCGCCACGCCACCACGCGCATCGAAACCCCGGTGGCGGCCGTGTTTGCCGAGGTGCTGATCGGCCTGAAGGACTACACGGCGCTGATCAAGGCCGAGGACCAGAAGTTGCTGGCCGGCCTGCCGGCCGACATCCGCGACAAACCCTTCCTGGACTTCCGCCGCTGGCCGTTGGCCGGCGTCAGCGCGCCGGAAAAACACCTGCTGCGCATCCGCCTGAAGGGCAAGTACCCGCCATGGCAATACTGGATGGCCATGCCCTTCACCGCGCCCATGCCCTGGGAAGCCGAGATGTTCTACAGCCAGCCGGGCATGAACGACAACGGCCTGACGCTGAACCAGTGGCCGGTGGGCACGGGGCCCTACATGATGAAAACCTTCGAGCGCGACCGCCTGCACGTGCTGGTGCGCAACCCGAACTACCGCGGCGAACCCTACCCCTGCGAAGGCATGCCGGAAGACAAGGCCGCCGGCCTGCTGGACGACTGCGGCAAGACGATGCCCTTCATCGACACGCTGCATGTGTCGATCGAGAAGGAGAAGATCCCGCGCAAGGAGAAGTTCAAGCAGGGTTACCTGGACCTGCCGGAAATCGAGCGCAGCGAATGGGGTGTGGAGTTCCGCGTCGACATGGACGAGTCCGAAGACGTGCGCAAGTTGTACGAGAGCCGGGGCTTCCAGTTCCCGCTGCTGACCGACATCTCCAACTGGTACCTGGGTTTCAACATGCTGGACCCGGTGGTCGGGCGTGGCGCCACACCCGAAGAAGACGAGAAACACCGCAAGCTGCGCCACGCGATTTCCATCGCCATCGACTGGGAAGAAGGGTATGGCCGCATCTTCAAACAAAAGGGCGGTGTGGCCGCCCATTCACCGGTGCCGCCGGGCCTGTTCGGCTCGCGTGAAGGTCAGGGCGACTTCCACAACCCGGTGACCCACCGCTGGGTGCCTGACGACAAGGGTGGCAAAGCCGTGCGGCGCTCGATCAACGAAGCCAAGGCCTTGTTGGCCGAAGCCGGCTACCCCGGCGGCCGTGACGTCAAAACTGGTCGCCCGCTGGTGCTGAACTACGATTTCCAGCGTGCGGTGACCCCGGAGTTCAAGGTCGAGAACGACTGGATGATCAAGCAGTTTGCCAAGCTCGGCATCCAGCTGGAAGTGCGGGCCACCGACTTCAACCAGTACCAGGACAAGATCCTGAAGGGCAAACACCAGATCTTCTTCGGCGGCTGGTTTGCCGACTACCCGGATGCCGAGAACTTCCTGTTCCTGCTTTACGGCCCCAACGCCAAGAGCAAGACCGAGGGCGAAAACAACGCCAACTACGAAAGCCCGGCCTATGACGCGCTGTTCCAGCAGATGAAGACGCTGGACAACGGCCCGGCCCGGCAGGCCGCCATCGACCGCATGGTGCAGCTGGTGCAGCAGGACGCGCCCTGGAGCTTCGGCTACATCCCCTGGGGTGGCCTGGCGTTCCAGCCCTGGGTGCACAACGGCAAACCCAGCATCCTGATCCGCGACATGGCCAAGTACTACCGCGTCGATACCGCGCTGCGCAGCACGCGCCAGCGTGAGTGGAACCAGCCGGTGTGGTGGCCGGTGGCGCTGCTGGCGCTGCTGCCGCTGGCAGCGGGTTGGGTGGCCTGGCGCGCCTGGCGCCGGCGTGAACAGGCGGTGGGGCGATGATCCACTACATCCTGCGCCGACTGGGTTATGGCGTGTTGATCCTGATCGGCGTCAACCTGCTGACCTTCTTCCTGTTTTTCACCGTCAACACGCCCGACGACATGGCCCGCCTGAACATTGGCGGCAAACGTGTGACGCAGGAGCAGATCGACAAGTGGAAGGCCGAGCGGGGGTATGACCGGCCGCTGTACCTGAACCGCGAGGAGAGCGGCGTGAAGCAGGTCACCGAGACCGTGCTCTGGGAACGCTCGGTCTCGTTGATGCTGTTCCAGTTCGGCCGCTCGGATTCGGCGCGCAGCGCCGACATCGGTCACGAGGTGAGCAAGCGCATGGTGGTCAGCCTGCAGCTGGCCGTGCCGCTGTTCATCCTGCAGGTGATGGCCAGCGTGAGCTTTGCGCTGCTGCTGGTGTTCTTCCGCCACACGCGCATCGATTTCTGGGGCGTGGTGCTCTGTGTGCTGATGCTGTCGATCAGCAGCCTGTTCTACATCATCGTGGGCCAGTTTTTCTTCTCGCGCGTGTTGCGCCTGGTGCCGATCTCGGGTTATGCGCCGGGGCTGGACGCGGTGCGCTTCCTGATCCTGCCCATCGTGCTGAGCCTGCTGTCGAGGCTGGGCACCGAAGCGCGGCTGTACCGCGCGATGTTCCTGGAGGAGATCGGCAAGGACTACGTGCGCACGGCCCGCGCCAAGGGGCTGTCGGAGATCCGCGTGCTGTTCCGCCATGTGCTGAAAAACGCGCTGATCCCCATCATCACCAGCGCCGGCAGTTACCTGCCGTATGTCTTCCTGGGCAGCCTGGTGTTCGAGAGTTTCTTCGGCATCCCCGGCCTCGGGGCGTATGTGATCGAGGCCATCAGCGGCCAGGACTTCGCGATCGTGCGCACGATGGTGTTCCTGGGGTCGATGCTCTACATCGCCAGTTATCTGCTGGTGGACATCGCGTACAGCGTGGTCGATCCGCGGGTTCGTTTGCAATGAGGTCGCAGTGATGATGACCCCCAAGTTCGTCCTGCTCTGGACCGATGCCGTGATCCTGGGCCTGCTGCTGCTGGGCGTGGTGTACGTCTGGCACGTGCGGCGCGATGTGTCGCGCCGCGCCACCTGGCGGCGGGTGTTTGCCAGCCCGGCGGCCATGGGTGCGAGCGTCGTGCTGCTGGCGGGTTTTTCGGTCGCGGTGCTGGACAGCCTGCACTACCGCCCGCGGTTGCCCGGCGCGCAGGTGGTCTACGACGCGCGCACCCACTCGGTGCTGGATGCGATGCTGGCCGGTGTGGGCGGCGTGCGCGAAACCAGCTACTCCGCACCGCTGGCCTACCAGGCCTTTGCGCAGGATGCGGTGGAGGTGAATGGCGTGCTGCAACGCGGTTATCCGCGGCTGCTCTACGGTGGCGCACACCTGCGTGATCCGGCCCAGGCCTGGGCCGGCGATCTGGTTCGCCGCACCGCTTGGGGCCTGGCCGCTGGCGCGGTCGTGGCCGCTGCTGGGGCCGGCTTGCTGGCCCTGCTGCTGGGCCGCAGCGGTTTGCCCTGGCGCACCGCGGCCGCGGTCTTCGGCGTGATGGCGCTGACGGGTGGCGCCGTGGTGTCGCTGGCCCAGGGTTACCACGTCTTCGGCACCGACCGCACCGGCAATGACGTGCTGGTGCAGGCGCTGAAGAGTGTGCGCACGGCGTTTGTGATCGGCAGCCTGTCCACACTGGCCACCTTGCCGCTGGCGGTGGGCCTGGGCATCGCGGCCGGGTACTTCAAGGGTTGGGTGGACGAGCTGATCCAGTACCTCTACACGCTGCTGTCTTCGATCCCCAATGTGCTGCTGATCGCCGCCTGCGTGCTGATGATGCAGGTCTTCCTGGACAAGAACCCCGAGCTCTTCGAGACCGCGGCAGAACGCTCCGACCTGCGCCTGTTCATGCTCTGCACCATCCTCGGCCTCACCGGTTGGGCCGGACTGTGCCGGCTGCTGCGCGCCGAGACCCTGAAGCTGCGCGAACTGGATTACGTGCAGGCCGCCGAGGCCTTTGGTGTGGGCCCCTGGCGCATCATGGCGCGGCACATCTTCCCCAATGTCGTGCACCTGATGCTGATCACCACCGTGCTGGATTTCTGCGCGCTGATCCTCTACGAAGCCGTGCTCAGCTACGTGGGGGTGGGTGTGGACCCGTCGATGAGCAGCTTCGGCGGCATGATCAACCTGGCCCGCAGCGAGATGAGCCGCGACCCGGTCGTCTGGTGGTCCTTTGCCGCGGCCTTTGGCTTCATGGTCACGCTGGTGCTCGCGGCCAACCTGTTTGCCGACGGTGTGCAGGATGCCTTCGACCCCCGTGCGCGTGCCTTTCGCCCGCGCCCCTTGCCCGCGAAGGCCTGAGCCATGTTGCAAATCGACGATCTGCACGTGGAACTGGACGCCGAGCCGGCGCTGCTGCGTGCCATCGACGGCCTGAGCCTGAGCATCCAGCGCGGCGAGACCTTTGCGCTGGTGGGTGAATCGGGCTGTGGCAAGAGCATGACGGCGCTGGCGCTGAACCGGCTGCTGCCCGAGGTGGGCCGCATCACGGGCGGGCGCATCCTGCTGGACGGAGAAGACCTGCTGGCCCTGAGTGAAAGTGGCATGCGGCGTGTGCGCGGCGGCCGCATCGGCATGATCTTCCAGGAGCCGGGCACCAGCCTGAACCCGGTGCTGAAGGTGGGCGAACAGCTCATCGAGGCCATCGAGAGCCACACACCCCTGCGGGGCGAGGCAGCGCGTGCCAAGGCCATCGACTGGCTGCGCCGGGTCGGCATCCCGCAGCCCGAGCGCCGCATCGACGACTACCCCTTCCGCATGAGCGGCGGCCAGAAACAGCGTGTGATGATCGCGATGACGCTCAGCGCCGAGCCGGACTTCGTGGTCGCCGACGAACCGACCACGGCGCTGGACGTCACCATCCAGGCCCAGATCCTGGACCTGCTGCGCGACCTGCAGCGCGAACGCGGCCTGGGCCTGCTGCTGATCACGCACGATCTCGCCGTGGTGGCCGGCATGGCGCACCGCGTGGCGCTGATGTATGCGGGCCAGATTGTCGAAATGGCGGCGGCCGATGCCTTCTTTGCGCGGCCACAGCACCCCTATGCACAAGCCCTGTTGCGCGCCTTGCCCGATGCCGAGCGGCGCGGCCGGCCGCTGGCCGCCATCCCGGGTTCGGTGCCGCCGCTGTCGTTGCGCTTCGAGGGTTGCCGCTATGCACCACGCTGCGACCGCGTGGTGCCGGCGTGCACCAGCAGCGTGCCCCAGCTGGAGGCCGCGTCGCCGCTGCATTGGGTGCGCTGCTGGCGGGCCGGCGATCCGGTGGCCGCGGCGGCGCCCACCGCCAGCACCACCGAGCCCACCGCGGCCGGCGCCGTGCTGCTGTCGGTGCGCGACCTCACGGTGAGTTTCCCGGTCCGCAGCGGCCTGTTGCAGCGCGTGACCGGCCGGTTTGACGCGGTGCAGGGCGTGAGCTTCGAGCTGCACGCCGGCCGCACCCTGGCCCTGGTGGGTGAATCGGGCTGCGGCAAGACCACCACCGGCAAGGCCATCGTGCAGTTGCTGCGCGGCCGGGCCACGCTGGGCGGCCAGGCGCTGCTGGACGGGCAGGACCTGTTCACACTGCAGGGTGAAGCGCTGCGGCAGGCGCGGCGCCGGGTGCAGATCGTGTTCCAGGACCCGTTTGCGTCGCTCAACCCGCGCCTGCGCGTGGCCGAGGTGCTGGAAGAAGGCCTGGTTGCGCTGTGCCCCGAGCTGGATGCTGACGCACGCCGCGCGCGCATCGAGAGCATGGCCGAACGTGTGGGCCTGCGGCGCGAGGCGCTGCTGCGGTTCCCGCACGAGTTTTCCGGCGGTCAGCGCCAGCGCATTGCCATTGCGCGCGCACTGGCCGTGCAGCCGGCACTGGTGGTGTGCGACGAGCCCACCTCGGCCCTCGACGTGTCGGTGCAGGCCCAGATCCTGAACCTGATGCGCGAATTGCAGCGCGAGCTGGGCCTGTCCTACCTCTTCATCACGCACAACATCGGCGTTGTGGCCTACGCCGCCGACGAGGTGGCCGTGATGCACGGCGGGCGCATCGTCGAGCAAGGCCCCTGCACCCCGGTGCTGGCACAGCCGGCCCACGCCTACACCCGCGAGCTGCTGGCTTCGGTGCCACGGGCATGTCCCCCTGTTACAGGGTGATGTTGCATGCTTCCAACGCTCACACCCGGGTGAGCTAGGGTCTTGTCCCTACACTCCATGCCCGCAGGGGTTCGAGAAGATCGTTTGCCCGCGGGTTAGGCCTTTGAAATCAAGGGCTTCGGTCCATGTGCTGTGCCGGAACTGCGCACCTGACGGGTGCAGTCACCGCACGGTCATGGATTTCCCGAGGGGAGGCCGTTTTCCCGTTCCCGTGACAATCCGACTACATGTTTCGGGCGACGGGTCACATCCGGTTTACAAAGCCGGCACGCGGCTTGCTCCCGGAACAGGGTCTATCGATCAACCTTCCATCAGGAGTGCGGTACATGTTCAAGAGGACGAAAGTCTCTGCAGGAGTGCTGCTGGCCCTGGGTGGTGCTGTCATGGCGACGTCCATGCCGGTGCTGGCCCAGGAAACCCAGCGCATCGAGGTGACGGGTTCGCGCATCAAGCGCGTCGACGCCGAAGGCGCTCTGCCCATCACCACCATCACCCGTGAAGAACTCGAGGCCAGCGGCAGCACGACCGTGGCCGAGTTCATGCGCACGATCCCGTTCGCCAGCGCCGGCAACTTCCGTCCCCAGTCGGGTTCTTCGGCCCAGTCTTTCGCCGGCGTTGACCTGCGTGGTCTGGGTTCGTCGCGCACCCTGGTGCTGATCGACGGCCGCCGCCTGCCCAAAGCGCCGAACGTCGGCGACTCGGTTGACCTGAACTCGATCCCGATGGCCGCCATCGAGCGCGTCGAGATCCTGACCGACGGCGCTTCGGCCGTGTACGGCTCCGACGCCATCGGCGGTGTGGTCAACTTCATCACCCGCAAGGATTTCCAGGGTGCCCTGGTCTCCATCGGCAAAGCCGACCCGGACAGCAAGGGTGGCTCGAAGGAAGAAGTCAGCGCCATCTTCGGCCTGGTGTCCGACAAGGGCCGCATGCTGGGTGGCTTCAGCCACACCGCACGTGGCATGGTCTACACCCGCCAGCGCCCCTGGGGCCAGTCGCTGGGTGGTTCGAGCTACGGCAACAACTACCAGCTGACCACGGTGGATGCCGACGGCAACACCGTGCCGACCGGCGCGATCCTGCCGATCCCTGGTGCCTGTAACGACCCCAACTTCTCCGAGTACTCGGGCCGTTGCCGCTACAACTTCAACGCCGTTGCGGCCGACGAAGCCTCCACCAACAACCAGGCCGTGTTCCTGCGCGGCGAGTACAAGATCGGCGACGACTGGTCCCTGTACTCCAACGCCTCGTACAGCAAGCTGAGCAGCTTCGGCCGCTACGCGCCTGTCCCGGGCAACGTGTTCATCGAAGCCGGCAGCCCGAACAACCCGACCACGGGTACCGCCAACGAGCAGACCGTCTACCTGTGGCACCGCTTCGCTGCCGCCGGCAACCGCGACAGCTACGTGGACAACACCGTCGCCAGCGCGCTGCTGGGCGCCCAGGGCCGTGTCGCCAACATCGACCTCGATTTCGGTGTGGCCTTCACCAAGTCGAAGTCGATCGAAACCGGCCGTGGTTACATCATGGCGTCGGCCGCCGAATCGGCGATCAACTCCGGCGACTACGACATCTACAACCCGAGCGCCAACCCGGCCTCGGTGCTGCAGGGCTTCACGGCGCAAATCGGCCGCGACGGCATCTGGGACCAGAAGGAAGTCTACGCATCCGCGACCACCGAACTGTTCAAGCTGGGTGGTGGCACGGCGCAGTTGTTGGTCGGTGCTGAATGGCGCAAGGAAACCTACCAGGACCTGTACGACTCGCTGTCGGAAGCCGGTCAGATCCTGGGCTCGGCGGGCAACTCCGCCGGTGGTGACCGCCGCGTCTCGTCGCTGCTGTCCGAGCTGGTGATGCCGTTCAGCAAGACCTTCGAGGTCACGCTGGCCGGTCGTTACGAGAAGTACTCCGACTACGGCAGCGATTTTTCGCCGAAGGCCTCCTTCCAGTGGAAGGCCCTGCCCAACCTGAAGCTGCGTGGCTCGGTGGGTACCGGTTTCCGGGCGCCCAGCCTGCCGGTGCTGACCCAGAAGACCTCGTTCTCCGCCGAATCGGTGTTCGACACGGTCTCTTGCCTGGCTCTGAACGGCGATGCGGATGACAGCTGCCAGGTCAACACCTTTGTTCAGTCCAACCCGGCCCTGAGCTCGGAGAAGTCCAAGCAGTTCTCGTTCGGCGTGGTGTTCGATCCGACCCCGTGGCTCAGCGTTCGTGCTGACTACTGGAGCATCGACATCGATGACACGATCTCCTACATCAGCGCGCAAGACCTGGTCGACCGCAGCGCCGGTCTCGACCCGCGTCCGATCCCGGCTGGTCTGGGTGTGACGCGCGATGCACTGGGCATCATCACCCGCATCGACGCCGGCTACGCCAACGAAGGCACGCTGAAGACCAACGGTATCGACCTGAACATCGCTACCCGCTTCAACCTCGGCGGCCTGGGCAAGTTCAGCCAGAACTATGCCTACTCGCAAGTGCTGAAGTACAGCGTGGACGGCTCGGACATCATCGGCCAGGTCGGTTCGCCGAAGGCCCGTGCGGTCCTGGGTCACACCTGGGCGATGGGTCCGTTCGAAGTGAACTGGAACCTGAACTACATCGGCAAGCAGTCGGACAGCGCCACGCGCAACGTCGGCAGCTACATCACCAACGACATCCAGGCATCGTGGGACACGCCGCTCAAGGGCGGCACCCTGGTCCTGGGCGTGTTGAACGTGGGCGACAAGATGCCGCAGCTGGTCAGCTACGACGGCCGCAACTTCAACTTCTACCTGTACGACTCGTACGGCGTCACGCCGTACGTGCGCTTCACGCAGAAGTTCTGATCTTGCAGGGGGGCGCCAACCGGCGCCTCTTCAACGATCACGGGGGCCCTTCGGGGCCCCTTTTTCATGGCCGTGCGGTCAAGGCCCAGCCCATGTTGTGCGGGCCCTCCTGCAGCACCGTCAAGCCGATGTGCGGGAGTGCGGGTCGCAACAGGTCGCACAGGTGTTGCGCTGCGGCCGGCGCCAGCGCGCAGCGCCGCAGTTCATCGAGCCGCCAGTGGGCGTCGGCCAGTGCCGCGTCCAGGGCCGACCAGGCGGCCTCGGCGGCGGCTCCGCCTTGTTGCTGTGCCTGCGCAAAAAGCTGGTGCACGGCGGCGCGCGCCTCCTGCAGCACATCGGCCCCGTCGGGCACAGACAACCGGCCCAACAAGGCCTCTTGCGCTGCGTTGAAGCGCTTGCGCCGCGCGATGGCGTTCACGTTCGCGGCCAGGCTGGCGCGGCCTGCGGGCGTGGCCGCCTGCGCCATCGGCGCCAGCATCGCCCGCGCTGTGGGCAGCAGGCCTTCGGCACTGCGCAGCCAACCGATGTGGGCCATCTCCACCGCCGCCAGGGTCACCGGGCGTGAGGCGGCGTGGTGCAGCACCAACGCCACCTGCCCTCGCGGTGCACGCACGCGCAAGAGCTCGGCCACGGCACGTGGCAGGTCGGCGTATTCCAGCCCGTACTGGCTGACGACGGCGTCGAACTGGCCATCGGCGAATGGCAGTGCTTCGGCGGCCACGCCGCCGTGGAAACGCAGCCGGGTCTGGTCAGCGGCAGGCAGTGCCTGCCACCAGGCCGGCTGCACGGGTGCTAGATCCACGGCGTCCAGTTGCAGTGCCAGGTCCGCGGCCAGGCCGTGCAACATCCCGTGCGACAGGCCATGCAGCAGGCGGGGCAGGGCACCGCTGCCGGTGGCGATGTCCAGCACCCGCCCCCCCGGGGCCCAGGCCGCCGCCACGCCGCGCCAGAAGCTGGCGATGGCGCCGCCATAGGTGTCGTCGTAGCTGCCGGCACAGGAGTGCACGGCACCACTGGCCCAGTGGCGGGCCCACACCGCCTGGCGCTGGCGGCGCCGATCTTCCTGCTCTTCCGTCGGTTCATGCGTCATGGCAGCAGGATAGCCGCTGAAAAGCGGCCGTTCGCCCGCGCCATGCCCGCCGCGGCCGACGGCGCACCTACACTCCTGGCCTCCGTTGTTTCCAAGCAGTTGCACGCATGAACATGCCCCGTTTCTTCTGGCTCGCCCTGGCGTCCATCGGTCTGGTGTCGACCGTGGCCGCCCAAGGCAGCGCGCCGGCCGAGATCCCGGCCAAGGCCTTTTTCGAGTGGCCCACCCTGAGCAACCCCACGCTGTCGCCCGATGGCCAACGCATCGCGATGGTGGTGCCCGGCCCTGGTGGCCGCAAGATCCTGGCGCTGGCCGACACCGCCACGCCCAACCGCCGCATCGGCCTGGCCCAGTTCTCCGACGCCGACATCCGCGATGTCTGGTGGGTCAATGACAAACGTGTGGCCTTCACCGCCATCGATTTCCAGTCGCCTCTGGGTGAGCAGTTCCTGGGCGGGCTGTACGCCGTGGACACCGACGGCAACAACTTCACCTACATCGTCGGCCGCGGGAGGACGGAAGAGTCGGGTGGCCACATCGCGATCCGTCCGCTGCGCTGGAATCACCGGCTGGTGCGCGTGCTGCGCGACGGCTCCGACGACGTGATCGTCGAGCGCATCAACTTCACCGACCGTGCGCTGGACTTCGGCAGCCGCTCAATGTTGCGCCTGAACACCCGCACCCGCGCCATCAAGGAACTGGTCAGCGACGAACCCCGCAATGCCAGGGCCTGGGCGCTGAACCCGGCCAACGAACCGCTGGCGGTGCGCACCCAAGACGATGAAGGGGATGCCCGCGTGCTGTGGCGTGCCGACGCCCGCGAGCCCTGGACGGAACTCGCCCGCTACAACACCGCGGACGACAAACCCGACGACCTGTCACCGCTGGCTGTGACCGGTGATGGCCAGCTGCTGGTGCAGGCGCTGCGCAACGACGCGGCCCGCACCACAGCGCTCTACACCTACGATCCGCGCACCCGCCAACTGGCGGCCCAGCCGCTGGTGGGGCTGGACGGTTTCGATTTCGACGGCGGCCTGGTCTTCGACCGCAGCAACGGCAAGCTCGTCGGGGTGCGTTTCGTCAGCGACGCCGCGGGCAGTGCCTGGTTCGACCCGGCGCTGCGCGAGGTGCAAAAGCGCATCGACGAGTTGCTGCCGAACACCGCCAACGTCTTCAGCTGCGACGCCTGTGGCAGCCAGCAGCGCTTTGTGGTCACGGCCTGGTCGGACCGCCAGCCGCCGGTGTACTTCCTGTTCAACAAGGCCGCCGAAGGCCGCGCCGCGCTCACGCTGATCGGGCCTTCGCGCGGGCGCATCGACGCGGCGATGATGGCCACGCAGGATTTCCAGCGCATCCCGTCGCGCGACGGCCAGCAGATCCCGGTCTACATCACCAAACCCAAGGGCAAGGGGCCGTTCCCGACCGTGGTGATGGTGCACGGCGGGCCCTGGGTGCGCGGCCAGTCCTGGGGTTGGGAAGCTGATGCGCAGTTCCTGGCCTCGCGGGGTTACCTGGTCGTGGAGCCGGAGTTCCGCGGCAGCCGCGGCTTTGGCGACGCCTGGTACCGCAGCAGCTTCAAGCAGTGGGGCGGCACCATGCAGGACGACGTCACCGACGCCACCCGCTGGGCCGTGGCGCAAGGCCTGGCCGACCCCAAGCGCATGGCCATTGCCGGTGGCAGCTACGGCGGCTACGCCACGATGATGGGCCTGGTGAAAGAGCCCGACCTCTACCGCGCCGGCATCAACATCGTCGGCGTGACCGACATCGAGCTGATGTACGACATCGGCTGGAGCGACTTTGCCGGCAGCCTGTGGCAACGCAAGGGCATGCCACGCCTGGTGGGGGACCCGAAAACGGAAGTGGACATGCTGCGCAAGGCCTCGCCGCTCAAGCGTGCGGCCGAGATCACCAAGCCGGTGCTGATGGCTTACGGCGGTCAGGATTTCCGCGTGCCGCTGCCGCACGGCACGCAGATGCGCGATGCGCTGCGCAAGGCTGGCAAGGTGGAGGTGGAGTGGATCGAGTACGAACTCGAGGGCCACGGTTTCCTGCTGGTGGAGAACCGGGTCGACTTCTGGACCCGGGTCGAGAAGTTCCTGGCCAAGCACCTGCGCTGAGCAGCTGTCCCGGGCGAGCCCCGGGCCAGCCGGTGGCGCCTTACTTCGGCGCCATCCGGATCGCGCCGTCGAGCCGGATCACCTCGCCATTCAGCATGTCGTTGGTGATGATCTGGTGCACCAGCTTGGCGTAGTCGGCCGGCGTGCCCAGGCGGCTGGGGAAGGGCACGCTGGCGGCCAGTGCGTCCTGCACCTCCTGCGGCATCGTGAACAGCATCGGTGTGCCGAAGATGCCCGGCGCAATCGTCATGTTGCGGATGCCGTTGCGCGCCAGGTCGCGTGCGATCGGCAGTGTCATGCCCACGACGCCGCCCTTGCTGGCGGCATAGGCCGCCTGGCCGATCTGGCCGTCGTAGGCGGCCACGCTGGCGGTGCTGATCAGCACACCACGTTCACCGGTGGGTTCGGGCGCGTTTTTGCTCATGGCCTCGGCCGCGAGCCGGATCATGTTGAAGCTGCCCACCAGGTTGACCATGATCACCTTGGTGTAGCTGGCCAGCGGGTGGGCGCCTTCCTTGCCCACGGTCTTGATGGCCGGCGCAATGCCGGCGCAATTGACCAGGCCCATCAGCTTGCCCAGGCCCGTGGCTGCGGCCACGGCGGCCTGGCCGTCGGCTTCCTGGCTGACGTCGCACTTGACGAACACACCGCCGAGTTCCTTCGCGATGGCTTCGCCTCGCTCGACCTGTAGGTCGGCAATGACCACCTGGCCGCCGTTTGCGGCGAGCATGCGTGCCGTGCCTTCCCCCAGGCCGGAGGCGCCGCCGGTGACGATGAAGACCTTGCCTGCGATGTCCATGCGCGCGCTCCTCAGGCCAGCGCCGCGAAGGCGCGGGCGGTGATCTCGTCCACGCTGCCGGTGCCGCTGATCTTGCGGTAACGCGGGGCGTCGGTGCTGCCATTGGCGGCCCAGGCGGAGTAGTAGTCCACCAGCGGCCGGGTCTGGTCCTGGTAGACCTGCAGGCGCTTGCGCACCGTGGCTTCTTTGTCGTCGTCGCGCTGGATCAGCGGCTCGCCGGTCACGTCGTCCACACCGGCCACCTTGGGCGGGTTGAACTTGACGTGGTAACTGCGACCGGAGGCGATGTGGAACAGCCGCCCGCTCATGCGTTCGATGATGGCTTCATCGGGCACGTCGATCTCGAGAACCACATCCAGCTTGACGCCGGCGTTCTTCATCGCGTCGGCCTGCGGGATGGTGCGCGGGAAACCGTCGAACAAAAAGCCGCCGGCGCAGTCGGGCTGCTGGATGCGTTCCTTGACCAGGCCGATGATGATGTCGTCGCTCACCAGGCCGCCGGCGTCCATCACCTGCTTGGCGGCCACCCCCAGGGGCGTGCCGGCCTTCACGGCGGCGCGCAGCATGTCGCCGGTGGAGATCTGCGGAATGCCGTAGCGCTTGCAGATCATGGCCGCCTGCGTGCCCTTGCCGGCACCAGGGGCGCCCAACAGGATCAGTCTCATCTCGCTCCTCGGGTTGTGCTTGTCGTAGCGGCGCACCTCGCGCAGCCTCATCTCCGCCGAAAAGAATAGCACGCGCATTCCTGCGCCAGCCTGACGGCCGCCGCACGGCGGGCGCCTGCGTTCAGTCCCAGCGCAACGCGCGCACCCGGGCCAGGTCTTCCGGCGTGTCCACGCCCGGCCCTGGCGCGTCGGGCGTCACCAGCACAGCGATGCGCGCGCCATGCCAGAGCACGCGCAGCTGCTCCAGGGCCTCCAGCTGCTCCATCGGCGCTGGCGCCAGGCCGGGGAAGCGCCGCAGAAAACCGGCGCGGTAGCTGTACAGGCCCATGTGACGCAGCGGTGCCGGGTCGGGCAGCGCACCGGACGGGCCGTCGCGCCAGCAGGGGATGGGCGCCCGGCTGAAGTACAGCGCGTGACCGGCGGCATCGCAGACCACTTTCACGACGTTGGGGTTGGCGAATTCCGCCACATCGTGGATCGGGTGGGCCGCGGTGCCGACGGCGCAGTCGGGGTGGGCCGGCAGCAGTGCAGCGCAGCGGGCCACCAGGGCGGGGTCGATCAGCGGCTCGTCGCCTTGTACGTTGACGACAACGTCGTCGCCGTCCAGGCCGAGCTGCGCGCAGGCTTCGGCCAGACGGTCACTGCCGCTGGCGTGGTCTTGCCGCGTCAGCAGCGCGCGCACGCCGTGCCCCGAGCAGGCCTCGACGATGCGGGGGTCGTCGGCTGCCACCACCACCTGGGCTGCACCCGCCAGTGCGGCACGTTGGGCCACCCGCACCACCATCGGCCGGCCGGCGATGTCGGCCAGCGGTTTGTTGGGCAAGCGGGTGGAGGCCAGCCGGGCCGGGATCAGCACATGGAACTTCAAGCCTTGGGTTCCAGCGCGCGGGCCTCGTGTTCCAGCATCACCGGGATGCCGTCGCGCAGCGGGAAGGCCAGGTGGTCGGCTGGGCAGGCCAGCTCGACGGGGCGCTGCTGCTCGTCGCGCAACACCTCCAGCGGGCCCTTGCAGACGGGGCAGACAAGCAAGTGCAGCAGGCGGTGGTCGAGCGTCATGGTGCGGCGGCGGACCGGGCGCCGCGCAGGCGGCGGTCCAGGTCGGCGATGAGTTCAGGGGGCAGGCGGAAGTCTAGTCCCACCACCCAGACCCGGGTGGCGCCGCAGGCGGCCGGGTCGAGCTTGGCGGCGTCCTTCTCGGTGCACAACACCGTGGGGGTGCCGGCAGGCCAGGGTGGGGTGCTGAGGTCGGCATGGTCGGGCAGGGGCAGCGCGGTGAGGGTCAGGCCCTCGGCGCGCAGCATGCCGAAGAAGCGCTCCGGCGCCGCGATGCCGGCCAGCGCCAGCACGGCGCGGCCCCGCAGCGCGGCCAGCGCGCCAGCTTGCATCGCAGCGCCCTGGTGCCAATCGGCGAGCGGCACGGCACCGGCCAGGGCACGCACCGCCAGCAGGCCGGGCAGGGCCGTCGTCGCGCTGCGTGCGTTGTAGAGCACGTTCACTGTGGCGGGCACCGTGGCCGGCAGGGGCTGCCGCAGCGGGCCCGCGGGCAACAAGGCGCCATTGCCGGCACCACGTTCGTCGAAGACCCAGAGCTCGGCGTCACGGGCCAGGGCGGCATGTTGCAGGCCGTCGTCGGCGATCAGCAGGTCCACCGCCGGGTGGGCACTCAGCAGCGCCTGGGCCGCGTCGGCGCGCCGCGCGGCCACGGCGACCGGGACGCCAGTGTGGCGGGCGATCAGCCAGGGTTCATCGCCCAGGGTGGTGGCGCCCACACCGGGCGCGGCCAGCACCACGCCGCGGCTGCGCCGCCCATGGCCACGGGAGACGACACCTGGCCGCCAACCCCGCTGTCGCAGCGCTTGCACCAGCGCGATCACGGTCGGGGTCTTGCCGGCACCGCCCACGACCAGGTTGCCGACCACCAGCACCGGGCAAGGCGCCCGCCAGGGTTGGCGCCAGCGCCAGGCCCAGCGGTTCAACCAGGCCAGTGCCGCGTACAGGCGGGCCAGGGGCCAGAGCAGGGTGATCGGCGACGGGCCGTACCAGCGCGCCACCAGCGCGCGCTCGAGCCAGGCGCGCACAGCGGGCGCCGTCAGCGCTGGGAAGCGCCGGTCTGGGCGCCAGCCTGCGCCGCAAACGTCAGCCGGGCCAGGCCGGCGCGGCGCGCGGCATCCAGCACGTTCACCACCGACTGGTGCGCGGCCAGCGCATCGGCCGAGACGATCACCATCGTCTCCGGCCGGCCGGCAGCGGCGGCGGCGAGGGCCGCGCTGAGCTGCTCGACGCCGCGGCCTTGCACCAACTGCCCGCGCACGCTGTAGCGGCCGTCGGCGGCCACGGCGACGATGACCTCGGGTGTGCGGTCCTTCAGCGTTTCGGCATTCGCCGTGGGCAGGGCCACCTGCAGCTCGGTGAAGCGCGAGTAGGTGGTCGACAGCATCAGGAAGATCAGGACCACCAGCAGCACGTCGATGAACGGGATCAGGTTGATCTCCGGTTCGTCGGGCTTGCGGCGGCTGAAGTTCATGCGGCGGCCGGGCTGCGCACCGCAAAGCGCATCAGGTGCGGCACCAGGCGTGCCGCGGCCAGTTCCATCGTCAGCTGGAAACCGTCCACGCAGCCGCGGAAGTAGCGGTAGAACATCAGCGACGGGATCGCGACGATCAGCCCGAAGGCGGTGTTGTACAGCGCGATCGAGATGCCGTGCGCCAGCATCTGCGGGTTGCCGGCAGCGCCCGGTGCCTGCGAACCGAAGATCTCGATCATGCCGATGATGGTGCCGAACAACCCCAGCAACGGCGCCGCCGAGGCAATGGTGCCCAGGGCGTTCAGGTAACGCTCGGTCTGGTGCACGGCCTGGCGGCCGGCGTTTTCCAGCGACTGGCGCAGCGCGTCTTCGGTGATGCGCGGCTCGGCGATCACGCTGCGCAGGCCCGCGGCCAAAACGCTGCCCAGCACCGAGTTCTCGGCCAGCTTGTTGACCACGTCGGCCGACGGCAGGCTGGTGCGCGTGACGCCCAGCACTTCGTCCAGCAGCGTGGCCGGTGCCACGCGTGCGCTGCGCAGCTGGTACAGCCGTTCGAGGATCAGCGTGAGGGCGGCGACAGAGCAGGCGATCAGCAGCCAGATGGGCCAGCCGGCGGCTTGTATGATGGAAAACAAATGCGGTTCCGACGGGGATGCGCGCGACGGCGCCGATTGTGCATGATGCCTGACGGCCCCGGCCCGGCCGCTGCGGCCGGCGCGGCACCAGCCTGCAAGCACTGCCCACCCAATCTGTGGACAACTTTGTGGACAACACCGGGCCGGGCCACGCACTCAGGCGTGTGCCCGCGCTGCCACAAGCCTCTGATCGTCCGCAAGGCCCGAATTTTCATTGCCCGACATGCACTTGTACCCAGATGACAAGGCCGTGACAGGCCGCTCCCTCGGCAAAGCCAGCATTGGCGCGGCTGTGGAGTACTCGACCCGCATGGATGCTGGGCCGGCGCATGGCTGAGGCCTTGGCGGGCGGCGCCGTGCGGGCGCCTTGGGGTGTGGCGGCCTTGCTGGTGGCGGCCGGTGACGCGCTGGCGGCCCGTTTTGGCGCGGTGGCGGTGCGGGGTGAGCTGTCGGGCTTCACACGGGCCAGCAGCGGGCACTGCTACTTTTCGCTGAAGGACGCCGATGGCGCCACGGCCACGCTGCGTTGCGCGATGTTCCGCCGCGCCGCAGGCCTGCTGGATTTCGCCCCGGCCGACGGCCAGCGCGTGGATCTGCGCGGCCGGCTGGCCGTCTACGAACCCCGTGGTGAGCTGCAGTTCGTCGTCGAAGCCATGCAGCGTGTGGGGGCCGGCAGCCTGTACGAAGAGTTCCTGCGCCTGCGCGCCCGCCTGCAGGCCGAGGGTTTGTTCGATCCGGCCCGCAAGCGGCACTTGCCGGCCCACCCGCGTGCGGTGGGCATCGTCACGTCGCTGCAGGCCGCGGCCTTGCACGATGTGCTGACCAGCTTTGCGCGCCGTGCGCCCCATGTGCGGCTGGTGGTCTATCCAGCCCCGGTGCAAGGGCCGGACGCCCCGCCGGCCCTGGTGCGGGCCTTGGCGCTTGCCGGCCAGCGCCAGGAGGTGGACACCTTGCTGCTGGTGCGCGGCGGCGGTGCGCTGGAAGACCTGTGGGCCTTCAACGATGAACGGGTGGTGCGCGCCGTGGCTGCCAGCCCGCTGCCGGTGGTCTGCGGTGTGGGCCATGAAACCGACGTGACGCTGGCCGACCTGGCCGCCGACCTGCGCGCGCCCACGCCCACCGCCGCGGCCGAACTGGCCGCGCCCGCCACAGAGGACCTGCTGGCCGCATTGCAGTCCCAGGCCGATGCGCTGCGCCGCAGCGTGGCGCGCCGCCTGCAGACGCAAGCCCAGCGGCTGGACCTGGCCGCGCTGCGCCTGGCGAGGCCCGCCCGCGGCCTGGCGGTGCACCAGCAGCGCCTGCAGCGTCTGGGCCAGCGCCTGACGGCGGCTCTGGTGCAACGGCGGGAGCGGCTGCAGCGCGAGGCCCCTTTGCGGGCCGAGCGCCTGCAGCACGCGGTGCACGCGCGCCTTCGGCTGGAACAGGCGCGGCTGGATGGCCACGCCCGCCGCCTGCACGCGCTGGACCCGCACGCCGTGCTGGCCCGCGGCTATGCCTGGGTCGAGGGCGCAGACGGCCGCCCGGTCACCAGCGTGGCGCAGCTGCCGCTGGGTGTGCAGGTGCAAGGTGTGTGGGCCGACGGGCGTGCCGCGCTGCAGGTGCAGGCCGTTGAACACCGCCCGCCGGAGGCGGCAGACGCACCGCCGACGCGGCTTTGATCGCCTGCCTAGAATCCCGACTCTCAACTGGAGGAACAACACCATGGAACACACGCTGCCGCCCCTTCCTTACGCCATCGACGCGCTGGCGCCCCACTACAGCCGTGAGACGCTGGAGTTTCACCACGGCAAGCACCACAACGCCTATGTGGTGAACCTGAACAACCTGCAAAAGGGCACCGAGTTCGAAGCCAAGACGCTGGAAGAGATCATCAAATCCGCCAGCGGCGGGGTCTACAACAACGCCGCGCAGATCTGGAACCACACCTTCTTCTGGCACTGCATGACGCCCAACGGCGGTGGTGAGCCCACCGGTGCGCTGGCCGCGGCCATCACCGCCAAGTGGGGCAGCTACGCCGCCTTCAAGGAGGCCTTCGTCAAGTCGGCCGTCGGCAACTTCGGTTCGGGCTGGACCTGGCTGGTCAAGAAGGCCGACGGCTCGGTGGACATCGTCAACACCGGTGCCGCCGGCACCCCGCTGACCACCGCCGACAAGGCGCTGCTGACGGTGGACGTCTGGGAACACGCGTATTACATCGACTACCGCAACCTGCGCCCCAAGTTTGTCGAGACCTTCCTCGACAAGCTGGTGAACTGGGAATTTGCGGCCGCGAACTTCGCGTGACCGCTGGGGTGCAGTACAGCGCCTAGCCTTTGAACGGGGCCCCGCGCAGGCGGGTGCCCGGTTTCAGCCCACGTTTGATGAACCAGCCCTGGTTCATCTCCAGCGCAAAACGCACCGGCTCACCCGCGCAGTGCGAGCTTTCATCCAGCGGCTTCATGTCCGCGGTGTTGACGATGCGGCCATCGTCGGCGATGAAGGCGATGGTCAGCGGCAGCAGGGTGTTGCGCATCCAGAAACACAGCCGGTGCGGCTGGTCGTAGACGAAGAGCATGCCTTCGTTGGCGCCCATGGTGCGCCGGTGCATCATGCCGACCATCTGCTGCGTCGGCGTCAGCGCCAGCTCGGCCTGGATCACGTGCATGCCCGCCGTCAGCGCCGTGGTCTGCAGCTTGGGCTGCGGCCCGTCCTGGGCCCGGGCCGGTGTGATGGCCAAAGTGGCGGCCAACGTGGCAGCACAGCACAGGGCGATCAGGGCGGTGGTCTTGACATAGATCATGTGAGCGAGATGGCAACGGCGTAGAGTGCGCAAGCATCGCACAGCCTGCTGTCTGGGTTGTCCGGCCCCCGCATGAACACCGCCACCGCGCCCGCTTCCCCGCTTGATGCCCCGGCAGCCACCGTGCTGCTGGACGATCCCTTGGAGCTGGCGCGTTTTTCGCGCCGACGCCAAGGCCCCGGCGGGCGGCCCGAGCTGGAATCAGGCCTGCAGATCAGCGGCATCACCTGCGCGGCCTGTTCCAGCATCCTCGAAGCCGCCCTGCAGCGTGTGGACGGTGTGCTGGAGGCGCGGGTCAGCGCCGCCGCGCAGCGCGCCAGCGTGCGTTGGGACCCGGCACGCACGCAGGCCTCGGCCCTGATCGCCGCCATCCGCGGTGCCGGCTACGACGCGGTGCCCGACGCCGGCGCGCCGGCCCGCGAGGCGCGGCGTGCCGAACACCGCCGGGCCCTGTGGCGCTGGTTCGTGGCGTCGTTCTGCGCGATGCAGGTGATGATGCTGGCCACCCCCAGCTACGTGGCGGGCCCGGGGGAGTTGGCCGACGACATGCGCCAATTGCTGAACTGGGGCCAGTGGGTGCTGACGCTGCCGGTGGTGCTGTTTGCCGCTGGGCCGTTTTTCCAGGCTGGGTGGCGCGGCCTGCGCCAGCGCCGCATCGGCATGGACGTGCCGGTGGCCCTGGGCGTGGCCGTGGCCTTCGTGGCCAGCAGCGGTGCCAGTTTTTCACCCGGCGGGCTGTTCGGCACCGAGGTCTACTTCGATTCGCTGACCATGTTTGTCAGCTTCCTGCTCGGGGCCCGTTACCTCGAACTGCGCGCCCGCCACCGGGCCCAGGCCGAACTGGAAGCCGCCACCGCCAGCCTGCCCGCCACCGCCCGGCGCGAGCGGACCGATGGCAGCCTGGAGACGGTGAGCACGCTGCGCCTGGCCACTGGCGACCGGGTGCTGGTGCCGGTGGGGGAGGCCTTCCCGGCCGACGGCCTGCTGCTCAGCGGCCCCACCCAGGCCGACGAGGCCTTGTTGACCGGCGAATCCACACCGGTGGCCAAGGCCGTGGGTGATGCCGTCGTGGCCGGCAGCCGCAACACCGGTGCGCCGGTGCGCCTGCAGGTGGAACGCGTGGGCGCCGACACCCGTTACGAGGCCATCGTCGCCCTGATGCACGAGGCCCTCACGCAGCGCCCGGCCTCGGCGCGGCTGGCCGACCGCTGGGCAGGCCCCTTTTTGTGGGCCGTGTTGTTGCTGGCGGCCGGCAGCGCGGCGGTTTGGAGCCTGATCGACCCGGCCATGGCCGTGCCGGTGGCGGTGGCCGTGCTGGTGGTCACCTGCCCCTGCGCCCTGTCGCTGGCAGCCCCTGCCGCGCTGGTGGCCGCGGCCGGTGGCCTGGCCCGGCGCGGGGTGCTGGTGCAGCGGCTGGACGCCATCGAGGCGCTGGCGCAGGTGGACCGGGTCTTCGTCGACAAGACCGGCACCTTGACCGACGACGGCCAGGCCGTGGCCGAGCTCACGATGGCCCCGGGCGTGGTGGCAGAGGTGGCCACCTGCCGCTCGGCCGCTGCCGGCCTGGCGCAGTGGTCCACGCACCCGGTGGCACGTGCTGTCACGGCCTGGGGTGCGGCGCTGCCGATGCGCGACGTGCAGGAGCGGCCGGGCCAGGGCCTGCAGGGCCGCGACACCCGCGGCCGTCTGTGGCAGCTGGGGTCGGCTGCCTGGCTGGGCATCCAAGCCGATTGGGCGCCTGGCGCGCGCAGCCTGCTGGTGTGCGATGGCACGGCGCTGGCCGCGGTGCAGGTGCTCGAGCCGCTGCGGCCGGGCGTGGCCGAGGGCCTGGCGTTGCTGCAGGCCCAGGGCCTGGCGCCCACGCTGCTGTCGGGCGACCAGCCGGCCCGTGTGCAGGCACTGGCGCGGCGGCTGGGCGGCATCGCGGCCATCGGCGGCGCGAGCCCGCAGGACAAGCTGGATGCTGTGGCCGCCGCACAGGCCGCCGGGCAGCGTGTGATGATGGTGGGCGACGGCGTCAACGATGCCCCGGTGCTGGCGCGCGCCGATGTCTCGCTGGCCATGGGGCAGGGCGCGCTGGTGGCACGAGCGCAGGCCGACGCCGTGGTGGTCTCCGGCCGCTGGGGCGATGTGCAGCGTGCCCGCGCCACGGCACAGAAGACGATGCGCATCGTGCGCCAGAACCTGGCCTGGGCCGCCGCCTACAACGCGGCCTGCATCCCGTTGGCCGTGGTGGGCTGGCTGCCGCCCTGGGCCGCCGGATTGGGCATGGCATTGAGCTCGCTGCTGGTGGTGCTGAACGCGGCGCGCGCAGCCCGCGAAGACGCCGCGCGCGCCTGAGATGGAAATTCTGTACCTGCTGATCCCGCTGTCCGCCGTTCTGGTGCTGGGCATCCTGGGCATCTTCGGCTGGGCGCTTTACCGCGGCCAGTTCGAGGATCTGGAGCTCGAAGGCGAGCGCATCCTCGATGCCACTGCCGAGATGGTTGATGCCGATCAAGCCATGCTGCACCCGCACGCAGAACAATCACCGCCAACAAGCCAACGTTCCCTGTGAGGAGAGGTCCTATGTCTAGCAGAACCGGGGGAGCCGCCGTTGCGGCTCCGGTGTACACCGACGCACCCGTGCGGTGGTTCGCCCTGGCGGCCGTGTTGTGGGGCGTGGTGGGCATGCTGGTTGGCGTCATCATCGCCGCCCAGCTGGCTTGGCCCGAGCTGAACCTCGGCATCCCCTTCCTCAGCTACGGCCGCCTGCGCCCGCTGCACACCAACGCGGTGATCTTTGCGTTTGGCGGCTGCGCGCTGTTTGCGACCAGCTACCACGTGGTGCAGCGCACCTGCCAGACGCCGCTGTTCCTGCCCGGGCTGGCCAAGTTCACGTTCTGGGGCTGGCAGCTGGTGATCCTGGCTGCGGCCATCTCCCTGCCGCTGGGCATGACCCAGGGCAAGGAATACGCCGAACTGGAATGGCCCATCGACCTGCTGATTGCCGTGGTCTGGGTCAGCTACGCGGTGGTGTTCTTCGGCACCGTGGGCATCCGCAAGATCCGCCACATCTACGTGGCCAACTGGTTCTTCGGCGCCTTCATCATCGCCGTGGCCCTGCTGCACATCGTCAACAGCGCCGCGATCCCGGTGAGCATGACCAAGAGCTACTCGGCCTACGCGGGTGTGCAGGACGCGATGGTGCAGTGGTGGTACGGCCACAACGCGGTGGGCTTCTTCC
>JADMJD010000201.1 GCA_018780805.1 Rubrivivax sp. | reverse complement strand
GATCACGCCGCCATGGTCGCGGCGGCGGTGGGCCCAGCCCATCAGGGTCACGGTCTGGCCCATCAGCTTCTCGCTGACGAGGCCGCAGTAGGTGGTTCTCATGGAATCAATGCTCCGACGGAAAAGGGTTCAACAAGGCGTGGGGTCGGGGTCGGGCCGGTGCGCGGGCGCTGCGCCCGGCCCGGTCAATTTCGGACCGCCGGCAGCGGCGGGGCCACCACGCCCATGGAGATCACGTACTTCAGGGCCTCGTCCACGCTCATCTTCAGCGCCACCACGTCGGCGCGCGGCATCATCAGGAAAAAGCCCGAGGTGGGGTTGGGCGTGGTCGGCACGTACACACTGACGTACTCGCCCGGCAGGTGGTTGGCCACCTCGCCACCCGGCTTGCCGGTGACAAAGGCGATGGTCCAGGCGCCTTCACGCGGGTACTGCACCAGCACCGCTTCGCGGAAGGCGTTGCCGCTGCTGCTGAAGAGTGTGTCCGAGACCTGCTTGACCGAGCTGTAGATCGACTTGACGATCGGGATCTGGTGCATCAGCCGGTGCCACTGGTGCACCCACCACTGGCCGATGACGTTGGCCACGAACACGCCGGTCAGGATCAGACCCACCAGCATGACCACGACCCCCAGCCCAGGCACGTGGCGCAGGCTTTCCAGCGCGGCGTGCATCGAACCCGGCAGCACGGCCTGGGCGCCACCGAGCAACCACGCAAACATGCCGTCCAGGGCGCCGAGCAGCCACGACAGCACCCAGATGGTGATGGCCAGCGGCAGCCAGACCAGCAGGCCGGCGATGAGGTATTTTTTCAAGCGCAACTCAGGTGCTGGAAGCGGCGGGCGCCGGCGGGGGCGGCGGCGCGGCGGCGGTTTTTTCGGCTGCCGGCGCCGGCGCGGACGAGGGTGCGGGTGCGGCAGCAGGTGCGCCGCCCTCCGCGGCCGGCGCGGCGGGTTTGTCAGCGGCCGATTTGTCGGCGGCAGCCGCGTCCGCCGGCTTCGGCGCTGCGGCCTTGTTGCCGTCGCGGAAATCGGTCACGTACCAGCCCGAGCCCTTGAGCTGGAAGCCGGCGGCCGTGACCTGCTTGGAAAACGTGGCTTGCCCACAGGCGGGGCAGACCGTCAGCAGCGGGTCGGAGATCTTCTGCAGCACGTCCTTCGCATGACCACAGGCACTGCAGCGGTAGGCGTAGATCGGCATGGGTGGGCTTGGTTGTCCAAAAACCCTCCATTCTAGCCGGCCGCATGGGTGAGAACCCGCACCACCACGGCGCCCAGCACAAATCCGGCCGCGGCCCACAGGATGCCTTGCAGCAGCCGGCGCGTGGCCCGCTGCTCGGCCAGCAAGGCCAGCAGCGCGGGTGAATCGGCCGGCGGCCGGGCCTGCGCCGCCAGCGCCTGGTGCACCAGGCGTGGCAGTTCGGGCAGCAGCCGGGCGTAGTGCGGCGCCTCTTTTTCCAGCCGCGCCACCAGGCCACGCCAGCCCACCTGCTCGTTCATCCAGCGCTCCAGGAAGGGCTTGGCGGTGGTCCACAGGTCCAGCTCCGGGTCGAGCTGGCGGCCCAGGCCTTCGATGTTGAGCAGGGTCTTCTGCAGCAGCACCAGCTGCGGCTGGATCTCGACGTTGAAGCGGCGCGAGGTCTGGAACAGCCGCATCAGCACCTGGCCGAGCGAGATGTCCTTCAGCGGCCGGTCGAAATGCGGCTCGCAGACGGCGCGGATGGCGCCTTCCAGCGCTTCGATGCGCGTGTCGGCCGGCACCCAGCCGCTCTCGACGTGCAACTCGGCCACCCGTTTGTAATCACGCCGGAAAAACGCGATGAAGTTCTGCGCCAGGTAATCCTTATCGACCTCGGTCAGCGTGCCGATGATGCCGAAATCGAGTGCGATGTACCGCCCGAAGGTGCGCGGGTCCAGGCTCACCTGGATGTTGCCCGGGTGCATGTCGGCGTGGAAAAAGCCATCGCGGAAGACCTGGGTGAAAAAGATCGTCACACCGTCGCGGGCCAGCTTGGGGATGTCCACACCGGCCTCGCGCAGCCGGTCCATCTGGCTGATGGGCACGCCGTGCATGCGCTCCATCACGATCACGGTGGACGTGCACAGGTCCCAGACCATCTCCGGCACCATCACCAGGTTCAGGCCGTCCATGTTGCGGCGCAGCTGCGCGCCGTTGGCGGCCTCGCGCACCAGGTCCAGCTCGTCGTGCAGGTACCCGTCGAACTCGGCCACCACCTCGCGTGGTTTCAGCCGCCGGCCGTCGGCGAACAGGCGCTCCACCCAGATGGCCAGCGTGCGCAGCAGCCGCAGGTCGTCGTCGATCACCGGCAGCATGCCGGGGCGCAGCACCTTCACCGCGACCTCGCGGCCGTTCTTCAGCGTCGCGAAGTGCACCTGCGCGATCGACGCGCTGGCCACCGGCTCGGCCTCGAAGCTGGCGAAGATGGCTTCAATCGGCCGCCCGTAGGCCTTTTCCACCAGCGCCCGGGCCTGGGCCGCGGGGAAGGGTGGCACGTCGTCCTGCAGGCGGGCGAGTTCGTCGGAGAGGTCGGGCGGCAGCAGGTCACGCCGGGTGGACAGCACCTGGCCGAACTTGACGAAGATGGGCCCCAGCCGCTCCAGCGCCATGCGCAGGCGCACGCCGCGTGGGGCATCGAGCTGGCGGCCGATGGTCATCAGCCGCACCAGCAGGCGCACCCAGCGCTGGCGGAAGCCGGACAGCGCCAGCTCGTCCAGCCCGAACCGCAGCATGGTCCAGGCGATGACGATCAGGCGCGCGAGGTGGCGCATGCGCAAAGGTCCGGTGGATCTCAGGCGCGGCGTGCGGCCAGGCCGGCGGCGGCGGCCTGGGCAGCCTTGGCCGCGGCCTGCACGGCACGCGCCAGGCCACCGCCGAGGCGGAAAACCTGGTGCGCGGCCGCGGGGCCGAGCACACGTTCAAGGTCGGCCTCGACGTCCCAGCGCAGGTTCTGCAGCAGCCAGTTCACGTCAGCGGCCAGCTGGGCATCGCCGTCGATCTCGACCGCGGGCGTTTCGCCCGTCAACGCACGTGCCATCAGCAGGGCCGGGTTGGACGCGTCAAAGCGCACCGTCAGGTCGGCACCCTGGCCAGCGCCATCGGCGTCCCAGTCCAGCAAGCCGGCCGGCGTGACCAGGAAGGCCAGGCGCGGCGGCGCGGGCAGCAGGCCCGGCCAGGCCTGCGGCTGCAGCTCGATGCGCCGCCCCGCCTGCGCGCGCAGGCGCTCGGTGGCGGCCGGTTCTGCCGCCAGGACATGGTTGAGGACCAGGGTGGTGCGCTGCATGGCCGCAGGGGCCAGCAGCTGGTGCAGCGCTTGAAGCATGCGGGATTGTAGGCAACGCTGGCGTCCATCCCACCAAGCGTGGGGGTCGTGACCTGGATCGCCGCCACAATCGGCGTGTATCTTGCAAGTGACGGCGCTCTCTGTGCCGCCACGGGGTCCGGATGTTCGAAGAACGCAACTACAAAAGAAATTTCTACAGCGCACCGCAGTCGGTGACCTCGCTGGTGGCGGCTTTCCTGGAGCCGAGCATCATCGTGGCCGTGTTCCTGGCGGTGTCCGAGGCCTTCGACGAACCCATCCTGCGGCCCGACCTCACGCTGTGCCTGCTGGTCTTTGCGCTCACCTTTCCGGGCCGCAACCGCTTCCTGGACCGGCCGCTGAACGCCGCGGTGGACATCGTCAGCTCATGGTTCAGCCTGCTGGTGATCCTGGCACTGTGCGGTTATGCCACGCGCAGCCTGGGTTTTTTCGACCCCGGCGTGCTGATGTGGTGGGCGCTGTTGACGCCGGCGCTGCTGTGGGTGGCGGTGTTCACCGGCCGCAACATCCTGCGCTGGAACGCGGCGCTGCCGGAAAACCGACGCAAGGCCGTGGTCATCGGCGCCGGGGAGCTGGGTGTGAAGGTGTCGCAGGCGCTGCTGGCACGTGGCATGACGGGCGTGGACTTTGCCGGCTACTTTGACGACCGCAGCGACGGCCGTGTGCACGCCGAGGCGCAACCGGCACGCCTGGGCACGCTGCGCGACGCATCGCCGTACATCCGCGGCAACGGCATCCACGAGGTCTACATCACGCTGCCGCTGGGCTCGCAGCCCCGCATCGTCGAGCTGCTGGAGCAGGTGCAGGGCACCACGGCGAGTGTGTTCTTCGTGCCCGACGTGTTCGGCATCAGCATCATCCAGGGCCGGCTGCAGGACATGAACGGCATCCCGGTGGTGGGCATCTGCGAAACCCCGTTCACCGGCACCAACTCGCTGGTCAAGCGGGTGAGCGACATCGTGCTGGCCAGCGTGATCCTGGTGCTGATCTCGCCCGTCCTGCTGGCCCTCGCGATCGGCGTGAAACTCAGCTCCCCCGGCCCGGCCATCTTCAAGCAGCGCCGCAACGGGCTGGCCGGTGAAGAGATCATCGTCTGGAAGTTCCGCTCGATGACCACGCAGGACAACGGCGCCCATGTGCAACAGGCGCAGCGCAACGACCCGCGCATCACGCCGTTTGGTGCCTTCATCCGCCGCACCTCGCTGGACGAGCTGCCGCAGTTCTTCAACGTGCTGCAGGGCCGCATGAGCATCGTCGGCCCGCGCCCGCACGCGGTGGCGCACAACGAACAATACCGCGCGCTGATCAAGGCCTACATGGTGCGCCACAAGGTGAAGCCCGGCATCACCGGCTGGGCGCAGGTGAACGGCCACCGCGGCGAGACCGACACCATCGACAAGATGCAGGCACGCGTGGAATACGATCTCGCCTACCTGCGCAACTGGTCGTTGGGCCTGGACCTCCAGATCATCGCGCGCACCGTGAAACTGGTGTTCTTTGATCGCAAGGCATATTGATGACGACCCCCAAGCTCACTCCGTTCGCGCCCCCCCGAGGGGGAGCGGCCCTGCCTTGGGGCGGCCCGGCGGCTGGGCCGTGCCTGATGACGACCCCCAAGCTCACTCCGTTCGCGCCCCCCCGAGGGGGAGCGGCCCTGCCTTGGGGCGGCCCGGCGGCTGGGCCGTCCGGCCTGCTGGCGCTGATGGCCTTGCTCATGACCGGCAGCGCTGCCGCGCAGACCAGCCCCTGGTACATCGGCGCGTCGCAGACCTTCACGCACGAAAGCAACCTCTACCGCCGTGGTGACGGTGTGGCCACACCGGCGGGCACGAGCCGGTCCGACCTGGTCTCCAGCACGGCGCTGCTGGCGGGCTTTGACCAGCCCATCAGCCGCCAGCGTGCGTTTGCCAACGCCACGCTGCGTGCCAGCCAGTACAAAAACAACGACGACCTGGACAACGAGGGTTATTCGCTGCGCGCCGGGCTGGATTGGGAGACGGTCAACCGCCTGTCGGGCACGCTGAGCCTGAACAGCAGCCGCGACCTGGCGCGCTTCGAGAGCGGTGATTCCAACGCGGTTGTCACGCAGCGCAACGTCGTGCGCAACAACAGCCTGTCCGCCAGCGCGCGCCTGGGCGTGGTGACGACGTACACCGCCGAAGCCTCGCTGGAACACCGCACGCTGGACTACTCCGCCGAGGCCTATGCCCCCAACGAAAACCGGCAGACCACCGGCACGCTGGGCCTGCGCTGGTGGCCCAGCGGCAAGAACTACTTTGGCGTCGGCCTGCGCTACACCGACGGCGAGTACCCGCGCTTTGAGGACCTGGGCGGTGGCGCCTTCCGCGCCGACAGCTACACGCGCACCGGCCTGGACCTGAGCGGAGAGCTCGACGTGGGCGGCGCCAGCCGTGTGGTCACGCGGGTGACCCTGGGCCGCACCACCTACGACGAAGCCACGCAGCGCGACCTCTCCGGCGTCACCGGTTTCGTCGCCTTCATCTGGAGCCCGGGGCCCAAGCTGCGGCTGGAAACGCGGCTGTCGCGCGACACCGGGCAGGACTCGTTCTACAGCGACTCGCCCTTGATCGCCGGCACGGTGGACACCAGCCGTGTCACCAACCGCCTGGGCCTGCGCGCCAACTACGAAGCCACCGCCAAGATCAAGCTCACGGCCGGCCTGTCCTACGCCAGCCGCGACCTGGTGCGCAGCCTGCCGGCCGGCGCGCAGATCCCGGGCGACGCCACCGGCCGCGACAACACCACCGAGTTCAGCCTGGGCGGCACCTGGGAGCCCACGCGCAGCCTGGTCTTCGGTTGCGACCTGGGCCTGGAAAAACGCAGCGCCAGCGGTGATCTCTCCCTGCCCTACAGCGCCAACCGCTTTGGTTGTTACGGCCAGGTCTTCCTGCGCTGATCGAGGTCCCATGGCCACCGTCTTGCTCACCGGCGCCGCCGGCTACATCGCGTCGCACACCTGGCTGGCCCTGCTGGCGGCCGGCCACCAGGTGGTGGGTGTTGACGACTTTTCCAACAGCTCGCCCGAGGTGCTGAAGCGCCTGCAGCGCCTGAGCGGCCAGGCCCCGGTCTTCGAGCGCCTGGACGTGTGCGACGCCGCCGCGGTGGACACCCTGCTGCAGCGCCACCACATCCACGCCGCGGTGCACTTCGCGGCCTTCAAGGCCGTGGGTGAATCGGTGGCCCAGCCGCTGGCCTACTACCGCAACAACATCGGCGGCCTGGTCAACGTGTGCAGTGCACTGCAGCGCCACGGCATCAAGCGGTTTGTCTTCAGTTCCAGTGCCACGGTGTACGGCGACCCGGAGCACCTGCCGCTGACGGAAAACGCGCGCCTGACGGCCACCAACCCCTACGGCCAGACCAAGCTGATGGGCGAGACCATCTTGCGTGACCTGGGCGCCGCCGACCCCGGCTGGCAGACCGCCACGCTGCGTTATTTCAACCCAGTGGGCGCGCATGACAGTGGCCTGATCGGCGAAGACCCGCGTGGCACACCCAACAACCTGATGCCCTACGTGGCCCAGGTGGCGGTGGGCCGGCGTGAGTGCCTGCAGGTCTACGGCGACGACTACGACACACCTGACGGCACCGGTGTGCGCGACTACATCCACGTGGTGGACCTGGCCGAAGGCCATGTGGCCGCGCTGGCGCGTTTGTTCGACCACCCCGGCCCGGTGACGGTGAACCTGGGCACCGGCCGTGGCTACAGCGTGCTGGAAGTGGTGCGCGCCTACGCCGCCGCCAGCGGCCGGCCCGTGCCGTACCGCATCGTGCCGCGGCGCCCTGGCGACGTGGCCGCCTGTTATGCCGATCCGGCGCTGGCGGCACAACTGCTGGGCTGGCGCGCGCAGCATGACCTGGACCGCATGTGCGCCGACAGCTGGCGCTGGCAATCGCTCAATCCAAACGGTTTCGAAGGCGCATGAACGACGCCACAGGCCCCGCACCGCTGGACCTGAGCGCCCTGCGGGGCGCGTTGGACAGCCTGGCCAGTGGTTTGTCGGTAAGCGGTGCGCCCGCTTTTGACGCGCAGCCCGCCGCTTGGGGGAACCTGCTCAGGGCGGGCCTGATCCAGCACTTCGAGTGCTGCTTCGAGTTGGGCGTGCGCATGATCAAGCGCCAGCTGGAGCGCGAGACCGAAGACCGCGCTGCGCTCGACGCCATGGCTTGGCGTGACATGTTGCGGCTGGCCGCCGAACGGGGCCTGCTGAGCAGCCCGGAAGCCTGGTTCCAGTTCCGCGAGCTGCGCAACATCACGTTGCACACGTACGACCGTGCCAAGGCAGACCGCGTGCTGGGAGCCTGCCAGCCACAGCTGCAACACGGCCAGGCCTTGCTCGCCTGCCTGGCAACTCGCAACCGTGGCTGATCTTCACGTGCAGGCGGCCCATCTGGCCCTCGTGCGCCAGTTGCTGCAGCAGGTGGCGCCCCGTGCCACCGCCTGCGTATTCGGGTCGCGTGCCACCGGCCAGGGGCTCAAGCCGTTTTCCGATCTGGACCTGCTGATCGACGCCGACCCCGAACTGACCCTGCGCGAATGGGCAGACCTGCGCGAGGCCTTCTCCCAATCCGACCTGCCCTGGCGTGTGGACCTGCTGGACCGCCGAACGGCAACACCCGGCTTCTTGCGCGTGATCGAAGCCGCAGGTGCCTTCCCTTTGCACGAGGCCACCGCCGTGACCTCGGAGACACTTCCGTCATGAACATCCCCCTGCAACCCGTCGTCATGGCCGGCGGCTCCGGCACCCGGCTGTGGCCGCTGTCGCGCGCCGGCTACCCCAAGCAGTTCCTGGTGCTCAACGGCAACCAAAGCCTGCTGCAGCAGGCCGCAGGCCGCCTGATGGCGCTGGCCGCGGCCGACATCCAGGTGCAGGCGCCCCTGATCGTCGGCAACGAAGAACACCGCTTCATGGTGCTGGACCAGCTGCGCGAGGTGAACGCCGAGCCCGCCGCCGTGCTGCTGGAGCCCGTGGGCCGCAACACCGCGCCGGCTGTGACACTGGCCGCGCTGCAGGCGCTGGAAACCGCTGCCGACCCGGTGCTGGTGGTCACGCCGTCGGACGCCACCATCGGCGATGAAGCGGCGTACCGCCAGGCGCTGCAGGCGGCGGCCCGGCGCGCGGCCGGCGGTGAGATCGTGATCCTGGGTGTGCGCCCCGACCGCCCGGAAACCGGCTACGGCTACATCCGCGCCGAAGCCGGCGCCGTGGCGCAATTCGTCGAAAAACCCGACGCGGAGACCGCAGCGCGTTATCTGACCCAGGGCCACTATTTCTGGAACGCCGGCATCTTCGTGCTCAAGGCCTCCGTGTGGATGGCCGCGCTGGAGAAATTCCGCCCCGACATCGCCAGCACCACGCGCGCCGCCTGGGCCGCGCGCAGCAGCGACGCCCGCTTCGTGCGCCCCGGCAAGGCCGAGTTCGCTGCCGTCCCGTCCGAGTCCGTGGACTACGCCGTGATGGAGCGCTGCCCCGGCGTGCTGCCGATCGGCATGGAAGTGCTGGACGCCGGCTGGAACGACCTGGGCGCCTGGGAAGCCGTCTGGCAGGTGGCCGCCAAGGACGCGCAAGGCAACGCCAGCGTGGGCGATGCACTGATCGAAGACAGCCGCAACAGCTTTGTGCACGCCAGCAGCCGGCTGGTGGGCGTGGTGGGCGTGGACAACGTGGTGGTGGTGGAGACCGCCGACGCCGTGCTGGTGGTCGACCGGGCGCAAAGCCAGAACGTCAAGGCCATCGTCAACCGGCTCACGCGCGAACAGCGCGGCGAGCAGACCCTGCACCGCAAGGTGCACCGGCCCTGGGGCTGGTACGACAGCATCGACATGGGGCAGCGTTTCCAGGTCAAGCGCATCCAGGTCAAGCCCGGCGCCAGCTTGAGCCTGCAAAAACACCACCACCGGGCCGAACACTGGATCGTCGTCAGCGGCACGGCCGAGGTGACCAATGGCGAAAGTGTCATCCTGCTGACCGAAAATCAAAGCACCTACATCCCCGTGGGCACGGTGCACCGCCTGGCCAACCCGGGCAAGCTGCCGCTGGAGATCATCGAGGTGCAGTCCGGCAGTTACCTGGGTGAGGATGACATCGTCCGGTTCGAGGACACCTATGGCAGAAAGTAGACGCGCATGAGCATCCTCGTCACCGGCGGCGCCGGCTTCATTGGCAGCAACTTTGTGCTG
>JADMJD010000090.1 GCA_018780805.1 Rubrivivax sp. | reverse complement strand
CATCGAGATGTCCACCGACCACACGCTGGAAGAAGTGGGCAAGCAGTTCGACGTCACCCGCGAGCGCATCCGCCAGATCGAGGCGAAGGCGATCCGCAAGCTCAAGCACCCCAGCCGCAGCGACAAACTGCGCACTTACCTAGACAACCTGTGAGTGCGCGCTGAGGCCCTGGTCTCGGCATGAAGAAGGCCCGTCGCTGACGGGCCTTTGTGTTGGTGGGAGATACACTTTGCGGTTGACATGGAACCCCCACGCCCACTCCGTTCGCTGCCCCCCGAGGGGGAGCGTCAGCGCCGTCGGGCGGCCGGACGGCACTGACATGAAACAGCCCCCTGACTCGCTGCGCTCGTTTCCCCCCGAGGGGGACGTCAGTTCCTTCGGAACGGCCGTGCGGAACTGACATGACGCAGATCTCCGACCGCACCGTCCTCTTCGCCGACCTGCGCGGCAGCACCTCGCTGTTCGAGACACTGGGCAATGCCGAGGCCACCTCGGTTGTCACCCACTGCGTGAGCGCACTCAGCCGCGCCGTGTCGGCCTGCCAGGGCCGTGTCGTCAAGACCCTGGGCGACGGCCTGATGGCCTTGTTTGATGCCCCGGTGCACGCGTCGCAGGCCGCCGCGCAGATGCACGACCTGCTCGATTCGATGGTGCTGCGCGGCCAGGAGCGTGGCGCTTCGGCCGGCCTGCGCGGGCTGAAGCTGCAGGTGGCGCTGGCCCGCGGCGAGATCGTCGAAATGGGTGGTGACGCCTTCGGCGACGCCGTCAACGTGGCGGCGCGCTTGCTGGACCACGCGGGCGACAACGAGACCCTGATCACCGTGGATGTGTTGCTCGGCCTGCCGCTGGAGCAGCGCACGCGCTACCGCAGCCTGGACCGGCTGGTGCTGCGCGGCCGTGCCGAGCCGGTGCAGGTGCATGTGCTCGGCGGGCGCCGTGGCAACGACCAGGCCGTCACGCAGTTCGGTGACATGGCGCCGCCGGTGGACGAACCCGATGGCCTGCGCCTGAGCTGGCAGGACCACGAACGCCTGTTCGCCAGCCAGCAGCTGCCGCTGGTGCTGGGGCGCAGCCCCCAGGCGTCGTTCTGCGTGGACGACACCCGTGTCTCGCGCTCCCATTGCCGCGTCGATTGGCATGGCGGCAGCTTCCAGCTCACCGACCTCAGCTACAACGGCACCTACGTGCGCTTTGCCGATGGCGAGATCGTCAGCCTGCGGCGCGGCAGCTGCACGCTGCATGGCAGTGGCACCGTGGGCTTGGGTGGTTCGCCCACCGACCCCGGCTCGGCCAGCGTGCACTTCGAGGTCCTGCGCTTCGGCCCGGACCACCCCAGCCATGTCGACGACTGGCTGCCCACGCAGACCTGAGCCTGAAACCCACCGATGCGCGTGCTCTGTGTCGATGACGACCGTGTCAACACCTTGCTGCTGGAGCACACCCTGCTCGGCATCGCCGGGCTGGAACTTCAATGCGCCGAGACCGGCGCTGAAGCCTTGGCCCTGGTGCAGGAGTGGCAGCCTGAACTGCTGGTGATCGACCTGCACCTGCCAGACACCAACGGCCTGGCGCTGCTCCAGCAGTTGCGCCAGAGCCTGGGTGGCACACCACGCGTACGCGCGGTGTTGTGCACCGCAGAACGCCCGCAGGACGTGGCCGCTGCCGCCTTGGCCGCCGGCTTCGACCAGACCTGGAGCAAACCCGTGGCACTGGACGATGTGCGAGCTGCGATCACACAGTGGTCGCTGGGCATCGCATGAGCTACCGACCCGAACCGCCCCACCAACACGGCCAGCCTGAACGCATCGGCATCCTGCTGGTGAACCTGGGCACACCCGACGCGCCCACCGCACCGGCGCTGCGCCGCTACCTGGCCGAGTTCCTGAGCGACCCGCGTGTGGTCGAGATCCCCAGGCTTGCCTGGTGGCCCATCCTCTACGGCATCATCCTCAACACCCGGCCGGCCAAATCGGCCGCCAAGTACGCCACGGTGTGGATGCCCGAGGGCTCCCCGCTGGCGGTGTGGACCACACGCCAGGCCACGGCACTGCAGACCGAGCTGACCAGCCGCGGCCACCACCTGTTGGTGCGGCCGGCGATGCGTTACGGCCAACCGTCCATTGCCACGGTGATGGACGGCCTGCGCGCAGAGGGCGCCACACGTGTGCTGGTCTTGCCGCTGTACCCGCAGTACGCCTCGGCCACCACCGCCAGCGTGGCCGACAAGGTGGGCGAGTGGCTGCGCGGCGCACGCCGCATGCCCGAGATGCGATTCGTCGGCGAATACCACGACCACCCGGGTTACATCGCCGCACTCGCCTCGCGCGTGCAGGCGCACTGGGCGGCCCACGGCCGTGCCGAACGCCAGGTGCTCAGCTTTCACGGCGTACCGCACCGCAGCCTGCTGCTGGGCGACCCCTACCACTGCCAGTGCCACAAGACCGCGCGGCTGCTGGGTGAACAGCTGGGGCTGTCCAAGGCCGAGTTGCTGGTCACCTTCCAGAGCCGCTTCGGCAAGGCCCGCTGGCTGGAGCCCTACACCGAGCCCACACTGCGCGAACTGGCAGCGCAGGGCCTGAAGAAGGTGGACGTGATGTGCCCGGGCTTCGTCTCCGACTGTCTGGAGACGCTGGAGGAGATCGCCGAAGAGGCGCGCGACGCCTTCCTCGAATCGGGTGGCGAAGAGTTCCGCTACATCGATTGCCTGAACGACCGGCCGGACTGGATCAGTGCGCTGGCCAGCGTGGCCGAGCACCACCTGCAGGGCTGGGACACACGCAGCCAGCCGGCCGAAAACCCGGCCACACGCGAGCGGGCCTCAGCCCTGGGGGCGCCGCAGTAGTTTCAGCAGGCGGGGCAGTACCAGCACCGCCACCACGATGCCCAGCAGCGTGGCCGACATCGGGCGTTCGATGAACACCCCCCACTTGCCCTCGCCAATGGACAGCGCGTTGCGCATCTGCGCTTCGGCCAGCGGGCCCAGGATCATGCCGACGATGACCGGCGCGGTCGGGAAGTCGAAGCGCCGCATCACCACGCCGACCAGGCCGAAGACCAGCATCAGCACCAGATCAAAGGCACTCTGGCGCATGCCGTACACACCCACCGCGGCAAAGATCAGGATGCCGGCGTAAAGCTGCGGCCGCGGGATCTTCAGCAGTTTGACCCACAGGCCCACCAGCGGCAGGTTGAGCACCAGCAGCATCACGTTGCCGATGTAAAGGCTGGCGATCAGCGCCCACACCAGCGTGGAGCTGGTCTGGAAGAGTTGCGGGCCGGCGTTGATGCCGTAGTTCTGCAGCGCCGACAGCAGAATGGCGGCCGTCACCGACGTCGGGATGCCCAGCGTCAACAAGGGCACCAGCGTGGCGGTGACGGCGGCGTTGTTGGCCGCTTCAGGCCCTGCCACGCCCTCGATGGCGCCTGTGGTGCCGAACTCTTCCTTGTGTTTGGACAGCTTGCGTTCGATGCCGTAGCTCAGGAAGGTCGGGATCTCGGTGCCACCGGCCGGGATGGTGCCGAACGGAAACCCGAGCGCGGTGCCGCGCAGCCACGCCGGCCACGAGCGGCGCCACTCGCTGCGGGTCATGTGCGCGCCACCGTCCATGCGGTTGGCCACCTGGGTGCTGCGGCCTTCGTACAACGCGGTGTAGAGGCACTCGCCGACGGCGAACAGGCCCACGGCCACCAGCACCACCTCGATGCCGTCCACCAGCTCGGGCACGTTGGCGGTGTAACGCGCCTGGCCGGTGATCTGGTCCAGCCCCACCAGGCCGATGCCCAGGCCAATGAACAGCGCCGTCAGGCCACGCAGCTTGCTGGTGCCCAGCACCGCGCTCACGGTCAGGAAGGCCAGCAGCATCAGCAGCGCGTACTCCGGCGGGCCCAGCAGCACGGCGTAATCCGCCACGATGGGCGCAAACAGGGTCACCAGCACCGTGGCGATGGTGCCGGCCACAAAGGAGCCAATCGCCGCCGTGGCGAGCGCCGCCCCGGCGCGGCCGTTCTTGGCCATCTTGAAGCCTTCGAGCGCCGTCACCATGGTGCCGGTCTCGCCCGGTGTGTTGAGCAGGATGGACGTGGTCGAGCCGCCGTACATCGCACCGTAGTAGATGCCGGCGAAGAAGATCATGCTGGCCGTGGGCTCCACCTGCGCCGTGATCGGCAACAGCATCGCCACCGTCACCGCCGGGCCCAGGCCGGGCAACACGCCGATGGCCGTGCCGACGGCACAGCCGATGAAGGCCCACATCAGGTTGATGGGGGTGCCGGCGGTCGCAAAACCACCGAGCAGCAGGTTCCAGGTTTCAGCCATGGTGGTCGCGCTCGCTCAGATCCAGCCGGTGCCTGTCAGGCCCGGCAGGTTGATGGCCAGCACCTTGGTGAACAGCCAGAAGGCCGGGCCGGCGATCAGGAAGCCGGTGACGAAGTCGATGGCCAGTTGCCGCGCACCGCCGGCGCCCTGCCCCTCGGACTGGCGCAGGCCACGCACCGCCAGCATGTAACACGCGGTGCACGAGAGGATGAAGCCGATGGTCGTGATCAGCGCCGCGTTGGCCAGCACACCGGCGCTGACCCACAGCAGCGGTGGCCAGTCGCCGCGCGCGGCACCCGACGGTTCTTCCCGGTGGCGAAAACCGCCGCTGAAGGCCTCCAGCAGCAGGCCGGCACCACACAGCGCCAGCGCGATGCTGACCACCCAGGGCAGGAAGTTCGGGCCCACGCCCGCGTACCCGGCTTCGCTGGGGATCTGCGACGCCCCAAAGGCCATCACGCCGGCCAGGGCCAGCGCGATGAAGCCGATGGCGCGCTGCGGGGCCTGGTCGCCCGCCACCTGCGCTGCCATGCCGATCAGACCAGGCCGGACTTGACCATGGTCGCGCGCAGCGAGGCAAAGTCGTTGTCGACAAAGTCCTCGAAGGCCTTGCCCGCCAGGAAGGCCGGGGTCCAGTTGTTCTTCTCCAGCGCTTCGGCCCAGGCCTTGGTCTTGGTGGCCTTGGTGATCATGTCGACCAGGGCCTTCTTCTGCGCATCGGTGATGCCGGCCGCGCCGTAGACGCCGCGCCAGTTGCCGATCTCGACGTTGATGCCCTGCTCCTTCAGCGTCGGCACGGCTATGCCCTTGACGCGCGCGCCAGCCGTCATCGCGATGGCCTTCATCTTGCCGCTATCGATGTAGGTCTGGAACTCGCTGTAGCCGCTGCCGCCCACCGTGACGTTGCCGCCGATGATGGCCGCCACCGCCTCGCCACCCCCCCGGAACGGCACGTAGTTGATCTTGGTCGGGTCAATGCCGGCATCGCGCGCGATCATCGCGATCGCGATGTGCTCGGTGGACCCGGCGGAGCCGCCGCCCCACTTGATGGAGCCCGGGTCCTTCTTCATCTGCGCCACGACCTCGGCCATCGACTTGTAGGGCGAGTTGGCCGGCAGCACAAACACGTTGTACTCGGTGGTCAGGCGCGCCAGCGGCGTCACCTGCGTCACCGACACCGGGGGTTTGTTGCGGATGATGGCGCCCAGCATCACGGCGCCCATCACCATCATGGCGCTGCCGTCGCCCTTGCTGGCGTTGAAGAACTGCGCCAGGCCGATGGCACCACCGGCGCCGCCCTTGTTCTCGAAGGTCACGGCCGAGGCCACGCCAGACTCCTGCAGCGCCTTGCCCAGCGCGCGGCCGGTGCCGTCCCAGCCACCGCCGGGGTTGGCGGGGATCATCATCTTCAGGTTGGCCGAAGCCTGGGCGCTCAGCGGCAGGCTGCCGGTGGCGGCCAGGGCGGCCAGGGACTTCAGGAAGGTGTCGCGACGCATGGGGTGTCTCCTTGTTGTGGGCGCGTTGTAGCGGGCTGCGCGCATCTTGCGCGGGATGGCTGTCAATCGGCTGTCCGCCGGATCAGGAGAAACCCCGGGGCGCCCGATAATCTGGCCTGGATGAAGCTGCTGCTGGTCGAAGACAACCCCGCGATGCAGACCACGCTGCAGCGCAGTTTCGAGCGCCGCGGCATGTCGGTCGTGCTCTGCGGCGATGGTGCGCGCGCGCTGGACCGCTGGCGCGCCAGCCTGCCCGACGTGGTGCTGCTGGACCTCAGCCTGCCAGGCCTGGACGGCCTGCAGGTGCTGGCCCAGGCCAGGGCCGAAGGGCTGCGCACGCCGGTGCTGATCCTCACCGCGCGTGGCACGGTGGGCGACCGCATCCTCGGCCTGAACACCGGCGCCGACGACTACCTGGCCAAACCTTTCGACCTGGACGAACTGGAAGCGCGGGTGCGTGCCCTGGCCCGCCGCGCTGGCGGGGGTGAGGCACCCGCGCCGGCTTTCGGCGGCTTGCAGCTGGACGCCGACTCCGGCGCCATCCTGCGCGAAGGCCAGCCGATGGAGCTGACCCAGCGTGAAACCGCACTGCTGCGGGCCTTGCTGGTCCGGCCCGGCCAGGCCGTGGCCAAGGAAAAGCTGCTGGAACTCGTCTTCCCCGGCGACACCGAAGTGCAGCCCGAGGCCGTGGAGGTGGTGGCCTACCGGCTGCGCAAGAAGCTGGCGGCTTGCCCGGTGCAGCTGGTCACGCTGCGCGGCCTGGGTTATCTGCTGAAGGCCGAGACCTGATGGCGGTGCGCGCGTCGCTGCGGCGGCAGCTGCTGGTGGGCATCCTGGTGCCGGTGATTGCGGTCGTGGCGGTCAACACCGTGGTGCTGTACCACCAGGCGCTGCGCGCGGCCGACACGGCGTACGACCGCACCTTGCTGGCCACCGCCAAGTCCATCGGCGAGCTGCTGGAGGTGGTGGGCAGCGGCGCCGAGGCCGAGGTGCGCGCCACCGTGCCGTACTCGGCGCTGGAGGCCTTCGAGGCCGACAGCCGCAGCCGCATGTTCTACCGTGTCACCGGTTTCCAGAACCAGAACGTTTCGGGTTTCGACGACATGCCCGCGCCGCGGCGCGAACTGCCGGCGCGCACGGTGTACGCGGCGCTGGTGCACTTCTACGACGACCAGTACCGCGGCGACCCGGTGCGCATGGCCGTGCTGCTGCAGCCGGTGGCCGGCAGCAACGGGCGCGGCATGGCCACGGTGCAGGTGGCCGAAACGCTGGAGCTGCGGCGCACGCTGGCGCGCCAGCTGCTGGTCGACACCCTCTGGCGGCAGTTGGCGCTGGTGAGCCTGATCGCCATCGTCGTGGTGCTGGTGGTGCAGCGTGCCACACGCCCGGTGCGTGAACTCAGCGACACCATCAACCAGCGGCCGGCAGGCGACCTGACGCCGATTGCCACCACCAGCGCGCCGCGTGAGTTGCTGCCGCTGGTGGACGCCACCAACCAGGTGATGCAGCGGCTCGCCCGGCTGCTGGCGCACCAGAAGCGCTTCGTGCGCGACGCTTCGCACCAGCTGCGCACACCGCTGGCGGTGCTGAAGACCCAGGTGCAGTCGGCCCGGCGGGGCGATGTCGAACCCGGCCAGGCGCTGGCCGAGATCGCGCACACCGTCGACCGCGCCACCGAGCTGGCCAACCAGATGCTGGCGCTGGCCAAGGTGGAACAACTGCGCCAGCAGGGCGATGCCCCGGTGATGGACTGGGAGCCCGTGGCCCGCGCGGTGGCGCTGGACCTGGCGCCACTGATCGCCGAACGCGCGCTGGACTTCGAGGTGCACACCGTACCCGCCCCGGTGCGGGCGCACGAATGGGCGCTGCGCGAGCTGGTGCGCAACCTGCTGCACAACGCCGTCAAACAGGCACCGCCGGGCACGCCGCTGGCGTTGAGGCTGGTCAGCGACGGGCGCCATGCCGCGCTGACCATCGCCGACAAGGGCCCCGGCATCGACGCCGCGCAGCGCGAGCGCCTGTTCCAGCCCTTCTCCGCCAGCCCGCCGCGCGCCGACCTGCGCGGCGGCTCGGGCCTGGGCCTGGCGATCTGCCACGAGATCGTCGATTCGCTGGGCGGCACGCTGGTGCTGGAAAATCGCGAGGCCGCCGGTCGGGTGGTCGGGCTGGACGCCATCGTCCGCCTGCCGCTCGTGACGGCTTGACCCATGGACCAACTGCCGCTGATCGACCGCCTGCGCCTGGACAAGTGGCTCTGGGCCGCCCGTTTCTACAAGACCCGGGGCCTGGCTGCCGACGAGGTGGACAAGGGCCGCGTGCGCGTGAACGGCCAGCCGGCCAAAGCGGCGCGCGAGCTGAAGGCCGGCGACACGGTGGAGATCCGGCAGGACGCCGTCTGGCGGGTGTTGCAGGTGTTGGCGCTGTCGCTGATCCGCGGGCCGGCGCCGCTGGCCCAGACTCTGTATGCCGAAACGCCGGAAAGCGTGTCCGCCAGGCAGAAGGTGGCCGAGACCCGGCGCCAGGGTGTCGAACCCGCGTTGACGCTGGAACAAGGCCGGCCGACCAAACGCGACCGCCGGGAGTGGCAGCGCTGGAGCGCGTCCATCGACGACGACGATTGAAAATTCCGCAAAGACCCTCTTGAAGTTGCGGGATGCGGCCCAAGCTGCCCGGAAATCCCGCCGTCCTTGCGAAGCCCATGAACCCGAACGAACAAGACATGCCCCCGGCCGATCCGGCGCCTGAGACGCCCGCCGAGCCTGATCTGGCGGCCGAACTCGCCGCCCTGCAGGCCAAGAACACCGAGTTGTCCGACGCCTATCTGCGCGCCAAGGCCGAGGCGGAAAACACCCGCCGCCGCGCCGAAGAAGAGATGAGCAAGGCGCGCAAGTTCGCCGTCGAGTCCTTCGCCGAAAGCCTGCTGCCGGTGACCGACAGCCTGACGGCCGCCATCAGCATCCCCAACGCCACCCCCGAGCAGCTGCTGGAAGGTGTGCACGCCACGCTGCGCCAGCTCACCCAGGCGCTGGAGCGCCACAAGGTGGTGCAGATCGCGCCGCCGGCCGGCACCAAGTTCGACCCGCACCACCACCAGGCCATCAGCGTGGTGCCGGCCGAGCAGGAGGCCAACACCGTGGTCGCGGTGCTGCAAAAGGGTTACCTGATCGCCGAACGGGTGCTGCGCCCGGCGCTGGTGACCGTGGCCGCCCCCAAGTAGGCCGCATCAGACATCGCCCGCCGGGCTTGAAAGCCCGCGAGTTATCCACAAGTTCAGAACAAGCAGATTTCCTCTCAGGAGCCAGAACACCATGGGCAAGATCATCGGCATCGACCTCGGCACGACCAACTCGTGCGTCGCGGTCATGGAAGGCAACACCACCAAGGTGATCGAAAACAGCGAAGGTGCACGCACCACGCCGTCGATCATCGCCTACCAGGAGGACGGTGAAGTCCTCGTCGGCGCCAGCGCCAAGCGCCAGTCGGTCACCAACCCGCGCAACACGCTGTACGCGGTGAAGCGCCTGATCGGCCGCAAGTTCGCCGAAAAGGAAGTGCAGAAGGACATCGACCTGATGCCCTACACCATCGCCGCCGCCGACAACGGCGACGCCTGGGTGGAGGTGCGCGGCAAGAAGTTCGCGCCGCCGCAGATCAGCGCCGAAGTGCTGCGCAAGATGAAGAAGACGGCCGAGGACTACCTGGGCGAAGAGGTCACCGAAGCCGTGATCACGGTGCCGGCCTACTTCAACGACAGCCAGCGCCAGGCCACCAAGGACGCTGGCCGCATCGCCGGCCTGGACGTGAAGCGCATCATCAACGAGCCCACCGCCGCGG
>JADMJD010000137.1 GCA_018780805.1 Rubrivivax sp. | reverse complement strand
AGCACGGTGAACGGCGCCTTGAGCGTCAGCAGTGGCGGCGATGTCTCGCAGTCCGATGCTATCCGTGCCGAAAGCGTTGAGTTGCTTGGTGAAGGAGCAGTCAATCTCCTCGATGCGCGGAACAACCTACCGGTGGTCGCCCTCGGCGCTGGCGGCGGATCGGTCAGGCTCGTTAACTCGAGCCCGTTGATGATCGGCTCGGTCGGCGGCACCACTGGCATTGATCGCAACAGTGACGTTGCGCTCCATGCTGGCGGCGCGATCACCATCGATCAAGGCGTCAACGTTGCCGAGAATCAGCTGCGACTCCAAGCGATGGGAGGCGGGGTCTCCCAGAGCGCCAACGGCGCAATCTCGGCTGGCACTTTGGGCGTCGTCAGCACTGGAGGAATCGTGCTGGGTAACCCGGAGAACACGGTCGGCACCGTCGCGTTGAGGTCCAACAGATCTGTGCTGTTCGCGGCATCCAGCGGCTATGTGATCGGCAGTGCCATCGCGGATCCCTCGGCTATCGCAAACCCGCAGCCCGGTGCACTTGTGGTCTTTGATGGCGCAAGTGGACTGCGAAGTAACGCCGCGACTGGGGTCGTGGAACTGCGCACCGCAACTGGCGTTGTAAGTCAGCTTCAACCGATCGCGGATGCAAGCGGTCTTGCACTTCGAGGTGGAGCGGAGTACGCCTTGCCCGCAGCTGATAACCTGGTATCCACGCTGGCAGCAGATGCAGGTGCGGGCACGGTCCACTACGTCAACGCCGGCCCTCTGAACTTGGCGAACATCGCCACACCCGATCTGCCCAGCGGCATTGCACTGCCGACCGACTCCGCCATCACCCGCACGGGCGGCGATGTCTGGGTGCGCGCATTGCAAGGCAACCTGAACCTGCTGGCCAACGTCAGCGCCACCACGCTGGGCCTGCAGGCCCAGGGCGATGTCACCCAGTCTGCCGGTGTCATCACCACCACCGCGCTGGGTGCACGTTCGCAGACTGGCAGCGTGCTGCTGCCGTCGGCCAACCTGCTGGGTTCGTTCAGCGGCCAGGCCGCAGCGGATGTGCTCCTGGGCGAGGCTGACGGCTACGTCATCTCCACCCAGGCCGCCAGCCCGCGGACCGTCGTCGGCGGCGACGCCAGCGGCTCTGGCGTCTTCGCCGCCACGACCATTGGCATCACCGCAGGCGCTGCCCAAACCATCGAACTCAACACCGCTTCCGGCAAAGTTTCCCAGACCGCTGACCTCTCGGCTCCGGCTCCGAACCTCGTCCTGCGTGGCAACGCCGCCTATGAACTCACCCGCGCCGGCAACGTAATCTCTCTGCTTGCTGTCGGTTCAGGCTCAGGTGATGTAGACATCGCAGTCGTCGGAGATTTGCGGATTGGCACAATCGGCGACGTGAATGGCATTTCACGAACGGGCGATGTCGACGTCACAGCCAGTGGACTCGTCAGTTTTGAGGGCAATGTCCAAATCGCTGGAAACTCGATCAAGACCGTAACCTCCACCGCAACACCCACAATCGAGACCGACGGAACGGTGCGTGCGCAGGAATTGGCTTACGTCATCAGCCGCAATGGCCAGACCGAGGCAGGTGTCCGTCTGCCGGATGGGAACACCACCTTCGACGCGTTTCAGATCATGGGAGCGGTGATCGGCCAGTCCGAAGGAGGCTCTATCAACCTGAGAGACGGCACACAACTTCGGCTGGTTTCGACGCAGAACGGATCGATCACGCTGGACAGCCCCGCCAACAGTTTCGACACCGGGACTGTTAGCGCTCGAACAGGATTCAGCTCCACAGGGATCAGCCTAGTACCCGAACTCGCGCTCCGCGTACCAGGCACCGGCGAAGACTACAACCTCTCTCGCATCACCTTGGCGGGGAGCGTAATCAGAATCGGGGCTTCGGGTGAGACTGTCACTGTCGAAAGCTATAGTCATCAGCGCGATAGAAACTTTACTGTGGTCGGTATCGAAGCTGACTTAGTTCGCCTTAGGGCACCCGTCATCCAGACCAAGGGGGGAACCAACGATCTGGCCCCATACATCATTGCCAGGTACAGCGCCGTCCCGGGCAAACCAACGGACAACCAGATTCCCGGATTGGTCATTGGTATACCCAAGATCAACGGAGCTAAATCAGGTTTTGACATTGGCGCCAGCAGCGAGAGCGGCCCCGTGGACAACAGCATCGGTGAAAGCCGTGGACTGCGGATCATCGTTGGCCACAAACCGACGCAAAAGCGCGCCGACGGGTGGGTTCTGGTGACGCCAGACCCAGACTTGTCCAACGATCCAAGCGGACTGGGGGACAAGGGATTTGTCGACGCGCTGAACGCGAGTCCAACAACAAGCATCTTCTTCGCCGGGCCGACCATTCGGCAGGGTTCCTACAACGTTGTGATTCCGAACAATGGAGATCCCGCTGCAGCAGCTACGGGTGGACTGCGGTACGTGAACAGCGTCTACGATGGTGAATCTCCACTCACCTCCGCCCAGGCCGCGGCCTTGGGCTCCGCCGCAGACCTGCAGGAAAAGCTTCGCCGCGATCAGCTGGAACGTTCGGTCAGCACCGAAAACGTGGCACGCGATCTGCGCGAGGCGGTGATCGTCGAGGTCGGCACGGGCGCCTCGGCGACCACGGGGCGCGAAGGCATCAAGCCGCCCGCCACCTGTGAGCCGGCGCCCGGCAAGGCCACGAGTTGCGGGCCTGCTGCGAAGTGACAATGCCACGATGACAAAGGCCTGGACGAACCCGACATCCTTGCACCGTCGCCGATTGCTGGCCGCCGGATCTGTGGCGGCGCTGGGGCCGTGGGCCGGGCCGTTTGCGCAGTCGCAGTCGCAGTCGCAGGCGCAGGGCGGCCAGGCGGTGACCGGGCGCATCGCGCTGCTCATCGGCAACCGCGACTATCCGGACAACCAGGACCTGCCGCCCATGCACACCAACGTGGCGCGCGTCGGTGCGGCATTGCAGGCACTGGGTTTCCAGGTCACCGTGCTGCGCGATCTGAGCAGGGATCAGTCCATCCAGTCGGCCGAGGCCTTTGGCCAGCAGTTGCGCGCTCTGCCGCCGGACGGCACGGCCTTGTTCTACTTCTGCGGCCACGGGATGCAGATCGACGCCGAGAACTTCCTGCTGCCGTCGGGCATCTACCCGCGCTTTCGGCCGCTGTCGGAGTCGAGCCGAGTTTATGTGGCGCTGCAGAAGAGTGTGCTGGAGCCTTGGCCCGCGCGGCCAGCCGGGCAGACCATCACCGTCATCGATGCGTGCCGCTCATCGCCGAAGAAGCTCGCTGACGTCGCCGAAGACGGGCTGAACCAGGTGCGTGCCCGTGATGGCGAAATGATCGTCTTCTCGACCGGTGCCGGCAAACCCGCACTCGCCCGGACCAATCCAGACCACATGACCTTCTTCACCGAAGAACTCGTGCGTCAATTGGACAAGCAGGCGCAGGAACCGGAAGAGTTGAACTTCCGCGAGCTGTTCCAGAGTGTCGGCAACGAGGTCGAACGCACGATGCGCAACCACCGGCTGGAGGACATCCGCGAACTGGCGCAAGTGCCCAACATCACCGACAACGTGCGGGTGGCGGTGCGCGTTTCGCCCGTACCGCCGAAGCCGCGACCAACGTTGCCCCTGTCGCCCGAACAAGCCCCGCCAGAAGACCCGGCGATCGAGGAGCGTGCGTTTGCTGCCATTGGCGACGCCTTGTGGCCAGCCACCGTTGCGCGCCTTGTGCGCTCGTTTCTGGAGCGTTATCCGAACAGCCGCTTCAGGACAGCGGCCCTGGTGGCGTCCGACGGCGCCAACAAGTCAGCCGGGCTGCTCAAGCTCAATGCGGCCGATCTGCATCCGAGGGACTTTCAACCGCGTGCCGAACTGGGAGCCGCTTATGCCGAGGATCTGCGCCGCGCCGCCCGGGGCGACAAGGATGCCGCGGCCCGGGTCGGGGCGCGGCTGCTGGCGCTGGACCCCAAAGGCCTGTGGAACCGGTATGTCGGCTGGATGAAGTTTGCTGTGGCGTTGGGCAACGGCATCGCGGCCTACGACCTGGCGCGCTACTTAGAGGACAACAACCTGTCAGGCGGAGGCGAATTCAGAACCCGCGCGGGTGAACTGGGGTATGTCATTCCGCCCAGCCTGAGGAAGGTGCGTTGATGTGAAAGTCAGGGCAGCAGGATGTGCTGCTGGCTGAGCCGATCCGCCTCCCGCGAGTAAGTGTCCACAAAATGGCGCTCGAACAGCGCCTCCAGCCAGTCTGCCATGTGGGTGCTCTTGTCCTGGTAGTACCCCACGTAGCTCTTCCACAACTGCCCGTGCTCCATGAAGGCAATGACCTTGGCCGCCTTGCCGGTGGACAGGTGGCGTTTGAGCTGATCGGGCGAGAACTCGCGCACCGTGCCTTCCACGCTGGCACGGCTGGCGGCGATGATGGCCAGGTTGTGGGCGCGCAGGTCGTCGATGGCTTCGCGCACCGCCTTGTCGGCCCGCATGAAGGCACCCGCATTGTCGGAGCCGAAGAGCATGAGTTCCAGCAACTCATTCACCGGCAGTCGCGCCTTGTACGGGTTGTTTTCCGACATGTAGACCTGGGTCTTGTTGTAGGCCCGCATCTCGCCCTTGAGCGCCGCCCGGTCCAGCATCAGTTGGTTGAGGGCATCGGTGAGTTGCCGCAGCGTGGAGCCGATGCGGCGCCAGTCCTGCGCCGTCATGTCTTCCGGCACCGGCACCCCCAGGCCCTCGGCAAACGCTGTCGTATCGAACCCAGTCGGCGGGTCCACAACAGGCGGCGGATCCCGGCGCACGGTACGCTCGTCCAACGGCACGGGCGGCGCCGCGACCGGCTCGACAGGCACCGGGATCTCCAGTTCCAACGGCAACGGCAACGGCTCGGCCACTGCGGCGGGGACGGCTGGCACAACGCCGTGGATCTGGTCAAAGATGTTGGCCCAGTCACCGGTCAAAGCCGGCGGCGGCAAGGGCGGCGTCGGCACCGGGCCAGCCGGCGGGGGCGACCAGGGCGGCGGCGGGTAGGCGGCGTGCCGCTGCTCGATGACCAGCGGGGGCGGGGTTGGCACCGATGAGCCTGTCCCGCCCATCGACAGGTCTGCTTCGCCGAGAAAGTTGCCGATCACGTCCAGCCCCCGGTCGGCCTCCGGCCCGGCCTGCGGCAGCGGCATCCGGTCCAGCCCCGCGTGCCCGGCACCGGGGTCCGCTGTGCCAGCGGAAAACGAGCCGGACTCTCGTTGGTGCATGGCGGGAATCTGGAACTCCCCCGAACCCTGCGGACGGCTGGAAGTGTCAGCTGGCTGTTGCAGCCAATCCGCCAAACCGCCCGCCGGTGGCGGCCCTGGGGGGCTGCCAAATCCAGGCCCGGGCGCCACCGGCGATTCGGCTTCAATGGCGATGACGTAGGCCCCGAGCGTGACGCTGTCGCCCACCCGCAAATCGATGGACTGCCCCGACGCGACGGCACCCTTGTTCGTGGTGGCTGCTGCCACCTTCGACAACACGGTCAGCCGCACCGCGCCGTTGACCGCCCGGAACTCGACGTGTTCGCGGGACAGACCGCGCCCTGCATCCAGCAGGCGCACCTGGGCCGCCTCACCCCGGCCCGCCACCACCGGGCCACCCGAGTCGTTGAAGTCGGCGAAGCGCACGCCGTCCGGTCCCTGGATACGAAGTTTCATGGCTGTGAAAGGTGGCAGAACCAGGAAATCACCAAGGCAGCGTAAGCCTGACTTCCGGCGGACTGAATGTAACGGATAACATCACACCGTCCGGTTCGACACCCCGCTCGGACGGGCCGGCAAAACAACTCGATCCTGGGAGGATTCCGTGCCGGAGATCAGCCGCGTTCGCTTGTTTGCCAAGCTGGGCCCTACCGCCTACCGGGCCCTCGATTCGGCCGCCACGTTCTGCAAGCTGCGCGGCAACCCGCACGTTGAACTGGTGCACTGGCTGCACCAGATGCTGCAAAAGGATGGCACGGACCTGCCCCTGATTTGCCAGGCTGCCGGGCTGGACGCGGCACGCTTGCAGCAGGATCTTGTCCAGGCCCTGGACCGCCTGCCGCGGGGCTCCAGTTCACTGTCGGATCTCTCCACCCACATCGACGCGGCGGTGGAGCAGGCCTGGGTCTTCGCCTCGGTGATGCTGGGCTCGCCTGCAATCCGTTGCGGGCACCTGCTGATCGGCATCCTGCGATCCTCCACCTCCCGCAATGCCCTGGTGGGCATTTCATCGCAATTCGCCAAGCTCAAGCCCGATGCCCTGGTCGAACAATTCGACCGCTGGACGGATGGCTCCGCCGAGGCCGCTGAAACAGCCGCCGAGGTGGATGTCGCGCCCGGCGAAGCCCAGGGCGCCACGGCCAGCGCTGGCCGCAGCGGCAGCGCACTGGCCTTGTACGCGCAGGACCTGACGGCCAAGGCGCGGGCCGGCGATATCGATCCCGTGCTGGGACGCGACACCGAGATCCGGCAGATCGTCGACATCCTCATGCGGCGGCGCCAGAACAACCCCATCCTCACCGGCGAGGCCGGTGTCGGCAAGACCTCGGTGGTCGAAGGTTTTGCGCTCAGGATCGTGAAGGGCGATGTGCCACCCGCCCTGCGGGAAGTGCGCATCTGCTCGCTGGATCTGGGCGCTCTGCAGGCCGGCGCCAGCATGAAGGGTGAGTTCGAGAACCGGCTGAAGCAGGTGATCGACGAGGTGCAGGGCTCGCCCCAGCCGACCCTGCTGTTCATCGACGAAGCCCACACCCTGATCGGCGCGGGTGGGGCGGCGGGCACCGGCGATGCCGCCAACCTGCTGAAGCCGGCCCTGGCCCGCGGCAAACTGAGAACCATTGCCGCCACGACCTGGGCCGAGTACAAGAAGTACTTCGAGAAGGACCCGGCACTGACGCGCAGATTCCAGGTCGTGCAGGTCGATGAACCCGACGAGGCACGCGGCATCCAGATGCTGCGCGGTGTGGTGCCGGTGCTGGAGACCCACCACCGCGTGGAGATCCTCTCCAGTGCGGTGGACGCTGCGGTGCGTTTGTCGCACCGCTACATCCCGGCCCGCCAGCTGCCGGACAAGGCGGTCAGCCTGCTGGACACCGCCTGTGCGCGGGTCGCGGTCAGCCAGCACGCCACCCCCGCAGCCGTCGAGGACCGCCAGCGCCGGCTGGATGTGCTGGCGGCCGAGTTGGGCATCCTCGAACGGGAGGCGCAGCTCGGCGATGACCACAGCAAGCGCCTGGGCGAGCTGAAAGCCGAGACCGGTGCGATCCGCCTGGAGCTGGAATCGCTGACGCGCCGCTGGGACGAAGAGCGCGAGTTGGTGGCCCGGATCGTTGCCCTGCGCGGCGATCCGCAGGCACCCGCCGCGGACGCTGCGCCCACGCTGTCGGCGTTGGTCGATGCCCAGGCCCGGCTGCGGTCCATGCAGGTGGAGCAGGCCCTGGTGCTGCCGGTGGTGGACGACCTCGCGGTCGCGTCGGTGGTGCAGGACTGGACGGGCATTCCGCTGGGCAAGATGGTGGGCGACGAAGTGAAAAACGTGCTCGCACTGGCCGACACGCTCAATGAGCGCGTGATCGGGCAGAAACACGGGCTGGAGATGATCGCCAAGCGCATCCAGACATCGCGCGCAAAGCTGGACAACCCCGGCAAGCCGATCGGCGTGTTCATGCTGTGTGGCCCGTCCGGGGTGGGCAAGACCGAGACCGCATTGGCGTTGGCGGACACGCTCTACGGCGGCGAACACAACGTCATCACCATCAACATGAGCGAGTACCAGGAGGCGCACACGGTGTCGTCGCTCAAGGGCGCCCCGCCCGGCTACGTGGGTTACGGCGAAGGCGGCGTGCTGACCGAGGCTGTGCGGCGCAAGCCTTACAGCGTGGTGCTGCTGGACGAAGTGGAAAAGGCCCACCCGGATGTGCACGAGATCTTCTTCCAGGTGTTCGACAAGGGCTGGATGGAAGATGGCGAAGGCCGCTACATCGACTTCAAGAACACGCTGATCCTGCTCACCTCCAACGTGGGCAGCGAGCTGATCTCCCAGCTCTGCGCAGATCCTGAGCTAACGCCCGCCCCCGATGTAATCGCCAAGTCGCTGCGTGAGCCGCTGCTGAAGGTGTTTCCGGCCGCGCTCCTGGGGCGAATCGTCACGATCCCGTACTTCCCGCTCTCGGACGACATGTTGGGCAGCATCATCCGGCTGCAGCTGGCACGCATCGTGCGCCGAGTGCGGGACAACCACGACGCTGAATTTGTGTTCAGCGACGATGTGGTGCGCCAGGTGGCGGCCCGCTGCACCGAGGTCGAAAGCGGTGGCCGGATGATCGATGCGATTCTGACCAACACCATTCTTCCGCGCGTCAGTGAAACGATCCTGAATCGCATGCTGGACCAGAAGACGGTCAGTCGCATCGAGGTCGGCGTCCAGGACGGCGAATTCGCCTACCGCATTGACTGAGCCACAAGGCGACATTCATGAGCATCGACAGCGCCCGGGTGGCATGGACAGAAGGTTTGTTTCTCCGGCCGCAGCACTTCCAGCAACAAGAGCGCTTCCTGGAGTGGCTGCTGCAGTCCCGCATGGAGCAATTGGCCGGCTTTGGCTACGGCTTCACCCAGATCGTCATCGACGAAGGGCTGCGCAGGCAGGGCAAGCTGGCCCTGCGGGCGGCGCGGGGTGTCTTGCGGGACGGCACGCCCTTCCTGATCCCGCAATCGGCCAGCCCCGTGGCGCCGCTGGATGTGCCCGAGGGCTGCCGCGATGCCGTGGTGCACTTGTGCGCACCCCTGAGCCGTTCCGGCACGCAGGAATTTCCGGACAACAGCCAGGACCGGGCGCTGCGCCGGACCCGTTATGACGAGATCGATCTGGAAGTGCACAACAACACGTCCAGGGCCGATGCCGCGGCCGAGGTGCAGGCCGGTGTGCTGTCGATGTCCCTGGTGCTGGAATCGGCCTTGGAAGGCACGATGACCTCCTTGCCTGTCGCCCGCATCCGCGAACGCAGCCCGGCCGGCGAGGTGATTCTCGACACGGACCACATCCCCCCGATGCTGGAGGCCATGGCCCAGCCCCGGCTTCGGGCCTGGGTCGAAGAGTTGTTCGGCCTCATGAAGCAGCGTGGCGACATGCTGGAGGCCCGCATCGGGCAACAAGGCAGCAAGGGCATCGGAGACTTTCTGCTGCTGCAGACCTGCAACCGCCACGAACCGGTGTTTGCGCAATGGCGAGGCGGCGCGCCGCTGCATCCACGTCAGCTCCATGAAGAACTGCTCAGGCTGGCCGGCGAGTGCCGGACCGTGGATGCCAAGTCGCGCCGCGTGCCCACCTTCCCCACCTACGCCCACACCGATCTGGCCGCCTGTCTGGCGCCGGTGGTCGAAGAAATCCGCCGCCAGCTCGTGGCCGTTCCCGATCAGACCGCCGTGCCACTGCCGCTGGTCAACCTGGGGCGGGGTTATTTCGGGGCCGACATCCCCGACCCGAGGATGATCAAGGCCGGGCACATGGTGCTGGGCATCTCCGCCAAGCTGCCGGACAAGCGGGTCCGCACCGAAGTGCCGGCGCTGGTCCGCATCGGCTCGCAGGCCACGATCCAGAACCTCATCCTGGCGCAGGTGCCGGGTGTTCGGCTGGACCTGCTGCCGGGCGCACCGATTGAGATCCAAGTCCACACGGGGTTCCACTATTTTCAGCTCGACCGCCACAGCGACCAGTGGCCCAACATCGAGGCGACCCGGCGTCTGATCCTGTTCGTGGCCGGCGAGCCACCGGGCCTGGATCTCGAACTGTGGTCCGTCCGCACGGCCTGAAGAGTTGCACACCATGCACAGCCCCGACGACGACCCCGACAAGACCAACCTGCACCGCCCTCAGCTGGGCGCCCTGGGCGCACAAGAGGTCGCGGTGATCGACAGCCGCGAGGTCGGCGCGCTGGCCGCCGTGAATCCACTCGTGGCCGCAGCCAACCCGCTGCTGATGACCGTGGCATCGCTGCGGCCCGGTGCGGCGCCAGGCAATGTCGACGCCTTGCGAGCGCGCCTGGTGGAGATGGTCAAGGAGTTCGATGCCGCCTGTGTGAGGGCGGGCATCTCCGATGAACACCAGCACCTGGCGCGTTACGCGCTGTGCACCGTGGTCGACGAGACCATCCAGCGCACGGCCTGGAGCCACGCCGCCAACTGGGCGCAGCGCAGCCTGATGGTGCACTTCTTCAAGGAAGCCCTGGGCGGCGAGAAGTTTTTTCCCATCCTGGACAAGCTGGTGCAGTCGCCGGCCAAGCACATCTGGCTGCTGCAGTTGTTCTACGTCTGCCTGTCGCTGGGGTTCATGGGGCGTTACCTCACGCGCGACGCGATCGGCCGCCAGGAGATCACCGACCTGCGTGATCGGCTCTACCAGCAGGTGATCCGGCCCACGCTGCCGGAGGCCGATCGCACGCTGTCGGTCCGGTGGCAGGGGTTGTCGGTGGCCTCGCGCCAGTTCAAGGGTTTCACGGCGGTCTGGCTGGCGGTGGGTGTCACCCTGCTGTTGTGCCTGATGTTCTACTCCGCCTACCTGATGCGCCTGGCCATGTTGCGCGACGACACCGGCCTTGGCGCGCTGGTGATCAAGCCAGCGCCAGCCACCGCCAGGATCGTGGCTGCGCCTCCGCCCAGGCCGCGCCTGCCGCAGTTGCTCGCCCCCGAGATCGCCGCCCGGCAGCTCGCGGTGCGCGAGTCGGTCGCCGAATCGGTGGTCACCCTGTCGAGCGAACTCACCTTCGACTCCGGCAGTGCGGCGCCCTCTTCCACCGCGGTGGCGGTGATCGAGCGTGTGGCCGCTGCCCTGGAGCAGGTGGACGGCCAGGTGGTCGTGACCGGCCACACCGACAACGTGCCGCTGCGCTCGCTGCAGTTCCCGTCTAACTACGAGCTGTCGCGGGCCCGCGCCCGCGCGGTGGCCGACATCCTGCGTGGACGCCTGAAAGTCCCGTCCCGGGTGGTCGATGAGGGGCGCGGCGAGTCCGAGCCCCTGGACGGAAAAAGCGGAGCTGCGAAGGAAAACCGGCGTGTCGAGATCAGCCTGCGCGTGAGCGGAGCAGGTCAATGAGGTGGCCATCGTGAAGTTCATCGTCGACCACAAGCGCTGGTTCGTCGGCGCGTTTGTCGTTCTCGTGTTGGGGGTACTGGTCTGGACCATCGGCCCGTTGATCGGCATCGGCGAGACCCGGCCATTGGCGGGCGGCGTGGCACGCGCCATCACCATCGCCACCTTCGCGCTCATCTGGCTGGCGGCCTTGCTCATCCTGGCCTGGCGCGAACGCCGGCGGAACAAGGCCATGCTCGACGCCTTGTCGGCAGACTCCGAGGATTCCAAGCTCTCCAAACACGAAAGCGAAGAACTCGCCGGCCGGTTCCGGCAGGCCATGACCACCTTGTCGGGCAAGAAGCTGGGCCGCGGGTCTGGTGCGCAGTTGCTTTACCGGCTGCCCTGGTACATGTTCATCGGCGCCCCCGGCTCCGGCAAGACGACGGCCCTGGTCAATTCCGGCTTGAAGTTTCCGTTGGCAGCTGCGGGCGCCCAGGCATCGGAAGTCTCCGGGATCGGCGGCACGCGCAACTGCGATTGGTGGTTCACCGAAGAGGCGGTGCTGATCGACACCGCCGGGCGTTACGTGACGCAGGACAGCAATGCGCAGGTCGACCAGTCTGCCTGGCAGACCTTCCTGCGCCTGCTGCGCAAGTACCGCCCGCGGCAGCCGATCAACGGCATCATCGTCACCCTGAGCATCTCCGACCTGCTGTCGGCCAACGATGCAGGCCGGGCGCGCCAGGCCAACCAGGTCAGAACCCGTGTCGAAGAACTCCAGCACGAACTGGGGCTGCAGTTTCCCGTCTACGTCATGGTCACCAAGTGCGATCTGGTGTCAGGGTTCAGCGAGTTCTTCAGCGCCTTTGACGCCGAACAACGCAACCGGGTCTGGGGCAGCACCTTTGCCTTCGACCTGGCCACCCGACAGCCGGCGCCCGTTCGGCCGGGTTTCGACAAGGAGTTTCCGGCACTCGTCGAGCGTCTGAACCATCTGCTCATCCATCGGCTGGCCGAGGAGCGCGATGTGGATCGCCGCGCGGCGATGTATGCGTTCCCGCAGCAGTTCGCCAGCCTGGGCCCGCTGATCGGCTCCTGGCTGGACTCTGCCTTCGGTGACAGCCGCTATGCACAACCGGTGATCGTGCGGGGGGTGTACTTCACCAGCGGCACCCAGTTCGGCTCCCCGATCGACCGCGTGATGGCCGGGATCGCGCAGTCGCTGGACCTGCGCGGGGGCACCAAACGTGCGGCCGGCCTGGCCTCGGCGGGAAAGAGTTTTTTCATCCAGGGCCTGCTGTCCAACGTGATCTTCGGCGAGGCCGGCCTGGCCGGGCACAGCGATGCCCGCGAGACCCGGATGCGGCGCATGGCCTGGGGCATGGCCGCAGGCACCGTCTTGCTGGGCACGGTGCTGATCGGTCTGTGGACCTGGAGCTTCTTCGGCAACCGGCAGGGCCTGGCCGGTGCCAGCCAGGCGGCACAGGCGTCTTCCAAACAGCTGTCCATGCTCGGTGCACCTGCGGCGGGAGATCTGCCGCTGGTCATCGACGCGCTCGACTCGATGCTCAAAGTGCCGGCTGCCGTGCATGACCCGGTGGATGCGCCACCGGCGTCGATGCGGTTCGGCCTTTACCAGGGCGACGCCGTGGCAGAGCGGGTGGCCGAGCGCTACCGCCTGGCGCTGCAACAAGGCCTGATGCCGCGTGTGGCCGTGCAACTGGAGGCGATGATGGCGGCGCCGCAGGCCACGCCCGAGCAGGTCTATGCGGCGCTCAAGACCTATTTGATGATGTACGACGCCAAGCGGCTGGACCGTGCCTGGTTCCTGGGCACGGTGACCGATCTCTGGCGCAGCGGCTACGACCCGGTGCTCGCCGGACGTGGACGAACCCACCTGGAGGCCTTGTCGCAAGCGGGTGATCTTCTGGTGGCACGTTTCCATCCCTTCAACGAAGAGATCCTCGCCCGGGCCCGTGGCCGGGTGGCGAGTTCTTCGCTGGTCGACCGGGCGTTTGCGATGCTCCGGCTGTCCGGCGCGCCGGGCGATGGCATCCGGCTGAGCGAAGTCCTGGGGCCTGCCGGTGTCGGTGTCCTGGAACGCCGCAGTGCGCCCATCACCGAGCCGATTCCGGCCGCCTTCACGGCCAACGGCTATCGCGACACCATCAAGGCCAGCATCGACAAGATCGCCCGCGCGCTGGCGGAAGAAGAAGCCTGGGTGGTGGGCAGCCAGGCCTCGGGCGTGGGCCGCACCGACACCGCGCAGATCACGGCCGAAGTGCAACGCCGTTATTTCGAGGAATACCGGAATGTGTGGCGCAGCGCCTTGGCCGATCTGCATCTGCGCAAGATCGACAGCCTGCGCACCGCACAGACCATGGCGCAGGTCTTGTCGCAGAGCGATTCACCCTTGCGCCGGCTGGTCGCCGTGGTGGCGGAGCAGACCCGCGTCTCACCGGTGGGTCCCGGTGGCGCAGCCACCAAGGCGGCCGAGGACGCGGCCCAAGCCAAGCTCAAAGAGGCTGCGACCTCGGCCACGTCAGGCCTGTTCGGATCGCAGGCGTCGAGTGTGGTGGCGGCCGCCCTGCCCTCGGACCCGACACGCCAGCTCGAACGCCAGCTGGAGGACCACTTCGCCGACATGCGGCGGCTGGCCGGTGACGACAAGGCCGGAGAAATCGATGCCGCGCTCGGCGTCATCAGCGAGATCGCCATCGAGCTGGTCGGTATTCAGCAACGTTTGTCCAGTGGCCAAGCCATCCGCGAGATGCCGGCCGGTCTGGTCAAGGCCTCTGCGCAAGCGGAACGTTTTCCGATGCCGGTCAGCAGTGTCATCAAGGATTTGGTCGCGGTCGCCAGCGGAGAAGCCTCGGGCGGCATGAAGAAGGAGATGCAGGCGGGTGTGGGGGGTGCCGCCTCGATGTGCAGGCGGTCGATTCCAGGCCGATACCCGTTTGATCGCAACGCGGCGCTGGATGTCGGCGCCCAGGACTTCGTCGGCGTGTTCAAGTCGGGCGGCGATCTGGATGCCTTCTTCAACTCGAATCTGGCCAACGTGGTGGACCGTTCCGGCGCGTCCTGGCGCCTGAAGGCCAGCGGCGAAGGCGCGCCACCTGTGTCGGCTGCCACCTTGCGTCAATTCCAGAATGCAGAGGCCATCCGGATCGCATTCCTCGGCGGGGGGTCTTCAGCCCAGGTGGTGGCGGACTTCACGCTGCTGAGCGCCGACGGTGAGGTGACGCTGGACTACGACGGCACAGCGCACAAGCTCAAGCCGGGCGGCTCTACACGCCTGAACTGGCCCGCCCGTCCGGGGGCGAAGCTGAGCATCGGGGCTGGACCGGCGGTGCAGGTCGAAGGCGCGTGGGCCCTGTTCCGCCTGGTGGACAAGGCCCAGATCGACCCCTCCAGCGCCGGCGACCGCTTGAAGCTGACGTTCAGCGCACCCGGTGGCAGCAAGGCGGTGGTCGAGGTCCGCACCGGCAGCGCCGCCTTCAACCCGTTCCGGCTGCGCGAGTTGCAGACCTTTGCCTGCCCGCAGGAGTGAGCGGTGACCGTGCCAACGCTGGGACTGTTTGGCAAGGTGCCCGCGGTGGGCGACTTTGTGCACCGCGGTTTTTCACGCGAGTTGCAGAGTGCGCTCGATCGCTTGCTCCAGACCGCGTTGCAGGCGGCGCAGGCGGAAGGCGCGACCCGCGATTCACTGGAACGCACCTCACACAGTTTTGCGCTGAATGTCCGCCCCGGCGCCTTGTGCCGCACAGGATTTGTCGGCTGTGTGGTCCCGTCGTGCGACCGGGTGGGAAGGTTCTTCCCCTTGTGCGTCGGGCTGGAAGTGCTGCCCGGACCGGTTGCCCGGTTTCGCCCGCCTGTGCCCTGGCTGCCCTTGGCCCTGGTGGTGGAGGTCTGCAAGCTGATCTACACGGCGCAGGCCGCGCCACAAGGCCCCGACGAACTGCTGGCACAACTGCCGCCCGCAGCGGCCTGGGGCGAGCTGATGGAGCGCGCTCGCCCGTTCGACCTGGCGCAGGACAGCACGGTCCCGCTGGTGCCGCAGACCACGTCGCAGTTCGCCTATGAAGGCCCTGAGTCTTCGATGCACCCACTGGACCGCGCGACCTGCAGCCAGTTGCCCATGTTGGCCGAGGCACTCGGCGCCGTCATCACCCATGGGGCGCACTTCGACCTCTACTTCGCAACGCGCAGCCTGCTCTCCTGGTCTTGCATGGCTGCGCTGTTTGACGGCCGATGGGAGCACTGGGGATGGGAGTTGCAGCGCCTTGCAAGACCGGCCGAATCGGAGGAAGACGACACCGTGGCGCCGGCCGAAGGAGAGGATCTTGAGTGAGCCTGCGTGCGGGGTCTGCCTCCATCATTTCAAACGAGGATTGACATCCCTCGGGCACGGCCGCCATAGTCAAGCGGTGCCCATGTGTCCGATCCAACAATGAAGCCAGAGGACTTGCTGCAGCCAATCTCTTCCGATGCCCCCGCAGGCATCGAATGTGTCTATGACAACGAGTTCCAGATGATCACGGAGTTGTCCGATTATCTGGTCCTGCGTGCCGAGATCGAGGAGTTGCGGCGCACCGCCACCGGGCAGTTCGAAGGCGAGAACGCGCCCAGTGACCGCACGATGGCCGAGCTGGCCCGAAAAGCCGCTGAAGACCGCAGCAAGATGCAGGCGCTGCGGGTGAAGGAGATTCTCGGCAAAGAGGCTGAGCCCGCACGCGTTGCCGCGGCCATCGAGACACGCTGCATCAGCCTGTTGAAGTCCACCGGCAAGGATTTGCGGGTGGTGCAGCCGCTGACCATGGCCACGCTGAAGCTGCGTGGACTTCCGGGTCTGCTGGAAGGATTGGCGGTTTTTGAGGGTCTGCTGAGCAGCTTTGCAGACACTGTGCATCCGCTGCCGGAAGAAGACGATCCCGGCGACGACACATCGCGCACCATGGTCCTGGGTGAGTTGCTCAACCATGGCGGTGGTGTCGCCATGCTGCGCGAAACGGTTCTGGCCAATTCACGCGCCGGCCGGCTGAGCTTCAGGGACGCCGAGGTTCTGGACGGCGTTCAAGCCCCCGACCCCAGCGGGCAGAGTTTGAGCAGCCTGGAGCACCTGCTGGCCGTGGTGCGCGGGCAGATGGCCGAAGCAAGTGATCAGTCGGCGGACTTGATCCGTGACAGCGACCTTCGGGAGCGGCTTCGCATCCTGCATCTGGAATTGGTCGCGGCGGAAGATACGCTGCGCCGGATCGCCGGCAGCTTCCGCCGCAAGACAAGGGGTGAAGGACGGCTGACCCAGTTGCTCGGGCGCATGGCAGCCATGATCGGCCAACGTGTAGACGAGTTGGACGCCGGCAGTGGCCAGGGCGGTGTCTCGCGTTTTCTGTCGGATGTGCCAGCGGCGCCAGCGGCGGCCAAGCCGGCCGACGCCGGCCCGACGCCGGCAACGCCCAGGCCCCAGCCGGCGGCAGTCGCCCAGCCGGTTCAGCCCGCGTTGGTCACGCGCGAAGACGCTCGTCGCCAGATCCTGGAGCTGGCCGCCTTTCTGGAGAAGCTGGAGCCCAGCCACCCTGCACCGCTGTTCCTGCGCCGGGCCGCCAGGCTGCTGGCCGCCAAGAGCTTCTTCGACATCGTGGGTGACATGATTCCCGACGTCACCCATCAGGTTGAAACGCTGACCGGGCAGAAGGTGCCGGAGCGTCCGGAAGCCGCCCGCTGACAATTCGTTCGATGACCTTGATCAGGAGTTCCCCATGAGTGAGTCGCAGAAGTTCATTGGCCGCAACCGCGCCCCGCGGGTACAGATCAACTACGAACTGGAGCAATACGGCGCCAAGAAGCTCGTCGAGTTGCCCTTCATCGTGGGGGTGATGTCCGATCTGGCGGGCAAGAGCGAAAGCGACGAAGCCAAGAAGGCGGCGGCCGACAGAAAGTTCCTGGAGATCGATGTCGACAACTTCGACAGCCGGATGGACAAACTGCGCCCGAAGGTGGCGTTCCAGGTCGAGAACACACTCAGTGGAGAAGGAAATATCCCGGTGGCCATCGACTTCGCCAGCATGGACGACTTCTCGCCCGTCAAGGTGGCGCAGAAGGTCGCGCCTTTGGCCAAGCTGGTGGAAGCCAGGAATCAGCTGTCGTCCCTGCTCACCTTCATGGACGGCAAGGCCGATGCCGAAGGCCTGCTGGCCAAGGTGCTGGAGGACCAGAGTCTGCTCAAGGCCATTGCCGACGCACCGATGCCGGCCAAGAAGGCCGACGGCGACGCCTGACCCCCGACCGCCACCCGCGCCAGCCCGACCACCACAACGACAGGATTTCCCTCCATGGCAACCGAACGATCCAGCAGCGGCCTCACCCAAGTGCAGGTCAGCGAGGATGGTGACCTTTCCAGCCTGCTGAAGAAGAACTTCCGCCCGCCGAGCGATGAACGCATGTCGGCCGTCGAGTCGGCCGTCCAGACGCTGGCGCAGCAGGCGCTGGCGGACACCAAACTCATCAAGGGCGACGTGATCCAGTCGATCGAGGCCATCATCGCGGCGATCGACGCCAAGGTGGGCAAACAACTCGACCAGATCCTCCACCATGCGGATTTTCAGCAGATGGAAGGTGCCTGGCGCGGCCTTCACTACCTGGTCAACAACACCGAGACCGACGAAAAGCTCAAGATCCGGGTGCTGAACATCTCCAAGAAGGACCTTGGCAAGATGTTCTCCAAGTTCAAGGGCACAGCCTGGGACCAGTCACCACTCTTCAAGCAAATCTACGAGGCGGAGTATGGTCAGCTCGGCGGCACACCCTATGGCTGCCTGATCGGCGACTACCAGTTCGATCACTCGTTGCCCGATGTCGAGATCCTGCGCGGCATGGCCCAGGTGGCAGCCGCATCGCATGCGCCCTTCATCACCTCGCCGAACTCACGCCTGTTGAACATGGACTCCTGGCAAGAGCTCAGCAACCCGCGCGATCTGACCAAGATCTTCGAGGAACCCGAGTACGCCGCCTGGCGCTCCTTCCGCCAGTCGGAGGACTCCAAGTACGTCGGCATGGCCATGCCACGTTTCCTGGCGCGCATGCCCTATGGCGCCAAGACCAACCCCGCCGACGGCCTGGCTTATGAAGAAACAGCCGTCGGCGGTGCACATGACCAGTACACGTGGGCCAATTCAGCCTATGCAATGGGCGTCAACATCACCCGGTCCTTCAAGCTGTACGGCTGGTGCACGGCGATCCGGGGGGTGGAATCCGGTGGTGCCGTGCCCAACCTGCCGACCCACACCTTCGACACCGACGACGGTGGTGTCGACATGAAGTGCCCGACCGAAATCGCCATCAGCGAGCGCCGGGAAGGGGAACTGGCGAAAAACGGCTTCATGGCGCTGGTGCACCGCAAGGGATCGGACTTTGCCGCCTTCATCGCCGGCGATTCGCTGCACAACCCACCGTCGTTCGACGATGCCGCCGTCACCGCCAACGCCAGGTTGGGTGCGCGCCTGCCCTACATCTTTGCCACGTCCCGTTTTGCGCACTACCTCAAGGTGATGGTGCGCGACAAGGTCGGCGGCTTCACCAGTGCCAATGGGATGCAGCGTTACCTGCAGGAGTGGATTCTCAACTATGTGTATGAGGACACCGACGGCGCGGCGATGGAAACTCTGGCGTCGCGCCCGCTGGCCGGTGCCGAGGTGACGATTTCCGAGAACAAGGCCAATCCCGGCTATTACAGTGCACAGTTCTTTCTCAAACCTCACTACCAACTCGAAGGCCTGACCGTTGGCCTTCGATTGGTTTCAGAGTTGCCGTCGCAGCGCAACAAATAGTGCGCAATCAACCCAAGGAGTGAACCATGGCCGTAGACATCCACATCAAGATCGACACCATTCCCGGCATGTCCGGGGTGAAGGGCTACGAAGGGCAGATCAAGGTCGAGGGCTTTGGCTGGGGCATGACCCAGACCACCAACTTTTCGTCCAGTTCGGGCGGCGGCGCCGGCCGGGTCAACATGGAAGACTTGACCTTCGTGCACGCGGTGGACAAGGCCACCCCGAAGCTGATGATTGCGTGCTGCCAGGGCACGCACCTGAAAGAAGCCGTGCTGGTCTGCTGCAAGGCGGGTGGCGATGCGGCCGTTCCCTTCCTCAAGATCACTTTGACCGACGTGATCGTTGCCGCCGTGCACCCCAGCGGCAAAAACGACGGTGACACCCCCACCGAGACTGTCAAGCTGGCGTTCCGCGAGTACAAGACCGAGTACCAGGAGCAGGACAACAACGGCGCCAAGAAGGGTGGGCCCGTGATCTCCGGCTTCGACGTGCAGAAGAACGCCAAGACCGCCTGACGCCTGCGGGCGCACACCCGAAGCGCAGCGTGCCTTCCGGTGCGCTCGCGTGGTTGGGCTGCGTTTTTGCAAACCTGTCGGGCGGTGATGCCGGCAACAGGCCTCTGAGGGAGTGCGCTAAATGCGCTTGGACGACCTGTTCGATGATGCAAAGAAGCGCGTGCTGGCCAGGCCGGACGATCTGCAGGCGCGCAGCGCGTTGTGGCAGGTGTTTGCGGCCCGCGGCGAGTTTGAGCGCGCCCACAAGCAGCTCGATGCCATGGTCAGCCTCGACAGCAGTTGGGCCATGGAGGCCTTGTCCTGCCAGGGTTTGATCAAGGGCGAGCAGGAGCGCGACAAGGTTTTCCGCGGCGAGTTGCCACCGGTTTGCGTGGGTTCCCCTCCCGACTGGTTTGCGGCTCTGGTGGCCGCTTTGCCAATGCTGGCGGGCCAGAACGCCGAAGCAGCGGCGCTGCTGGTTCAGGCCCAACAGGGCAGCGTCGTCAGGGCCGGCAAGCTGAACGGCATCGCGTTCGAGTGGCTGTGCGATGGTGACGCACGGCTCGGCCCCTGCCTGGAACTCATCGTGCGTGGCCGCTACTTCTGGGCTCCCTGGTCGGCCGTGAGCCGCATCTCGTCCCGTCCACCCACAGAGATCCGTGATCGGCTGTGGCTGCACGCCGAAATCGAGTTTGGCGACGACGGTGCGGTCGAAGGTTTTCTCCCGGCGCGTTACCCCGGCGCGATCAGCGACGCCCACCGTCTTGGCGAAACAACCGACTGGACACCTTTGTCCGATACCGCCTACCTGGGCATGGGCCAGAAGACATTGATCACCGACCAAGGCGAATGTGGTTTGCTGGACGTGCGCGAGCTTCAATTCTCATGAGCCACTTCCTGCCCTGTCTGCTGGAGCGCTGGGAGCGCTGGGCCGGAACCGGCAGCCCGCTGTCGCTCAAGAGCGACTGGCCCGATGTGCGGCGCGACGTGGTGCGCAACCTCGAGTGGTTGCTGAACTCGGAAGCCACCGATTGGCTGGGTGGTTACAGCGACGGCTACGACAGCGACGGTCGTCCCTCGCAAAACCGTCGGCCCCTGCCCCCCGAAGTGGCGCTGTCGGTGCTGACCTTCGGCGTGCCACCCTATGCCGGCCGAACGCAATCGAGCATGAGCCCGGAGGTGATTGCCCGCGATCTAACCGACCGCATCCTGGCCTTCGAGCCGCGCATCCATGCCGAGAGCCTGGAGGTGCATCCCGTGGTCGAAGAGCGCCGCAACCGCTTCAACCTCCTGCAGTTTTCCGTGCAGGGGCATCTGCGCGCCAACCCGCTGATGGCGTTTGAAGTGGTGACCGAACTCGACCTGGAAACCGGGCAGGCCCGCGTGATCGACTGAACACCATGGACCCGCGGCTGATCGACTACTACAACGACGAACTGCAGCACCTGCGGCGCGAGGCGGGCGAGTTTGGCGCCGAGTTCAAGGAAGCCGCAGGGATGCTGGCGCTGAACAAAGGCCGGGTGGAAGATCCGTATGTCGAGCGCCTGCTGGAAGGCGTGGCCTTTCTCGCGGCGCGGGTGCGGTTGAAGCTGGACGCGCAATACCCCGTCTTCACCCAACAACTGGTCGACATCCTGTTCCCGGGCTGGTTGTCGCCCTCACCATCGGCCTGCATTCTGCGGATGAATCTGCCGGAATCCGACGAGAAGCTGTTGGGACAAGGGCTGACTTTCAAACGCGGTTCGTGTGTGCGTGGCACGCTTCGCGGTGCCGCTGGCGTGCGCTGCGAGTTCGAGACCACCCGCGATCTGCAATTGCTGCCGTTGTCAGTCACGGCCGTGCAATACACGGCAGCCAGCCCGGAACCGATGCCGGCGCTGCCGGGGCAGGACCGGCGTGACGCCGACTCCAGCCTGCGCATCGAAATCACGCTCACCGGCGCGGCCCAGTTGGAGCAGCTCGACTTCGATCAACTCCCGTTCTACGTGACCCTCGGCGACCCCCAGGGCAGCCAGTTGCTCGAACTGGTGGCGGGACGGTGCATCGGCATCGGTTGTTCCACCGATCCTGCCGGACGGCGGGATGTGCGGTGGTTGTCCGGCCAGCATGTCCGGCACATCGGATTTGATGCCAGCGAGGCGATGCTGAAGATGCCATCGCGTGGCCACGCCGGGTTCCGGGTGATGCGCGAGTACGCGGCCTTGCCGGAGAAGTTCCGCTTCTTCGAGTTGACCGGCCTCAAACCGGCGCTGAAGGGCTTGCGTGGCCGCAAGCTCTACCTGCACCTGCATCTGGGCAGCGCCTACGGCAAGCTGGAAAGTGCGGTGCGCGCCGACAGCCTGGCCTTGTTCTGTGTGCCGGCCATCAACCTGCGCGAGCGCGAGCTGAACCGGATCGACCTTCAGCCCGGCCAGACCGAGTACAACGTCGTCGGCGACCGGACCGACGTGAAGCGCTACGAAATCGTCCAGCTCCTGGATGTGCGAGGCGAAGGTGCGGGCGAACCGCGCCGCTTCCTGCCCGTGTTCGAGGTGGCCAATTCGGGCCGCTTGTCCAGCAGCAGCTTCTACACCGTGCGCCGGGAGCGCCGCCGCTACACCGAAAAGGAAGTGCGCGAACGCCGGGCGCGCCTGCACGGCACGGCCGCTTACGGCGCGAAGCTGGATGTGGACGCCATCCACGACCCCGGCCGCGGCACCGAGATGTTCATCGCCCTGGCCGAACGTGATGCCGGGCCGCAAGGACACGATCTGCAATGCCTGGCGGTGCGTGCCTTGTGCATGGACCGCGAGGTGCCGGCGCTGCTGCGCAACCAGGCCGGGCTGGCGCACTACGAGCCGGTGGACAGTGTGCCGATCAAGGCCATCGACTGTCTGGCCGGGCCAAGCGAACCACTGGACTACGCGGTGGACGGCTTCGACCCCTGGATGGCGATGAGCCACTTGCACGTCAACTACCTGGCCCTGGTCAACGCGGAGGGCAACGGCGGCGCCGACGCTCTGCGGGCCATGCTCAGTCTGTACGCACCCAGTGAATCACACCTGCTGCTGCGACAGGCCAAGGGGCTGGCGGGGGTCGAGACCCGGCAGGTCACACGTCGGCTTCCGGGGCGTGGGGCGCTGGCCTTTGCGCGCGGGGTGGAGGTGGTGTTGACGATGACCGACCGTGGCTTTGACGGCGGCTCGCCCTATCTGCTCGGGGCCATGCTCGATCACTGCCTGGCATCGCACGTCTCGATCAACTCCTTTGTCGAGACCTCGGTCGTGATGAAGGACTGGCCGCTGGAAAAGGCACTCCGATGGCAACGGATCCCGGGTCAGCGGCCCACGTTCTGAGCACCCGCCTGCACCGGCGGCTGGCTCGGCTGATGCCAGAGCTGGGGCCGGCGTTGGCCAGCGACATGGCGCGCCGGCTGACCCGGCGCGACTGGCGCCGTCTGCGGCAGCTGCTGGCGCGCGGAGACCTGGGCAGCATCGTCGATTCATTGCGGCACGACCAGATCCGCCGCGCCAGCCTGCTGCCCAGCGCGCCGGTCAAATGGTCACGCACCCAGGCATTGGTCACGCTGCAGGCCCAGCGTGACCGTGCCACCCTGTTCGGTGCCGTCCGTCTGCTGCAAGCCGCTGCGCCGGATGCACAGCCGCTGGGTTACGCGATCAATCCCGACCGCGAGGCCGTGCGGCTGGACCAGGGCCTGGTGCAGGGATTCATCGGCCGCGAGGTGGCCGACGTGAGTGCCGGCCACCAGGAGGTGCCGGGCGATCCACCGAAGGGCTGGACCGGGCGCCCGGTGTTGACGCAAAACGCCCTGGGCCTGCTGGGCCCCAATGGCCCGATGCCGATCGCCTGGACCCAGCATGTCCGCGATCTGCCGAGTTCCGGGTCGGCGCGGCCACGGCAGAGTTTTGTGTCGTTCGTGAACCTGGTGCAGCGCCGGCAACTCGCCCTGTTGTACCGGGCCTGGAGCGACGCCCAGCCGGTGACGGCGCTGGATACACCCGGGCACCGCCACCCGGTCGAAGCGCGGCTGGCCGCGCTGGCCGGCCTGGGGTCGGGCGACATGGTGCGCCGCGACGCGGTGTCGCCCAGCTTCAAGCTGGCATTCGCAGGTGTGCTGTCGCGTCGGGTGCGCAGCCCGGGTGCACTGGCCGCGATGCTGGAGCGCTATCTGTCGGAGCGGGTGGTGGTCAAGGAATTCTCCTGCCGCTGGCTTGAGATCCCGGAGCACCAGCAGACCCGCCTGGGCAAGAGCTACAGCCGGATCGGCCAGGACGGTGTGGCCGGCCGGCGAACCTGGGACTGCAGCACCCGGTTCGACATCGTGGTGGGCCCGCTCGATCTGCCCACCTACTGGGCCTTGCTGCCGGGCCAAGCCCTGCACGACGAAGTGCGCGATCTGGTGGCCTTGTACGCGGGCCCGGAGTGGGCATGGCGGCTGCAACCGCTGTTGCAACGCCGCCATGTGCCCGTCAACCGCTTGGGCGGCCAGGTGGCCCGGCTGGGGCTGACGACCTGGCTCGGCCATGGGCCTGCCGACCGTGACGCTGACGACCTGCGGCTGAGCATGGCGCCCCACTTTTCGGCGCGGCAGGCTGAAGCCACCGCCATGGATGAATCTGTCGACGCATGACAGCCTGAGGACTGCCAGAATGAGTTTCCGTGTGTTTCATGAATCGACCGGCCTGCAACAGCAGACCCGCCAACCATGACCAGATCACTCGACATCGAAACGCCGCTCGGCCCGGGGGCTTTTGTCCTGGTGGCGTTCAGCGGGCAAGAAGGTCTGTCCACGCTGAGCCGCTTCAACATCACGCTCAAGTGCAAGCGGCACGACATCGACGCCGCGCGCATGCTGGGGCAGAACGTGACCGTGCGCGTCGAAGTGGGCAAACGCAAGACACGCCATTTCAACGGCTACATCACGCGCTGGAGCGGTGTCAACGAGGTGCGCGACACCCAGGTTGGCGGCAAGCAGACCAAGGCCTATCTGTACGAAGCCACGGTGAGCCCGTGGCTGTGGTTCCTGACCCGCAGTGCCAACAGCAGGATCTTCCAGGACAAGACCGTGCCCGAGATCGTGGAGGAAGTCTTCCAGTGCCACGGCGCCTTGGCCGGCTTCAAGATGCAGTTGTCCGGCAGCTACCGCGAATGGGACTACTGCGTGCAGTACCGTGAGACGGACTTCAACTTCGTCAATCGCCTGCTGGAGCAGGAAGGCATCTATTACTTCGTCGATCATGCCAACGGCAAACACACGCTGACCCTGGTGGACAGCGTGAGCGCGCACAAACCCTTCCCCGGTTACGAAGAGATCCGCTTCGACGAAGAAGACCGCGAAGATGGCGAGCAGTTCGACCAGTGGCAAAGCACCCACGAGATCCAGCCTGGCCGCTACGTGACGGCCGACTACAACTACCTGAAGCCACGCACGCTGATCGAGGACACGGCCGAAAAGAAGCTGAGCCATCCGTATGCGGCTTTCGAGTTCTACGACTACCCCTCCGAAGTGGGCAACCCCGCGGAGGCCAAACAAGCGGCGGCGGTCAGGCTGGACGAACTGCAAACGCAGTACCACAGCTTCTCGGCCGGCGGCAATGTGCGCGGCCTGCAGCCCGGCTGCAGCTTCAAGCTCGACAAACACCCGGTCGCCAGCTTCAATGACAAACACTTGGTGGTGAGTGCGTCGTACCAGAGCAGCGGCAACGCCGACAGCAGCGGTGGTGGCAGTGGCTTCGAGTTCCGCTGCAGCATCAGCGCCATCCCGCTCAAGCAGCAGTACCGCCCTCCCCGTCTGACGCCCAAGCCGCTGGTGCAGGGGCCGCAAACGGCCGTGGTGGTAGGCAAAGCCGGTGAAGAGATCGACACCGACGACGAAGGCCTGGGCCGCATCAAGGTGCAGTTCCGCTGGGACCGTTATGGCAAGGCGGATGAAAACAGCAGTTGCTGGATCCGCGTGGCGCAGCCCTGGGCGGGCAACGGCTACGGTGCCCTGGCCATCCCGCGGCTGGGCCAGGAGGTGATCGTCGAGTTTCTGGAAGGCGACCCCGATTGGCCCATCGTGACGGGGAGCGTGTACAACGGCGAAAACAAGCCGCCCTACAAACTGCCGGATGAAAAAACCCGCTGGGGGCTGAAGAGCCGCAGCAGCAAGGGCGGTGGTGCGGCCAACCTGAACGAATTGCGCTTTGAGGACAAAAAGGGGTCGGAAGAGGTTTACGTTCACGCCGAGAAGGACCTGAACTTCTACACCAAGAAGAAGCGCACGGAGTTTGTGGGCGATGAGAGCCATCTGCAGGTGGAAAAGGACGTCTTGCGCAAGCTGGGAGCCGACGTGCACACCGACATCAAGGGCGACGAGGTCACCAAGCTGGGCGGCGGCGTTCACCTGACGGTGGGCGAGGACTGGCAGGCCAAGGTAGGCACGAAGATGGCCGCCAACGTCGGACAAGAGATTCACCTGAAGGCCGGGGCGACGGTGGTGATTGAAGCCGGCACGCAGATTTCGCTGAAGGTGGGCGGGAACTTCATCACCATCAACTCGGGTGGCGTGTTCATCAAGGGCACGATGGTGATGGTGAACTCCGGCGGGGCGGCGGGTTCGGGGAGCGGGGCTTCGCCGAAGACGCCGAAGGCCGCCAAAAAGGCGCCTGAAACGAAAGGCGGGACGGACAAGCCGATCAGCCAGAAGGCTGCCGCTTTGAAGGCTGCCCGCAGCAGTGCGACGCCGTTTTGCGAGATTTGCAACGGCTGATGCTTTCCTCGGCTCCCCAGCGGCGTACAAATATGGACGTGAAATACCTGCTTGAACAATGCGCAAGCGAGTGTCCTGGCGGACATTGGTGGGCATTGATTGATGCAGCCGGACTGCCGGACGGTCGAGACGGCATCGACAGAAGCAAGTTCACTGAAGTGGAATGCCTCTTCACCGGTGACCTCGAGGTCGAATTGGTCGACGTTGCACCGTACTTGGCGCGGATCGGGCAAGTGGATGACAGCACCGCGCCGCTGCTTCAGCACTTGCTGGAAGAGGAATGCGCAGTGATGGCCTTGGACCGCGGGCAGGAACTGTCGTTCGCCGAGGTCCATCGGCACTTCCGGAAGTTCAACGTCGTTTATGCGCCTGATGGCAAACCGCTGTTCTTTCGGTATTACGACCCGCGGGTTCTGTCTGGCGTACTGGGGATACTGGAGCGGGGACAACTGGAACGTTTTTTTGGACCCTTCCATGCATTTGTGGAGTGCAATCACGCGTCCGCCAACAGCCTGACCTTGACACAGGGTGGACTTGAAAAGCGAGAGATTTCCAGCGTAGCCGGGCGTCGATGATCGGGGTCTTGGAGAGCTGCATGCTGAACATCAACGACGAGCAGTTCCAGCGCATTGGATTGGAGTCCTTTGTCAGCCGCATCCGGACGATCTTGGCTCATCGATTCCCGGCTGATGCAGCATTGATCGCAAGTCGGGATTTCGAGGTGTCAGTTGTCGCATTGATTGACCGAGCTGAGGGCTATGGTCTGAGCGACGGGCAGTCGGCGGCCATTTTTGCCGTCACAGCCTGGCTGCTTGGTGCAGACTTTGATACCCGCTATCCTGAGTTGCAGGCGTTACTACAAAGATGCGACTTGTCGTCGAAACAGAAAGCGGTCGCACTTGAGGTTTTCACCACCCATCTGCTACAGACACTCGAACGGGCTGCTGGAGGCGCAGCGTGAGTTGGGGTGGAACCCTCCAAGCTGCGTTCCAGGCCGTCGTCAGCACCGGCAGAGACGCTGCGTCCATTCTGGTGTCGGCAGTCGACAGCTCGATGCAGGCCGCCGCGGATGCGGCCCGGGCAGCAGCTACCATTGCCGTTGCGGCAGGCCAGCAGGCCTATAGCGCCGGGGCTGAGGCTGTGATGCGGATCGCGGACTTCACAGTCGATACCGCACATCGTGGCCGGGCAGTCTCCAAAGGTATCGTCGCGACCGCAATAGGAACCGCAGGCGCCTTGGGTTCGGTAGCTGTGGCAATTCCAGCCATTGCGGCAGCGGGTATCTACAACGACGCCAAATCATACTTCTCGGACAAGCAGCCAGCTCTGCAGCCGCTGACGAGCTGTTCCAGTGTTCAGGGAGAATCCGCCGATGCCCGCAAGGAGCGCATCCTAAAGCGTCAAACCTTAATCTCCCAGGGCAAGAAGAACCCGGCGTCCCGCGAGGCCGCCGAGAGACTTGAGCGCGATATGCATTCGGTCGAGTTGGCTAGACTGTCAGCCAACGTCTATACCCAGTACAACCCAAACGATACCGACCCGCAGCCACTGCCCCAGCCGTGGAAGGCTGCCTCGCCGGATGAGCTCAAGAAGCTGGGCTATGACCCAGACACTGCTAAGGCAGCCCGATCAACCGTCTACATCCTGCCGCCGGACTTTCCATATGAGCCGAAACAAGTCGTTGCCTTCCAGGGGACCACCGGTGACCCAGAAGACATTCTGACCAACCATGACAATGCGCTCGGCCGGAGCACCGCACAGTACACAGCAGCGATGGCGATGGGCGAGGCGATGGCCAATATGACCCCACCACCCATGGTCACCGGCCATTCCCTGGGGGGCGGAAAAGCGCAAGCAGCCGTTGTAGGCGCAGGCGGTAACGTTCGGGGGCAGATGTTCAATTCAGCGGGCGTGCATCCAGATGTGGTCGGCTCCACGCCCGAGGAACTAGCCTCATTTGGCTCGCTTTGCAACCAACAGCGCACCACCGGCGGCCTTAGCGTAGGCGGCGGCGACCCGCTGACCGGTCTGCAGATGTCCCCCTCAGCTCAGAAGTTGGCTTTTGGTACGGCCTCGGTGCTGGGCGTAGTAACCGGCAGCGCCCGCGAGGGGATGCAGGCCCTGGGCGTGAAAGTCGGCGACGTCGGCGCCGCAGAGGACGACAAGGACGCTGGCGTGATGGGCGCTTTGGGTAGGAGGCTCAGCAGCATCACCGCTGACGAGGCCGCCGCCAACCACAAGAAGTACGGTTGGTATGTACCGCCAACCTTGGGCCAGAATGAGACTCAGACTTTGGTGTCAAAGAATTCTGACGGCACCGAAACTGGCCTTGCAGCGCAGCATTCGATTGTGAACATGGTCAATGGTTATGAGTCCCGCAAGATCAACGACGTGCAGGCGCTGGCAAAGGCAACTGGCAGCCACGTGCCGCTTCAAGACCTCATCGGCCCAGCCCCGTGAGCATGGCAATATTCGGGCAACGCTCGCGAGACTGCTCACCGGCTCGATGCTGCGGCGTTGGACTTTGGTGCTGGCAATCTGTTTGGGTGGCAGTACAGGAGCTGCAAGCATGGCGCTGAGCGTGAAGAGTGTGTTCCCCAATGACCCGATAGCCCAGGACATGGCCACGGCGGCGACGCGCGGCGATGTGGCGACGCTGCAGCAGCTGAAGGCCCGCGGCGCGGATGTCAAGGTCAGGGGCCAACGCTCCCTGACTTTGCCTCATTTGGCACTGCACGCGCCTAACCCTGCGGCTCTCGTCTGGCTGGTCCAGCAGGGTGCTGATCCCGTCAGCGCGCTGGAAAACGGGGCTACGGTACCTCACTACGCGTTGTCAAAGAAGGACAGCGAAGGAAAACCAACAGCGGCCTGGTTAGAACCCCTGCTCAAGCTCGGCGTTTCGCCCAATCTGATAGGCGATGAGGGCCAATACACGCTGCTGGTCGGTGCGGCCATCTTCGAGAACCTGCCCGCCGCCCGCGCACTCAAGCAGGCTGGCGCCAATATGAACTTGATGCCCGACCCGTTGAAGGGAACGGCGATTCATTTGGCACTGACACGTAGAAACCTTGACATGGCTGCGGACCTGGCTGACCTTGGCGTGGACCCTCGCATTGGAAAGCGCATGGGCGACGCCACGATGAATGCCGCGCAACAATACTGCAAGTTCCTTGGTGGCCGCTTGATCGGCCCAAATCGCCAGATGGCGTTTTCCCGGATGGAAAAGTCGTTTGAGCGATGGGGACTCCAGATGCCATGTGGATTTTGACGACATTTGGCGCTGGGCTGCGAAAACGCCAACTCAGAATCGCTGATCACCCTGGAATCACCTATGCGCAATGTCAGCCTTGCAAACCGCAGTCGACCCGGCGTTGACGGTTCACTCATCTCGTCGAGGATGTACAGTCCCACAGCGTCATCACGCAAGCCGCCAGAGATCTGAACCTGTGCCCTACGAATGCCGCCCCCCGACTGCCGCAGAATTGTTGGTGCAAAGGCAGTGCGTCGCAATCGATTCGATGTTCTCGTCGCGCCATGTGTCGGGCAGCGTCTTCGCTCCACCGATGAGCTGCCGGTTTACCCAAGCCATTGACGCATATTCGGAGACGTTTGCCGGCGAATTTGAGTTGGATGCACCATTGCGCGCCGGACTGATTCGGCAATTGTCGGCCACTGACCCCGAGGGAGCTGCATTGCTGTTGGCTTTGGGCTTGCCAGCCGCCGAGATGCGGCAGGATCCGAATGCTGCCGAGAGCGCCTTTGATCGTTTGTTGGCGGAATCGAACAAGTCTCTGATCGGTGAAGAGAATCGCTACGGCAACGCTGTTTCTCTGTCAGAAGCCGCACTTCGGTTGGCTTGGAAGAAGCAGGCAAAACAGGGCTTCGCTGACTTGATCAGCGGCAAAGTTTCGGGCTCCGTCAAGCTGGGCAAACATGTTGTCGTCGAGACCCACAAGGTCGGCCGCGGAGGCGAGCTGCGCAAGGGCGCGCGCCTCAAGGTACGAATCAAGGGCATGCCAATGTCCGTGATTCAGGAACTGCCAAAACCCGTGATAGCCAAATCAGGCGGCAAGTTTGGCACGATTCGGATTGGCGCCCTGGACGGGGTGAAGATAGATGCGTCAGCCAATGCCGTCTCTGCTGCCCGTCTACAATCTTCAAAGGTATTGCGTACCCTCACAAGCAAGCCTGGCGCCGGCATTCTAGCCTTCGGCCCGAGCGCCGCAATGGACTTCTACGACAGCGCGCAGTGGACCGACGGGCAATTGGAGGTCAACTGGAAGGGCTTCGCGGTGAAATCAGCCAAGAGTCAAAGCGGAAACGCCGTTGGGGTGGTAGCTGGCGCAGCCGCGTCTGCCGGAGCCGTGGCGCTTGGGGTTGTTGCGGTGGCAGGTTGGCCCGTTGTACTCGTCGGTCTTGGCGCTGGTGTGGTGGCACAGGTGGCCTGGGGCTATTTCGGTGCAGACGAGGCAGCCGCCCAGCAGGCCGAGAACGTGCTCAGGTGAGTAGGATCCTCATGTTCTCGCCACCGGACTCACTCAACAGCCTGAAGGCGCTTCAATGGGCAGCGCCTTCCTGGACTTGGCTGGCGTGGCTGGGCACAGCCTGGGCGTTCGGTCTTTCGTTGTCGACGGCCTTGCTTGTAGCCTTCGCCGCGGCGGTGCTGGCCACCTGTGGTGCCGTCGCAGCCGTGTGGCTGTCTCGATTCGGCACGCGTCATAGCCGCATGGCAGTCATTGGCGTGTTTGTAGCGTTTTGCGTCCCGATATCGGTCATCATGATGGGCAGCATTTCATCGCAAGAAATTGCCGTGATGGCTGCCATTGGGTTGGTCGTTGTTCACGGATGCCTGCTGCTGTTTGCCTCGCTGATGCATGCCCGCAAAGCCGGACCGCTCCCGGACTTGGCCGCAAACCGCTTGACTCGCTGGGGCGGCCTCGCGATACGTGCAGACCTTGGCACTTGGCATGCGGACAAGGATGCGATTGTGCGAAGCAAGCCGCTTGGTCACGTGGCCGTCGGAAGCGCTGCCGTGCTCGTGTACGGGGTTCTTTCAAGCATGCTGGACGCAGATGCCATGCCCCTTGCTGCGTTTGTGATTGGCAATGCCTTGTGCGCCAGCCTTTGTGTCGGGCCGCTTGCACGTTCTCTTTCACAGTCGATGCGGATCGCGGGCTGGGAACGCGAGCGGTTGATCGAGTTGTCTCATGCAGAGTTCTCGAAGATGGAGCTCGAACGTCGGCAATCACTCATGGGGCGGGTACTGCGGCGACGCTTTGGCATCTAGGCAACCAGCCTCGCAGGAATCCCATCCATGCCCCTCCAAGTCGTCAACTCCGCCCAGCTCATGTGCTCCATGGGCGCAGCCCCGAGCGCACTCGTCGTGCTGCCCCTCAACAAGGTGATGTCAGGCAACCAGCCCGCTGCCAACATCATGGACCACAAGCCCATGGTGAACATCTTGCCCTTCGGCGTCTGCCGCAGCATCGCCAACCCCACGGTCGCGGCGGCTACGTCGGCGGCCTTGGGCGTGCTGACGCCGATGCCCTGCATCCCCGCCACCAGCTCGCCCTGGATCCCCGGCGTACCGACCGAACTGGTCGGCAACCAGCCCGCGGTGGACAACACCTGCAAACTGATGTGCAACTGGGCGGGCGTGATCCAGGTGGTCGCGCCAGGGCAGGCCACCCACCTCATTCCCTGAGCCGATGCCGAAGCGTCAGCACCCCAAGTGGCTACCCGATCATGGGCGACGATGAGGTGGTGACCGATCACCGAAGACGGAGGGCCGGCATGCCAGCAGGGTTTGTCATCGGCACGGCCTCTTGCACGGCCGTCAATCTGCGGTACAAGAGCGACCTGAGGCGCCTGCTGGACGAGTGAGCTATGCAAGCGCCGCTCCCGGGCCCACGCGCCGCGAGCCAACCGGACCGAGGCCAGACTGCCCGTGGAAGACGACGACCACACGATCATGCCCACAGGCTCCGGGTCAGCAGACCCGGACGCCACCCGCATTCAGGCCGCGAGCGCGCCAGTCCCAGTCGGGTTAGCGCCGTCAGCGTCGGAAGGCGAGTTCCTGCCCGCCGGCTACCGGCTGCAGGAGTTCGAGGTCCAGGCGCGCCTCGGCCAGGGCGGTTTCTGCATCGTGTACAAGGCATGGGACCATCAGCTGAAACGTACGGTGGCGCTGAAGGAGTACATGCCCATCACCATGGCGCGGCGCTTGCCGGATTGCCATGTGGCCATCCAGTCTGAACGGCACCGCGAAACCTTTGATATCGGGCGGCGCAGCTTCATCGAAGAAGCCATCACCCTGGCCCGGTTCGACCACCCCGCGCTGGTCCGGGTGTACCGCAACTTCGAGTCCAACGGCACGGCCTACATGGTGATGCAGGTGGTCCAGGGCACGACGCTGGAAGAAGTAGTGCAGGCCATGCCAGGCCCACCCAGTGAACAGTGGCTGATGGATTTGCTGGATCCGCTGACGGCTGCCTTGCAGATCGTCCACGCAGAACGCATCGTGCACCGCGACATTGCGCCCGACAACGTGATGATCCTGGCCGGTTCGCAGCGGCCGCTGTTGCTCGACTTCGGCGCCGCACGCCAGGTCATCGGCGACGGCACCAAGAACCCGACGGCGATGCTGAAGCCGAGCTACGCACCGATCGAGCAGTACCCGGAATCCGGTCTGCCCCAGGGTGCACACACCGACATCTACGCCTTGGCCGGCGTCATCCACCGGCTGCTGACAGGTGCTGCGCCGCCCAATTCGCAGTCCCGTGTGCTGCGCGACAGCTACCAGCCCTTGGCCACCCGGTTGGCCGGCAAGTACAGCCCGCGTCTGCTGAAGGCGGTCGACCACGCGCTGGCTCTGAAGCCGGAGAACAGAACCGCCACGGTCGAGGTGTTCAGGCGCGAATTGGGTCTCGATGCGCGGCAACCCAGGCCCGCGCACCCAGGTCGGGATGCGGCGCCCGCTGGCCGGTCCTTCGGGCTGTGGGCAGCAGCCGGCGGGGTGGCAGTGCTCGGGGTGATGGCCGCAGGTCTGTACGCCTGGGTCTCCAGCCCGTCGGATCTGAAAGTGGCCTCGCCTGCTCCGGTCGAGGCAGAGCCGACAGGCCAGACGGCATCCGCCCCCGCCCCGGTGCCGATGCCGGCACCCGCGCCCGCCCAGTTGCCTTTGAGTCCGGACGACGCGTTCAACCGGATCGCACAAGGTGCATCGCCGGATTTCCGGGTTTCCTTGACGGTCGAGTCACCCCAGCTCAAGGTGGAGGTGACCTCGTTGCGAATCAGGATTCAATCGTCCCAGGCGGGCCACTACTACGTGCTGTTGCACGACACGGACGGTGAGGTGAGGCTGTTGTTCCCGAACGCCAACAACGCGCGAAACAGCATTGCCGTGGGTCAGACGATCACGCTCCCGCCCAGAGGGCCGGTCGAGGTTGAGGACTTGACCTGGGCCGGGTTGGGTACTGCCCGCCTGCTGGCCATCGTGTCCGCAACACCGCTGGACATGACTGCGGCCACCAAGGATCCCAACGAGGTCTACCGGGTGCTGCTCAAGGACATGGAAGGAGCACGCCTGCAGGCCCAGAGCCCGGGCCGCGAGATCTACCTCGGGCGTGCCATCTGCGCGCCGGGAGCCCGTTGTGACGAGCGCTACGGCGCTGCCGACGGCCGATTCAGCGTCGTGCCGTGATCACCACGATGAAGCTTGCGCAGCACCAAGTCAGGCGGCTGGACGCCGTTGCGGAAACCGAGTTCACCGAACGGCTGGCAGAACTCGTTCGGCGCACCGAACCGTCCCTCCTACCTCGATTCCCGATCCAGGTGCAGCGCCGCATCGTCTCCAACCTGGTCGAGCGCGCTCGCGCTGTCGGCGCTGCCTCGCAGCGCGCAATGGCCACCTGGGCCTGCCTGATGGCCGCGATTGCACCCAACATCGGCGCAGACCCCGCGGTGCGAGCCTGGCTGGCGCGCACCGGCAGCACCGTGGATGCCACGATCCCCATGCTCAGCGAACTCCTGAGCCCGCGGGACTGGGAGCGGATCGACGCCGCACGGGCCGATCTGGCCTTGTTCACGCCGGTTTCGGCCGACGTCTGGCCACTGGAGCAGAGGGTCGCGGCGGCGTTGCCTCTCGTGCTGTGGGACCGTGTCTCCGTCGCAGAGGCGCCGTCCTTGGCGGCGCAGGCCATGCAGATGGCCCGGCAACTGGGCATGGCGGCCCTGGAGGACGCTCCGCTGGCACTGGCCGCGCTGCGCAAGCTGTACGAATTCGCGCCGGGCGCTGCACAGCCGGCTTGGCTGGACGACCTGCGCCAGCCGGGCACGCCACCAGCCGTCCAGCTGGCCATGCTGCGCGCCCGCATCATGCTGGACCACGGGCGCTGGGCATGAGCAGCGTCTTCAGCTTCATCGGTGGTGTCGGCCAGGGCGTCGCAAGCGCGGCCGAGAACACCTGGGAGGGTGCAAAGTCGCTCGCCAAGACAGGCCATGCCCTGGCCACCAATCCGCAGGCGCGTGAAGAGGCCTGGAACGGTGCCAAACGTGTTGCAGGCGATGTGGGCGCCTACGGTTCCGCCGCGATGCAGGATCCGGCCATGGTCTGGCGCGATGCCAAGGGCGCGGCCGGATCGGCGTGGACGGCCTTTGACGAGTTCCGGGCCACTGCAGGCCCCGAGGACTGGGGCCAGGTGGTCGGGGGCGGCGCGTTTGAGGTCGGCACGGCGCTCATCCCCATCGGCGCGGCGACCAAGTTGACCAAGGTCGGGGCCATTGCCGACAAGGCCTCGGACATCAGCCGCGTCACCCGCAAGCTGCCGGATAAACCACCGGTCAGCGTGCAGCCTTGCCCGGTGGTGGTGTCGGCCACGAAGAAGAAGATGCGGCTGCGGGACGACCTGGGGCCTGAGCACTTTGATGCCGATGGCAAGCTGAAGTGGCCCCCCAAGAATGGCTTTGCGGGAACCCCTGAACCGGCCACGCTGGCGCCGGGGACCGTGATCGACCGCTATAGCGCACGCGCCGGCACGTCGGACAAAGGCAACTTCTTTTCTCCCGAAGGCACACCCTACACTGATCGCGCCTTGCCCTATGACCCCAGCAAGATGACCCACGCCAGGTACGAGGTTCTCAAGCCGCTGGAGGTTCAATCAGGATCGGCCGCCGCGGCCTTTGGCCACAAGGGCGGCGGCACCCAGTACCTCACCCCCCTGGGGACCGACGAACTCATCCAGCAAGGTTATCTGCGAAGGCTGTGACCATGACCCTGCAAGACCTGCGCACCTATCTCCAGACCCACCAGGTGCCTGAAGACTTTTATGTCATTCAAGAACTCGGCGAAGGTGACGTGGATGGCATCGGCTTCCTGGACGGGGCATGGTGCACCTACTACTCCCAGCGCGGCAGCTATTGGCACATCAAGCAATACGACAGCGAAGACGCGGCGGTGGCTGCGTTCCTGGCCCGGATGCGTGAACTGATGGCCGCCGAACTGGGCATCACCTTGCCGTGATCGCCGATGGCACAACTGCTCGAACTTCAGCCTAGATGCTGATGTCCATCCGCGAGATGCGGCCGCTCCCGTCAAAGCTGAAGATCGTCCTGATGCCCATGCCGCCCGACTTGCCGTAGGCCACGATGCGATCCTGGGTGATCTGTGGCGTGCCCAATGACCCGGCTCGCCCGGACGCCGCTTGTCTGCGCACCGCCTCCACCACCTGGTCGATGCCGCGGTAAGTGCCTGTGGGCGTGGACATCACGATGTCGTTGGCCATCTCGGCCACTGCTGCGCGCTGGTCGCCGCGATCGGATGCGTCGGTGAAACGTTTGGCCACCGCCAAATAGGTCGACAGCTTGGCCCGGTACTCGGCCTGCTGCTTTTCCTGGTCGGCCCTGCGGCGCGAGGCATCTGCCGCATTGACCGCGTTGGCCTTCTCGCGCGCGATGCGATCTTCTTCCTGCAGTGCGCTTTTGCGCGCAGCCAGTCGATCCACACTGTCTTTGCCATGGCCCGCATTGGCCGCTTCGCGCGCGCGGTAGGTCTGCTCTACCTGGCTGAGTTCGGCCAGTGTGGAGGCCTTCTCCACCTCGGCGTCGAACTGCGGCTGATTCAGCTGGAACACAGACTTGTTGAAGTTGGTGAGACAGCGGTCGATGGCGTGCACCTGACGTCGCACCGCCTCTGCGGCGTCGGCCTGCAAGCCTGAAGACTCTGCCACCCGGCGAATGCGCTCACGCGCACCCTCCAGGGCGGCAGATGGATAGGGCTGGCCGCGTGCCACCAGGGGGTTTTGCAGCGCCTGGTTTGCCACCTGCAGCAGTGACCAGTTGGCCATGGAGGCCGCGATGGACCAGCTGGCCAACGTCTGAAGATTGGTGCGCTGGCGCTGGTCGAGCTGTTTGTCACGCCCGATCTGCTGCAGTTGCTGCATGGCCGTGTCCTGGTAGCTTCGTTCGCGCTCGGCGCTTTGCACGATCTGCTGCTCGCTGGTCATGCCGGTCAGGTAGCGCTTGTCGCCAAAATCAGGGCACGGCCTCTGTTCCAACACATTCGTGCTCTTCTCGGCATCGGTGCGCGCGGCATCTAGCTCTGACGCCGCCTGCGCGGCAAACCCACAGGCCAAAGACAAGGCCAGGGCCAGGTCTCGGGTGGCCATCATCTGGCGCCACCAAAACCCGGCATGGTGCCAAAGAGCTTGACCTGGCGGGCCTTGTCGACACCTTTGCCCGTACCGTCGAAGCCATAGGCCGTCATCGCATCGATCCGGCCCGAAAAACCGGTGCAGATCTCGCCGTTGGAGCGCACGCGCTCCAACAGCTGTTCGGCATAGTCCTTGCGCGCGTCCTCGCTCATCTGCGGGTCTTCCACCGTGACCACCGAGGTCTGCGGATCGGCGCAGAAAAAACCGTCGCGCAGGTTGGCCGTCGAGGTGACGGCTGCTGCTGCCTTGCCGCCTGAGAGCGCCTGCCGATAGGCGATCGTAGCCTTCTCGTTGCCCTGGGACGTAAACTTGAGGATCACTTCGCAGACCAGCGTGCTGCCGGACAGGCACAGAAACTTGTCCTGGGTCTGAGCCAACACCTGGCTGGAAGGCACAAACGCCGGGTTGGAGCGCAGCACCGACTTGGGCGTGGGACCGCCACTGGCCAGCGCAGCGTCCTCGGCGCGGCTGTCACCCGACGAAGCACCCAGCATCAACGCCTCCCAGCCGCTGCTCTTGTCGGCCATGGCCGTGAACATCGTCTTGCCTTCGCTCTTGCCCTGGGCCACCATGCGATTCATCTGGGGGCAGGACAGGCTGTGGCCTGCTCTGGCATTGGTGAAGAACTTGGCAGCCGGCGGGATGTCGCCTTCAAACAGCTTGGCATCCTTTGCGGTGATGATCACCTTCACCCGCGGTGCGCAGGCGGGGCCGTCGGCTCGCGCTTCCAGGTCAGTGCCTGACTTGGCCAACAATCGACCTGGCACCGGAGGCGCCGCGTCCTGCGCCCGCACTGGGCCGGCGCTCGACAGCAACAAGGCGATTGCGATGGGCACTCCGCGCCAGCGGAGGGCGGCGATGTGCAGGTCAACGGCTGGAGAAGTAACAACGATCATGGGGAATGTCTCGCGGTGTGGGTTGTAAAACAAGGGCCGAACGATCTCACTGGGGCGACCAAATCACCAACTTGATCGGGCCGGACTTTGGCAATGATTGGCCCGAGAACAGTCCGTTGATGAGGCGGAAGCGATCCTCGCGGAAGTCAGGGTAGGCCATGCGCTCTGACAGGCTGGCCACAGTGTCGCCGGGCTGGATGTCCACCACACTGATGCGCCGCAGCTTCACCGCCGCCGCCTCTGCATCGGTCAAGCGCCGAAAGCTGCGGGCGGTGGTGGTATGTTCTGCGGCCTGCGCCCCGGCGGGGTCAAACGCCACATAGATGAAGGACTGGTTTTCGGTCCAGGCGTAGAGCCACATCGAGATCTGCACGCTGCCTTCATCGGTATTCCAAAGCACCGAGCCGGAGGCGCCCTGAATGCCGTTGTGGTCCAACGGCTCCGGTGTCGGCGGCTTGATCTGCTCGGGCAGCGACTTGACCCACGCCGCCAGGAAGCGCTCGACCGGCGTGCCCCCGCCGGCGACTGATTTCAACGTGGCCGCGCTGCCCTTCGACGCACGCACCAGCAGCGCCTGCGGACTGTTGATCAGGCGCAAGCCCGGTGCCGCATCCAGACCCAGTTTCATCGTCGGATGGCGGAATACCGTGCCATTGACGATGCCGTGCTCCGGGCCGTCGTCGATCACCATGCCGTCCAGCTCACGCACGAAGGCTGCTGGACTGCGCTGGGTTCGCGCCGGCGCGCGCGGCGCCATGCTGGCAGCCAGCCGCACCAGGCCGACCCGCTCCGCATGCAGCGGGTGGCTGCTCAACCAGTAGTCCAGCGCACGAGGCGCCTGGCCGCCGCCATACAGCTTCTGCTGGAGCTTGCCGTGTGCGTCAAGAACGGCCAGCGCACGGCCCATGGCCTGTGGATCTCGCCCCAGATCGGCCAGGAACTTGACCCCGGCCACGTCGGCGGAGTGTTCCTGCGAGCGGCCAAACGTCTGGACCACCGCTGTACTGGCGACCAACGCCGCACCGCGCAACGCGGGCACAAACACCCCCAGCAGCCGGTCACCGCCCGCCTGACCAGCGCGTGCCGCCCCGGTGAACGGCGTATGCCCACCGATGACATGGCCCACCTCATGCCCCATCACGCCAATCAGTTCATCTTCGCTGTTCATGCAGGCCAGCAACTGGCGCGTCATGAAAACATTGCCATCCCCGATCGCAAAGGCATTCACCACCGAGGTGTCCAGCAGCGTCGCCCGGTAACCTCCTCGCGGCGCCACCGATCCCGCAGCCCGGGACAACTCGGCCACGATGTCCTCGACCAATTTTGTCTGAGGCCCGCTCATCGGCGCGCCAAACGACTGCACCACCGACCGCCAGCCTTCGGAGTTGACCGGCACGGCACCCGGCTGCGGCCCGACCGGGATGAATGGCAGGCCGCCCGGCGGAAAAAAACCCGCTGGCCGGCCAGGGCCTTGCGCCGGCTCCGCAGTTGCGAAACAGGCCGGCAAAACCAGGCAGGTCAACACGGCAAGGGCTCGAAACATCTCAGCGCACTCCAGGGGTTGCACCGCCCTTGGCCGTCAAAGCCAGCAGGGCCGGTGTCAGCGTCAGGTCGAAGATCACGGCAATGCAGATGCTCGCGGCAATCATCAGCGATTGTTGCGACGTCAGCGCAAAGTCCGATTGGCTCAGTATCAGGAATCCGCAGGCCAGGATGATGGTGGTCACGATGATGGGCGGTGCGCCATGCACGATCGTCAACCGGCTGGCCTCTTGCGCCGAATGGCCCCGCGCCATGAAGCGCTTGTGTTTCATCATGATGTGCGTCGTATCGTCCACGACGATTCCGAGTGCGATGCTCACCACGGTCGTCGCCGCCAGGTTGATCTCGCCCGCCCAAAGGCCCCACAGACCGAACACCATGGCAATCGGCACCACGTTGGGCAACAGGCTGGTCAATGCGCCGGTGGCACTGCGCAAGGCCACGGCCAGACACAGCGTGATCGCAATCACGGTGATCACTGTGCCTTGCGACGTACTGTCCATGTTGCTCTGGCCCAGGGTGGCAAACACCACCGGCAGACCGCCCACCAGGGTTTCATTGGACAAGACCCGCTGCGCCGCATCCTGGGCTTGCCGCACCACCTGCAGCATGGCGGCATTGCTGGCCGCCCCGGCATCCACAAGGCGATGCAGCCACACGTCGCGCCCGGTGCCGGACTCGGTCAGCAGGTAACCCTTCTCCAGCGTGGACAAACCCGGTGCGCTGCTGGTGGGGGCCTGCGCCACCACATCGCTGCTCAGCCTCAGGCCCGTGTCTTGCGCTGCGGCCCGCTGCTCGAATGCCAGGAGCGCCAGGCTGGGCGTGATGGACGAACGAACGCCGGACAGGGCTCCCAGCAGTTCGTCGAACTTCTGCTGCGAGGCCAGCGCATCGCGCCGCTCCGGCCAGACCGCGACCGCCTCGCGGTCGGATGTGGTCACGCGCGTGACCACGTCGATCACCCCGAGCGCCACATAGTTGTCCGCCAGCAGGTCCAGGCCCTGCCGGAACGAGGTGTCCCGACCAAACCAGCCCGCCATGGTGTCGTAGCTGCGAAGGTTCCACAGCCCCGGCAAAACCAAGGCGCACGCCATCGCCCAGACCATCACCACCCGCCAGGGGCGAGCGGTACAGACCTCGGCCAGTTTGTCGAACATGCCACCCAGCCCGCTCACCCAGCCCCTGGGCGCACGCCGCTGCAAGATGGCCAGCGCCGGCAACACCGTCAAGGTGTAGAACAGCGCCAGGACGGCGCCCACCATCATCACGATGCCCATGTCGCGGATGGCTGGTGAGGCGCTGTACAGCAGCACCGCCTCCCCGATCAGGGTGGTCACACTGGTGGTGACGATGGGCCAGAGATTGGTGTCCAGGCTGTAGACCATCGCGTCCGCCGTCGACATGTCATCCACCCGGGCGATGTTGGCCGTGGTGATCACATGCAAGGCTTCTGCAATCGACAAGGTGGACACCAGAATCAGCCCCGAAAACACCAGGATCGTGGCCCGCATGCCCGTCCAGCACACCAGGCCCAACGTCGTCGTGCAGGCCAGCACCACCACCACCATCACGATGCTGGCCGAAGCCCAGGAGCGGAACAGGAACAGCAGCAGCACCACAAACACCAGAAGGGACGTGGGCGCAAGTGTCTTCAAGTCTCGGATCAGGATTTCTTCGACCGCAAACTCGAACAGCGCCGGCCCGGACAGCATCAGCGCATCACCTGAGCGCAGCCCCTGAAGGTCCGCTTCGATGCGCGCGACAGCGGCCTGCAGCTCCGCAAGACGGCCGATGCGCTGCATCGGTGTGGTCCCCAGGTCGAAGGGAATGATCACCGATGCACTCGACCCATCCCGTGCCACCAGCCGCCCGTAGACCGTCGGCATGGTGCTGACATCGCCACGCAAACGAACCAGACCTTGATCGTCATACAACCCGTCGGGGTAGATGAGCGGGACCACACGGTAGGCGGTTGCACGCTGAGCCCCGGTCGCCATATCCGACACGTTGACCAACTTGTGCGCACTCACCAACGATTGCGGTGAATCCACATGCTGCAGCCGGCTGATCAGGTCGGCCAACTTGGCCAATTGCAGCATCGAGGTGGACTCGAACATCGTTCCCGATGCCGGCAGATACAGAAGCGTCAGCGTCTCGCGCCCGGCGGCCACCTCAGTGGCAATCGCATCGGCGACTGCCAATGAAGGCTCTTGCTTCTCGATGAATTGCCGGTACCCGTGAGCAAAACCGAGTCGGACTATTCCGGCCGCCGCAACGGCGGCCAACAACATTGCCAACACCAGCCAGCGCCACCGATGGCGGCAAAGGCTTTTGGCCACCCGCAGGCTCAATGCAGGCTGGGTGATCGGATCCACAGAAAGCCCCAGGGCGCTGGGTCTGGGGCAGCCGTCAGGTCGTCTCGAACACGCCGTTCGGCAGGCGGCAAGTCTTGCCGGGGAAAGTCTCGGTCTTGTTGCTGCTTTCGTCCCGGATCGAGCTGGAAATCTTGCGGCACGGCACTTCCGCGCCGACCGTGATCAAGGTAGGTTGCCCGTCGCCGGACGTCACCGGCACCGGCTGCGGAGTGCTGTCCGGGGAGACCGTCCAGCCCTTCGCCTCGACATATCCCGCGCCAACGAAGCCTTGGGCCACATCCTCACGGCCCAGCAGCAGATACTTCCCTGAGTCCGTCGAGCCCATCACAAACGAGGGTACGTTGGCGGCCAATTGGCCCGTGCCGTCCGACCGTGGCCCAGCCGCCACCTTGACCGAGGAAGTGCGAACATAGGGCGCGCCGATGGAACGAAGTTCGCTCGGCGCCGACACCCCGGGCGCCAGCGCCAACTCCACCTGGCGGGCTTCGTAGACTTCAGCTGACACAGGCTCCACCACCATGCACCCTGAATCGAGAGCGATGGACTGGGGTCGTCCCGTCAGCGCCACCGTGTAAGTGGCTTCCTGGTAACGCTTCTGGTCAGATTCAGAGAGATGTTTGCCCAGACGGGACCCGAGCAAGCCGCCGGCAATGGCCCCAATGGCCATGCATTTTTTTTCATCTTTGTCCTTGCACACCGATTTGCCGATGGCTGCCCCCCCCGCGGCACCGAGGACACCCACTATCTTTTCCGCGTTCTTGGAAAACCAATTGGGCTTCTCGGCCTTCTTCTTCTCGCCAGCGTTGCCGCCGTCCTTCTGCTTCTGAAGTTCTTGCAGACACGGGGTGGCTGCCTTTTCCTGGGCTCGGGCCAAATTCAGATGCATCAAGCCGATGCCAAACAGCATCACTGCGCTCACCTGCACAAAGTCGGCAAACATTGCCTCGCTACGAAATCGACGCATTGTGAAAACTCTCCATTGTTGTGCTGAACATGGACCACACCGCCGCTATAACGCAGAATTTCAAGCAAAAAGCAGACCAACTTACCCACAATGACAGCCTGCCGATGCGGTCTGCAATGTCGACCACTGGCGAGATCCTGGACCTTCAGATCTGCGCGACGAGCGCTGATCGATGGACGAGTTGATCCTGGCCGCAATCAATGTACCACCGCAGAGCAGCGAACGAGACATTGCGTTGCGCACCAACCTGGATCGAATGCGAGGCCGGCAATCGTCCGGGCCGATGCCGCATGGTCGGAAGCAGCAGTATGAAAGCTCAGACCGCAGCGGACAGCGCTACCCGGTGCCAATGCACCGCCGCCTGCGGCAACACCCACGCCAGCCCATGCCGGGCCACCGCAGCACGCTCGGCCTGCCAGGCATCGCCCGGCAGCACCGCCTGCACGGTGGCGCACCAGGCCCAGGCCAGCAGCAGGTGGCCGGTGCCGGCCAGGAAGTCGTCGGCCACACGCAGCGGGGCCTCGGGGTCGGCCGCGGCCTGCGTGCGCACGGCCTGCAGCGCATCGGTGGCGGCCCGCAGTTGGTCCTTCAGGGCCTGGCCCTCCGGCGTGGCGGTTGCCGCAGCCTGCAGGTCCTGCAGCAAGGCGTCAAACGCCGGCCCGGCGCTGCCCAGCAGCTTGCGCTGCAGCAGGTCGATCGCCTGGATCTCGTTGGTGCCCTCGTAGATCATCGCGATGCGCGCGTCGCGCAGCGTCTGCTCGATGCCGTATTCGGCCACGTAACCATAACCGCCCCAGACCTGCAGCGCGTCGCTGGCGCCCTGGAAACCCTGCTGGGTGCCGAAGGCCTTCAGCACCGGGGTCAGGATCGAGGCTTCGGCCGCCGCCGCGGCGCGCCGCGCCGGGTCGGGGTGGTGCTCGGCTTCGTCGAGCCGCATCGCGCCGCGGTACATCAGCACCCGCAGGCCTTCGGCCACCGCCTGCAGGTTCAGCAGCGTGCGGCGCATGGCCGGTTGCTGGGCGATGGGGCCGCGGAACTGCTGGCGCTCCCATGCGTATCGGCGTGCGTTCTGCTGCGCCATCTCCAGGTGGCCCAGGCCCTGCAGCCCGACATGCAGGCGGGCCGCGTTCATCATCAGGAACATCGCCGCCAGGCCACGGTTGGGCTCGCCCACCAGCCAGCCGGTAGCGGCTTCGTAGCGCATCACGCAGGTGGCGCTGCCGTGGATGCCGAGTTTGTGCTCCAGGCCGTCGCAGAACACCGTGTTGCGGCGACCGTCGGGCAACACCGACGGCACAAGCGCCAGTGACAGGCCCTTGCTGCCGGCCGGTGCATCGGGCAAACGGCACAACACCAGGTGCACGATGTTGTCGCTGAGGTCGTGGTCACCGCCGGAGATGAAGATCTTGCCGCCGCTCACCACCAGGCTGCCATCGGCCAACGGCACGGCCGCGGTGCGCACGCCGCCCAGGTCGCTGCCGGCCTGCGGCTCGGTCAGCGCCATCGCGGCCAGCCATTCGCCACTCACCAGCTTGGGCAGGTAGGTCGCCTTCAGCTCGGCGCTGCCATGGTGCAGCAGCGTCTCGCAGGCGCCGTGCAGCAAGCCAGGGTACATGGTCCAGCCGTGGTTGGCCGCGGCCAGCATCTCGAACAGCACTGCGTTCAGCAACTGCGGCAGGCCCTGGCCACCGTGGTCCGGGCCCACGGCCAGTGCGGGCCAACCGCCGTCCACAAAGGCACGCCAGGCGGCGGCGAAACCGTCGGGCGTCTTGACCCGGCCATCCACCAGACGACAGCCCTGACGGTCACCTGGGCCGTTGAGTGGCTGCAGCACCCCGCTGGTGAAACGCGCGGCCTGGGCCAGCACCTCGGCCGCGGTGTCCATGTCCAGATCGGCCAGCGCCGGCAACGCCTGCCACTGCTGCGGCGCCTGCAGCACCTGCTCGATGACAAAACACATCTCGCGCAGCGGCGCGTCGTAGCGGTAAGCGCTCATGGCGCCCCCTTGACGCTGCGCGTCGTCCCCCCGAGGGGGAGTGAGCGCCTTCGGAGCGGCCGTGCGGCGCTCATGCCTTCTGCGCACCCAGGTAGGTCTCGATCACACGCGGGTCGGTCGCCAGCTGCGCCGCCGGGCCTTGCAGCGCGATGGCGCCGGTCTCCAGCACGTAGCCGTGGTCCGACACGGCCAGCGCGGCGCGTGCGTTCTGTTCGATCAGCAGGATGCTGGTGCCCTGCGCACGCAGCTGCTCGATGATGCGGAAGATCTCGCGCACGATCAGCGGTGCCAGGCCCAGGCTGGGTTCGTCGAGCATCAGCAGCTTGGGGGTGGACATCAGCGCGCGGCCCACGGCCAGCATCTGGCGCTCACCGCCCGACAGCGTGCCCGCCAGCTGCGTGCGGCGCTCCTTCAGGCGCGGGAAGAGTGTGTAGACCCGTTCGATCTCGCGCTGCCAGTGCGGCACCTTCTGTTTCATCGCGCGGTAACCGCCGAGGATCAGGTTGTCCTCCACCGGCATGGTGCCGAACAGCTCGCGTTTTTCCGGCACCAGGGCCAGGCCGCCCATCACGCGGTCTTCCAGCGTGCTGCCGGTGATGTCCTGGCCGTCGAAGACGATGCGGCCACGCGCCGGCAGGATGCCGATCAGCGCCGCCAGCGTGGTGGACTTGCCGGCGCCGTTGGGGCCGATCACGCTGACCACCTGGCCCTGCGGCACCTGGAAATCCAGGCCGGTCAGCACCTCGGCGCGGCCGTAGCCGGCGTGCAGGTCGTGCACTTCGAGCAGGTGGGCCATGTCAGTCCCGCACGGCCGTTCCGAAGGGACTGACCTCCCCCTTGGGGGGAAACGAGCGCAGCGAGTCAGGGGGCTGTTTCATTTCAGTGTTCCGTGCCGAGGTAAGCGGCCCGCACCTCGGGGCTGGCCTGCACCTCGGCCGGGGTGCCCTCGATCAGCCGGGTGCCGAACTCCATCACCACCACGCGGTCGGCCAGGCCCATCACGAAGTCCATGTCGTGTTCCACCAGCAGCAGGCTCATGCCTTCGTCCTTCAGCTGGCGCAGCACCGTGGCCAGCGCCTGTTTTTCATGGTGGCGCAGGCCGGCGGCGGGCTCGTCCAGCAGCAGCAGCGCGGGGTCGGTGGCCAAGGCGCGCGCGATCTCCATCAGCCGCTGCGGGCCCAGCGGCAGGTTGCCGGCGAGCTCGTGCATCTGTTCGGCCATGCCGATGCGCGCCAGCTGGCGTTCGGCCTCGGCAAAGAGCTGGCGCTCTTCGGCGCGGTCCAGCCGCAGCACTGCCTGCACCACGCCGGCTTTGCTGCGGCCGTAGCCGCCCAGCGCCACGTTTTCCAGCACCGTCATCTCGGGGATCATCTTGACGTGCTGGAAGGTGCGCGAGATGCCCAGCCGCGCGATGGCGCGCGACGGCAGCCCGCCGATGGCCCGGCCGCGCCAGCGCACCGCGCCGCCACTGAGCCCCAACACCCCGGTGATGAGGTTGAAGGTGGTGGACTTGCCGGCGCCGTTGGGGCCGATCAGGGCCACGATGTCACCGCTGTGCAGGTCGAAGCTCACATCGTTGACGGCCACCAGGCCGCCGAACTGTTTGCGCACGGCCTGCACTTCCAGCAGCTTCTCACCGCGCGCCGGTTTGGCGCGCTGCGGCAGCGGCGGCGCATCGGCCCAGTCGCGCACACGCGGCGGCGCCGGGCGCCAGCGGCCGACAAAACTCCACAGCCCTTCGGGCGCGTACTTCAGCACCACCACCAGCACGATGCCGAAGACGATGGTCTCGAAGTTGCCGCTGGTGCCGATGAGCTGCGGCAGCAGCACCTGGAGTTTGTCTTCCACCAGCCGCACCACGGCCGAGCCCAGGAAGGCGCCCCAGACATGGCCCACCCCGCCCAGCACCGCCATGAACAGGTACTCGATGCCCTTGTTGATGCCAAAGGGCGAAGGGCTGACGCTGCGCTGGAAAAACGCGAACAACCAGCCCGACACGGCCGCCAGGAAGGCCGCGAACACAAACACCGTGATCTTGTAGCGGAAGGTGGAGATGCCCATGGCCTCGGCCATCGTGGCGCCGTTCTTCAGCGCGCGGATGGCGCGGCCGGGGCGTGAATCCAGCAGGTTCAGCGATGCCAGCGCGGCCAGCAGCGCGATCGCCCAGACCAGCGGGTGCAGGCCCCGGCCGGTGCCCAGGTCGGCGCCAAACAGCACCAGCGACGGGATGCCGCCGATGCCGTCGTACTTGCCCAGCCATTCCATGTTGGCCATCGTGTAGTTCAGCGTCAGACCCCAGGCGATGGTGGCCAGCGGCAGGTAGTGGCCCGACATGCGCAAAGTGAGCGCGCCCACCAGCAAGGCCGCGACGATGGCCAGCGCGATGCCCACCAGCAGCGTGAGCCACGGCGACCAGGTGCTGGTGGTGGCCAGGTAGGCCGCGGTGTAGGCACCGATGCCGACAAAGGCCGCCTGGCCGAAGGACGTGAGCCCGGCCACGCCGGTGAGCAGCACCAGGCCCAGCGCCACGATGGCGTACAGGCCGATGTACAGGCTTTGCGTGATCCAGAAGTCCGGCACCGGCAGCGCAGGCAGCAGCAACATCACCGCCGCGAAGGCGGGGAAGGCGTAGCGGTTCATCAATGTTCTTCCGAATGCGGGTCGCGCAGCGAACGCCACAACAACACGGGCAGGATGGAGCCGAAGACGATGACCTCCTTGTAGGCACTGGCCCAGAAGGAGCCGAAACTCTCCAGCAGGCCCACGCCCAAGGCGCCCACCAGGGCCAACGGGTAGCTCGACAAGCCGGCGAACACCGCAGCCACAAAACCCTTGAGCCCGATCAGGAAACCGCTGTCGTAGAACACCGTGGTCGTCGGCCCGATCAGCAGGCCCGACAAGGCACCGATGAAAGCCGCCATCGTGAAACACAGCCGACCGGCGCTGTTGCTGGAGATGCCCATCAGCCGCGCGCCGAGCCGGTTGACCGCCGTGGCGCGCAAGGCCTTGCCGGCCAGCGAACGCTCGAAAAACAGCCACAGGCCGACGATGAGTGCCAGCGACGCAACGAAGATGATCACCGCCTGGCCCGACAACGTGACACCGCCGACGCTGAAGCGTTCGTCCCAGAAGCTGGGGTTGCGGAAGCCTTCGGCACCGAAGAAATACAGCCCCAAGCCGACCAGCGCGAAGTGCACGCCCACCGAGACGATCAGCAGCACCAGCACGCTGGCATCGGCCAGCGACTCATACGCCAGGCGGTAGATCAACGGCCCGAAGGGCGTGACCAGGGCCACCGTCAACGCGGCCTGGGCCAGCAGCGGCAGCCCGCGCGGTGCGGCCCAGATGGCCAGCAGCGAGACGGCCACGGGCCAGGCCAGCGTGACCAGCGCCTGCTTGAGCAGGCGCGGCAGCGGCTGGCGCTGGTGCAGGCCCTGCACCAGATCCGCCACGGCCACCGCCGCTGCCAGCAGCAGCAGAAACCACACCGTGCCCGGCACCTTGCCGGTCTGCAGCAGCGCCAGCGTGAGCGCCCCGAACGCGACGAACTCGCCCTGCGGGATGAAGATCACCCGCGTGACGGCAAACACCAGCACCGTGGCCAGCGCCAGCAGCGCATAGATGGCCCCGTTGCTCAGGCCATCCAGGGCCAGGATGCCGGCGATCGTCGCGTCCATGGGCTCTGGCTTTACTTCACGACCACGAACTGGCCGTTGTTCACCGTCAGCATCACCCCGGTTTCGTTGGTGTAACCCTGGTGGTCGGTCGCGGTCCAGTTCATCACGCCATGCGCGAAGATCGTGCGGCCCATGCCCTCGACCGCATCCCGCAGCGCGGCGCGGAACTCCGGCGTGCCGGGTTTGGCCTTCTTCAGCGCCACCGGCAGGATCTTCTCCAGCACGATGCGCGCGTCATAGGCATGTGCCGCAAACTGGTTGCGCGAGCCCTTGCCGTACGCGGCTTCGTACTTGGTGACGAAGTCCAGCGCCACCGCCTTGGACGGGTGGCTGTCAGCCAGTTGTTCGGCCACCACGGCCGGGCCGCTGACGACAAACGAACCTTCGACATCCTTGCCGCCGATGCGGACCAGGTCCGGCGTGGCCGCGGCATGCGTCTGGTAGACCTTGCCCTTGAAACCCCGTTCGATCACAGCCTTGTGCGGCATCGCGGCGCCGGAGCCTGATGCCACGACCAGCATCGCGTCCGGGTTGGCCGAGACCAGCTTCAGCGCCTGCGGCGTGACGCTGGTGTCGCTGCGCGCAAAACGTTCGGTGGCCACCACCTTGATGCCGGCCTTTTCGCCCTGGGCGGTGAACTCCTTCAGCCACAGCTCGCCGTAGGCGTCGGTGTAGCCGAGGAAACCGACGGTCTTCACGCCGGCCTTCTTCATGTGTTCGATGATGGGGTGTGCCATCACCGAAAAACCCTGCGGCAGGCGGAACAGCCAGCGTTCCTGGTCCGGCGGCACACCCACCGGCGAGATCGCTATCTGCGTGGTCTTGGCTTCGGTGGCGATAGGCGCGACGGCCAGCGACACGGTGGTGATGGAGCCACCAAAGATGATGTCCACCTTGTCGTCGGTGACGAAACGGCGTGCGTTGCTGGCGCCCTTGCTCGGGTCCGACGCGTCGTCCAGGATGATCAGGTTGACCTTCTCGCCGGCGATGGTCTGCGGCATCAGTTTGAACTGGTTGCCCACCGGGATGCCCAGGCCCGAGGCCGGGCCGGTGAGCGACAGCGTAACGCCGATGTTGATGTCGGCGAGAGCGGCGGTGGCCAGCAGGGCGGTGGCCGCGGCCACCAGGGTCTTGCGCAGGATGTTCATGGTGTCGTTGTCTCCTTCGGGTGGATGGGGCTCAGAGGCAGAGTGCCTTGAGGTCTTCGGGAATCGGGATGGCACGCAGCCGGTCGGGGTTTTCGGGGTCGCGTTGCACGAAGGCACGCACTTCGGTGCCTTCGCACAACAGCGTGTCGCCGCGCATCACGCGGTGGCGATGTTTGAAGACCTTGGCCTGCCACTCGTCCACCGTGGTGTGCACCTCGATGGTTTCGCCGTAGGTCGCGGTCTTGCTGAACTTCGTGTGGATCTCCAGCAGCGGCGTGCCGACGATGCCGCGGGTCTTGACCAGCTCGCGCCAGGGCGGGATGCCGCAGGCCATGAAAAACGCGAGCGAGGACTCGTCCATCCACTTCAGGAAGTTGGGGAAAAAGACGATGCCCGCCGGGTCGCAATCGCCGAACTGGATGGTCTTGGTGTGGATGTGCAGTTTGCTCATCGTGGCGCCATGCGCAGCGCACCGTCCAGGCGGATCACTTCGCCGTTCAGGTGCGTGTTGGTGACCACGTGCACCGCCAGCGATGCAAACTCCTCCGGGTGGCCCAGGCGCTTGGGGAACGGGATCGAGGCCGCCAGCGAGGCCTGCACATCCTCCGGCAGTTCCTTCATCAGCGGCGTCGCGAACAGGCCCGGCGCCAGCGTGACGACGCGGATGCCGAACTGCGCCAGGTCGCGCGCCAGCGGCAGCGTCATGCCGACGATGCCGCCCTTGCTGGCGGAATAGGCCTGCTGGCCGACCTGCCCGTCGAAGGCGGCCACCGACGCCGTCATCAGCATCACACCACGTTCGTTGTCGGCCAGCGGCTCGAGCTTGGCGATGCGCGCAGCGCTCAGGCGCAGCACGTTGTAGGTGCCCAGCAGGTTGACGCGGATCACACGCTCGAAGTCGGCCATTGGCGACGGGCTGCCATCGCGTGCGATCACACGCTTGGCGCTGCCGATGCCCGCGATGTTCATCACGATGCGCGGTGTGCCGTGTGCAGCCTCGATGGCATCGAGCGCCGCGTTGACGCTGTCGGTGTCGGTGATGTCGCCGGTCAGCGCCAGGCCCCCGATCTGCGCCGCGACGGCCGCGGCCTTCTCGGCGTTGACGTCGAGCACCGCCACCTTGGCACCGGCCTGCGCCAGCGCCACGGCCACGGCCGCGCCCAGGCCCGAGCCGCCGCCGGTGACCAATGCGCTGTGTCCTGTGATCTGCATGAAAATTCTCCTTGAAACTAGCGGGCGTGGCCGGTGCGCATCATGCACGGACCACGTCAGGACCCGCACCATACAGCCGCTGCACGGCCTCGGCCCGGTGGCGCAACACGGCGCCCTGGTTGATGTAACCCTTGTCGGTGATCTCGCCGGCATCGGCACTCGGCGGCTCGGCCAGCACCAGCGCGCGTGCCGGCACTTGTGACGAGCCCCCGCCTTCGGCCCTCAGCGCCTTCAGCGCGGCGGCGATGCGTGTGGGCAGTTCGCCGGCGGGCAGCTTGGCGGCTTCGGCGCTGGGGAAGACCAGCACGCCGACCTCGTCGCGGTCGTGGCCGGTGATCACCACGTCCTGCGCCAGCGGTGCCAGCGCCGACACCACCCGCACCCGCAGCGTGCCGACGCTGACCCAGGTGCCGGTGGTGAGCTTGAAGTCCTCGGCCACACGGCCGTTGAACACGACGCCGGCTTCGGGCCGGTTGTCGTCGGCCAGGAAACCGGCGTCGCCGATGCGGTAGTAGCCCTCTTCGTCGAAGGCTTGCGCCGTGAGCTGCGGTGCGTCGCGGTAGCCGGGAAAGACGCTGACACCCCGCACGCGGAGTTCGAGCTTTTCACCGTTCGGCAGCAGTTTGAGCTCCATGCCCGGCAGCGGCAGGCCGATCACGCCCGCCTGCTCCAGCTTCCAGTGCGCGCTGGTGATGGCGGGCGAGGTTTCGGTCGAACCCCAGGAGGTGGTCAGCCAGATCTCCTGCCCGCGCACACGCCGCGCCAGCGCCTGCAGCCGCGTCCACGTGGCCTGCGGCAATGCGGCACCGGCGTAGAACACCACCCGCAGGCGGGCGAAGAACTGGCGCGCCAGCTCCTCGTCGGCCTCCAGGAAGGGCAGCAGCATGTCCAGCCCACGCGGCACGTTGAAGTAGATGGTGGGCTGCTGTTCGCAGACGTTGCGCACCGATTTTTCGATCAGGCCGGGCGCCGGCCGGCCTTCGTCGATGACCAGTTGGCCGCCGTTGCGCAGCACCATGTTCAGGTTGTGGTTGCCGCCGAAGGTGTGGCTCCAGGGCAGCCAGTCCACCAGCACCGGCTTTTCATGGTCCAGGAAGCGCCAGGCCTGGGCGATCATCTGCTGGTTGGCGCACAGCATGCGGTGCGTGTTGATCACCACCTTGGGGTGGCCGGTGGAGCCCGACGTCAGCAGGTACTTGGCGTGTGTGTCGGGCGTGATGGCCTCGAAGGCCTGCTGCACGGCCGGGCCTTCGGCGGTGCGCAGCAGGCTGTCGAAGGCCAGCGCGCCGGGGAAGGTCTCGGCCCCGTGGCTGAACACGGTCACGGCGTGCAGCCCGGCACTGGCCAGCGCCGGGCCATAGACCTGCGCATCGGACGCGTACACCAGCGCCGGCCCCAGCGTGTTCAGGATGCCGTGGATCTTGGTGTGGTCCTTCGTCAGCCGGCAGTAGGCGCTGGACACGGTGCAGACGGCGCGGCCGATGTGCATGCCGGCCAGCATCAGCAGCAGGTGGTCCAGCGCATTGTCGGACAGCACGACGAGGGGTGCCTGCGGGGCCAGCTTCAGGCCCAGCAGGCTTTGGGCGATGCGGCCGACCTGCGCGCGTGTCTCGCCCCAGCTCAGGCGGCGCCAGCAACCATCGGGCGCGCGTTCGGCAAACGCCGGCGCCTCGGGTGTCGTGGCGGCCCAGTGGTCCAGCCACTCGCCGATGCAGCGGGCGTAGGGCTTCAGCGGCTCGGGCGAGCGCAGCACAAAACTGCCATCGTCGAAACCCACGCGCACCACACGTGGCGGAGCCAGCTGTTGTGGGTCGCTGAAGATGTCGCCGCTCATGTTGTCTCCATACACCTGTGTATGTGTTTGGAGCGCGATACTAGAAGCCTGCTGCGAGGTGCGAATCAGGGTTTGCCCGCTCTTCCATACAGATGTGCATGGTCCCATGCTGCGCGGCCATGGAGACCGTGACCGAGCGCAGCCGCGCTTCGCTGACCCCCGAACGCTGGATCGCCGCCGCCACCGAGGTGCTGGTGGACCAGGGCATCGACAGCGTGCGTGTGGACGTGTTGTCGCGTGCGCTGAAGGTCACACGCGGCAGCTTCTACTGGCACTTCCGCGACCGCGACGAGTTGCTGAGTGCGGTGCTGCAGGCCTGGCGCACCCACGCCACCGAGCAGCTGACCAAGCGCCTGGAGAGTGCACACGACGACCCGCGTGCGCAGATCCGGGACCTGATCTCCCTGCCCTTTCGCGGCCGTGCGGCGGTGCGCGCCGCGCGCATCGAGCTGGCGATCCGCGCCTGGGCCCGGCGCGATGCGATGGCACGCGCCTTTGTCGACGAAGCCGATGCGTCGCGCATGGGTTACATCGCACAGGTGTTTTCGGCGCTGGGTTTCCCGCTGGTGGAGGCGCGTTCACGTGCTTTCCTGCTCTACAGCTACGAGGTGGCCGAATCGCTGCTGTCGTCTCAGGGATCGGCCGCACAACGCGCTGAACGCGCGCGTTTTGTGGAGCAGTTGCTTCAGCTTCCGCTGGTGCCGTCGGCGCCGTCCGGGCCCAGCACGCGGTAGAACAGCACCGTGTCGCAAAGCCCGCCCTGCGGCAGCAGCGCGTAACCCGGGATCACACCGCAGCGCTGCCAGCCCAGCCGGGTGTACAGGCGCTCGGCAGCGTCGCTGGCGGTGTCCAGCACCAGCAGCGTCTTGCCCTCTTCCCGGCCCATGGCCTCGGCGGCCCGCATCAGCACCTCGCCCAGGCCTTGCTGGCGCGCCCGGCGGTGCACCAGCAGCTTCGACAGGTCGGCGCGGTGCGGCTGGTTCTCGGGTTGGCCCAGCACCAGGTGCACGGTTCCGACGATGCCCTGCGCATCTTCGGCCACCAGCAGCGCACGTTCGCCGCGGGCCACGTCGGCGGCGATGCGGCGCCAGAAGGTCAGCGCACGTTCGTGCGACAGTGGCGCCATGAAACTGACCGACGCGCCACCGTCGACGGCATCCACCAGCAGCGCGGCCAGGCCATGCAGCGTGGGCTCGTCGATCTGCGCCAGGCGACGCACCACGCTGGCAGCCACGGCCTACTCGCCCAGGTACGCGGCCCGGACCTTGGGGTCGTTCAGCAGCACCTTGGCATCGCCACTCATCGTGACCTCGCCCGACTCCATCACGTAGCCGCGGTTGGCCAGGCCCAGGGCGCGGCTGGCGTTCTGCTCCACCAGCAGCACGGTGGTGCCGCGGCTGTGGATGTCGGCCACCACCTCGAAGATCT
>JADMJD010000060.1 GCA_018780805.1 Rubrivivax sp. | reverse complement strand
GTTGGCGTACTCGTGGAAGATGTCCTTGGCCGGCCAGGTGCTCTGGAAGCGCAGGCTGACGGTCTGCGCCTGACTGACGGCCGGCGCGGCCAGCGCGGCGGCGGCGGCGGTGGCGCCGGCACCCTTCAGGAAGCGACGGCGGCGGGCAGGGGTGGGCTGGGTCATGCAGAGTCTCCGGGTGTTGATGCAAAGCGCGCACCCGACAAAAGCGCGGGCACGGTGATGCACTATCAAACCGGCAGCGCTGGGCAACAAGCGGGTCTTACCCGCAAGCGCAGGCCGCCGCCAGGGGGCAGCAGCTTTGACTTTTTGTGGCGGAATCCGGACCTGCTTCAGCCAGGCTTCAGGCACCGGCCAACAAGCGCAGGCCGGAGGCGTCCAGCACCCGCAGTTGGTAGCCGCTGACGGCGATCAGCCCGCGCTCCGACAGGCTGCGCATCAGGCGCGACAAGGTCTCGGGCGTCATACCCAATTGCGAGGCGATGTCGCGCTTGCGTTCGGCCAGGCGCAGCACCGCGGCGGGCGGTCGGTCGGCCGACTGCGCGCAGATCCAGGCGGCCAGGCGGGCGCCGGCGTCCTTGTGCATCAACTCGTGCAGGCGGGCATCGAGCCGGCCCACCTCGCGGGCCAGCGCGTCGGTGAAACGCAGGGCCAGCAGGGGCTGGCGTGCCAACAGCGCCCGCAGCGGCTCCACCGGCAAGGCCACCAGCAGCACAGCCGACTGGGCCAGCGCATCGCTGGAGTGCCGTCCATCCACCCAGGGGCCGGCCAAGGCCAGCCAGGCCGGGGCATGCAGCACCCGCTCGGCCGCCAGCCCGCGGCCGGGCTGCCACCAGCCGCAGGCCGCCTGACCGTCCAGCAGCGCGACCACGGCCGGCGCGGCGTCGCCCCGGCTGAAGAGCATGCGCCCTTCGGTGCCCAGGCGTGTGTCGGCCAGGGCGTCGAGCGCCTGCGCGTCGGCAGCGGCCAGCGGGCCCAGCAACGCAGGCCAGGGCACCTGCAGGGGATGGCGGGGCGGGGCCTCAGTGGACCCCAACGAGGCGGGGGGCGCCAAAGGCACCGGACGGGGCAGCGGGGGGGCGATGGCGTTCATGGCAGGCGGCAGGTGGCGTGCCTGCAATGTCCACAACCCGCACCAGACCTGTATTGCGCTACATCAAGGGCCTGTGTCAGGCCAGGTTCACAGCACCAGCAGGGCCCGGAAGTCGTTGACGTTGGTGAACGTCGGCCCCGGCACCACCAGGTCGCCCAGGGCCTGGAAAAACGGGTAGCTGTCGTGCCGGTCCAGGTGCTGGGCCGCGTTCAAGCCCAGCGCGGTGGCACGCCCCAAGGTGTCGGGTGTGACGATGGCGCCGGCGTTGTCTTCCACGCCGTCGATGCCATCGGTGTCGGCCGCCAGCACAAACACCCCGGGCTCGCCCTGCAGCGCCAGCGCACAACCCATCAGGAACTCGCCGGCCCGGCCACCGCGCCCGCCCTTGCTGCGCACGGTGACCGTGGTTTCGCCGCCCGACAGGATCACGCAGGGTTTGGCAAACGGCGCGCCGCGGCGTGCCACGGCACGCGCCAGCGCGGCATGCACCTTGCCCACCTCGCGGCTTTCGCCCTCCATCTCGTCGGACAGGATGTGGGCCTCGATACCGGCCGCACGCGCCACGGCCGCCGCGGCTTCCAGGCTCTGCTGCGGGGTGGCGATCATGTGCAGCACATGGCCGGCAAAACGTGGGTCGCCGGGTTGGGGGGTTTCGAGTTCGCCGCTCTCCAGCGCGGCCCGCACCGCGGGCGGCACGGTGATGCTGTAGCGGTCCAGGATGGCCAGTGCGTCCGCGCAGGTGCTGGCATCGGGCACCGTGGGGCCGCTGGCGATGACGGCCGGGTCATCGCCCGGCACGTCGGAGATCAGCAGGCTCACCACCCGTGCCGGGGCACAGCGCGCCGCCAGCCGTCCCCCCTTGATGGCCGACAGGTGTTTGCGCACACAGTTCATCTCGTCGATGGCCGCGCCGCTGTGCAGCAGCGCGCGGTTGATGGCCTGTTTGTCGGCAAAGCTCAGCCGTTCATCGGGCAGCGACAGCAAGGCCGAGCCACCGCCCGACACCAGCGCGAGCACCAGGTCGTCGGCCGTCAGGCCGTCGGTGAGCGCCAGCATGCGCGCAGCAGCGGCGCGGCCGGCTTCGTCGGGCACCGGGTGCGCGGCTTCCACCACCTCGATGCGCCGGCTGGCCCCGGGTGCGGCCGGCGGCACATGGGCGTAGCGGGTGATGACCAGGCCGCTCATCGGCGCGTCGGCCGGCCACAGGCGCTCGACCGCCGCGGCCATTGCCCCGCCGGCCTTGCCGGCGCCGAGCACCAGGGTGCGGCCCTTCGGCACAGGAGGCAGGAAATCAGCCATGACATGGCCGGGCAATGCGCGCTGCACGGCCGTGTCGTAGAGCTGGCGCAGCAGCGCGCGGGGGTCGGCGATCGTCATGCGGGTGATTCTGCGCTGGTGGGTGCGGCCTCCACCCGGTTGCGGCCGGCCTGTTTGGCCCGGTACAGCGCGGCGTCGGCTTCGCGCAACGCCCCCTCCCAGCCGGCGCGTTCGCTGAAGACCGGCGAGACGCCGATGCTCACGGTGCAGCCCAGGCTGTCGCCAGCGGCCACCGCGTGGCGGCGCTGCGCCACGGCAGCGCGCAGGCGTTCGGCCAGCGCCAGGGCGTCGGCTCGGTCGGCGCCGCTGCAGCCCACCAGGAACTCCTCGCCGCCCAGCCGGGCGACGAAGTCGCCACCCCGCACCTGGGCCGCGAGGGTTTGCGCCACGCCCTTCAGCACGGTGTCACCCGCCGCATGGCCATGGCCGTCATTGATGCGCTTGAAGTGGTCCACGTCCACCTGGCACAGCACCAGCGCATGCGGCGGGCGTGTGCCAAAGTGGCGCTGCAGTGTTTCGTCCAGCCCGTTGCGGTTGAGCAGGCCGGTGAGCGGGTCGTGGGTGGCCAGTTGCGCCAGGCGGTCGTTCAGGCGCACAAACACCATCCACAGCAGGTTGGGCCCCAGCACCACGGTGACGATGGTGGAATAACCGTAGTAGACCTGCGCCGGCAGGCCCACGAACAGCGGCGACACCCCCAGCGTCGCGGCCACCACGCTGCGCACGGCCGTCAACGCCGCCAGCAGGCCGGTGAACACGGCCAGCACCGTGAGCGGGGTCTGCAGCGTGCCCGTGACGCGCCGCGTGGTCTGCACCGCCAGCACGGACAACATGCCGTAGGTGAGGGCCAACCCACCATTGAGCACCACATGCCGGCCCACGTCCTGCGCCAGCAGCGTGCCGGCCAGCGACAAGGCGGCAAACACCGCGACCCAGGCGCTGATGGCCCGCCGGCCCAGCGGTGTGCGGCCACCGAACTGGCGCAGGCCGGTGGCGTAACACAGGGTGGCGTAGACCATCGCGGCATCGGGCACCACGCTGAGCGGGCCGCTGCTGCTGTGGCCCAGGGCCAGCCGCAGCAGGTAGGCCGCGCCGAAGACCACCGAGCCGGTGGCAAAGCCCCGCATGCCCTGCGCCTCGTCCATGCGCCGCCCGATCAGCATCAGCAGGGTGCCGACGGCGATCAGGTTGGACGCCAGGATGACGATGACGGTTTTTGGATCCATGACCCCCTGGGGCCACCGGACCGGGGCCGCTTCCCACCCCCATTGTCGGCCTGGGCCCGATCAGGCTGGAGGGCTGTCCAGCCGATGCGCCGCCATGTGCTCCAGCGCCTGCACCAGGGCCGAGTGGTCCAGGTCCTGCAGGCCCTGCGCCGCACACACCTGCATCAGCTGCGCCGCGCCCGCCGTCTGCGGCAGCGCCATGCCCAGGGCCCGTGCGCCCTGCAGCGCCAGGTTCAGGTCCTTCTGGTGCAGCTTGAGGCGAAAGCCCGGCGCAAACGTGCGCTTGATCATGCGCTCGCCATGCACCTCCAGGATGCGGCTGGCGGCAAAACCGCCCATCAGCGCCTGGCGCACCTTGGCCGGGTCGGCCCCGGTCTTGGCGGCAAACACCAGAGCCTCGGACACGGCCGCGATGTTGAGCGCGACGATGATCTGGTTGGCCACCTTGGTGACCTGCCCCGCACCGGGTGGGCCCACGTGCGTGATGTTCTTGCCCATCAGCGCCAGCAGCGGCTGCAGGCGCTGGAACACCGGCTCACGCCCGCCGACCATGATGGTCAGGCTGGCGGCCTTGGCGCCGACCTCGCCGCCGGACACCGGCGCGTCCAGCCAATCGGCGCCCGTGGCTTCGATGCGCGCGGCAAAGGCCTGGGTTTCGATGGGCGAGATGCTGCTCATGTCGACGACGGCCTTGCCCGGCGCCAGGCCCGCGGCCACACCATCGGCGCCGAACAACACCTTCTCGACATCGGGCGTGTCGGGCAGCATCAGGAAAACCACCTCGGCCTGCTGCGTGACCTCGGTGGCACTGGCGCAGGCCACCGCGCCGGCCTCCAGCAGGACCGCCGGCACTGCGCTGCGGGTGTGCACGAACAACTCGTGCCCGGCGGCCCGCAGGTGGCCCGCCATCGGCGCGCCCATGATCCCGAGGCCGATGAAACCGAGCTTCATGAACCTCTCCTCATCGCGCCCAGCAGCTCTTGCGACCCGGCCGCCAGGATGCGTGCATCCGAGCTGACGGTGACAAAGCGGAAGCCCTTGTTGATGCGCGCCAGCGCCACGTCGGGCCGGCCGTTGTGGATGCCGGCGGCCACGCCGTGGGCTTTCGCACGGTCGATGATGTGGTCGATGGCTTGCGCGACCTTGGGCTCGACATCGTCGAAGGTGGGTTTGCAGCCCAGCGCCAGCGACAGGTCCGACGGGCCGATGTAGATCGCGTCCAGGCCTTCCACCGAGAGAATGCTGTCCAGGTTGTCCAGCGCCTGCGCGGTTTCGATCATCGCAAAGGCGACGATGGTGCGGTTGGCTTCGCTGGGGTAGTCGGCACCACCGTACAGCAGCGCCCGCACCGGGCCGAAGCTGCGGGTGCCCATCGGCGCGTAATGCGTGTAGGCCACCAGCTTCTGCGCGTCTTCGCGGGTGTTCACCATCGGCGCGATCACGCCATAGGCACCAGCGTCCAGCGCCTTCATCACGATGCCCGGCTCCAGCCAGGGCACACGCACCAGCGGCACCGTGGGCGTGGTGCTGATGGCCTGCAGCATGGTCACCATGGCTTGGTAGTCGATGACACCATGCTGCAGGTCGATGGTCAGCGTGTCCCAGCCCTGGTGGGCCATGACTTCGGCCGCAAAGCTGTTGGGGATGGCCAGCCAGCCGTTGACGGCGGCCTGGTCCTGACGCCACAAGGTGCGCAGTCTGTTTTCTCTCATGGTGCAGGCCTCTTCAATCGATCTTGACGCCACCCTGGGCGACGACGCCGGCCCAGGTCTTGCGCTCGCGTTCGAAGAACGTCGAGAACTCGGTGGGGTTCATCGTATAGACCTCGGCGCCCTGCGACACCAGGCGCTCGCGCACCTCGGGCGAACGGATGATGCGCGTCAGCTCGGCCGTGAGCTTGGCCACCACCGCGGGCGGTGTGCCGGCCGGCATCAACAAACCCTGCCAGGTGCCGGATTCGAAGCCCTTCACGCCTTGTTCGGCGATGGTCGGCACGTCGCGCAGCAGCGGCACACGCGTGGCTTTGGAGACACCCAGCACCTTCAGCTTGCCGGCCTGCACATGCGGCAGCGTGGCCAGCATGCCGTTCATCAGCACCTGGGTCTGGCCGGCGATGGTGTCGCCGATGGCCTGGGCGCCGCCCTTGTACGGGATGTAGGTCCAGGTCGCCTGCGTGGCCGTCTGCACCGCCACACCGGCCAGGTGCGGTGCGCTGCCAATGGCAGTGACGGCGAAGTTCAGCTTGTCCTTCTTCGACAGCGCGACCAGTTCCTGCAGGTTGTTGGCCGGCACCGAGGGGTGCACCACCAGCATGTGCGGCGAATAGGCCAGCATCGTGATGCCCTTCAGGTCCCGGCTGGGGTCGAAGGGCAGCTGTTTGTAGACCGACGGCGAGATGGCCAGCGCACCCACGTCGCACAGCAGCATCGTGTGGCCGTCGTTGGCCTTGGCCACAAAGTCGCTGCCGGTGTTGCCGTTGGCGCCGGGCTTGTTTTCCACCACCACGGTCTGCTTCAACGCGGCCGACAACGGCTGCGCGATGGTGCGCGCGATGATGTCCGACGAGCCCCCCGGAGGGTAGGGCACGACGATGCGGATGCTGCGGTTGGGCCAGTCCTGCGCGGTGGCTTGCAGCGCCGTGGCGGCCAGGGCCGCGAGCATCAGTCTTCTCTTCATGTTGTCTCCTTGAGGGGCCTTCAGTTGTAGGACATCGTACAACTTAGGACCAACGTGTCAAGCCAGGGAAGCCCCGGGGCCCGGGCCGTGTCGGGTGGCCGTGTCGGGTGGCCGGATCAGGCGCCGGATCAACCGGCCGCGGCGGCCCGGCGCCGGCGTTCGCGGCTGTTGGCCAGGTGGGTGCGCATCGCGGCGCGCGCCGCGTCGGCATCACCCGCGGCAATGGCGTCGTAGATGCTCTCGTGTTCGGCGTTCACCCGCCGCAGGTAGGCCAGGCGTTCATCGTTCGGTGGTTCGCCGGTGGCCAGGCGCGCGCGCGGGATGACACCGGTGCCGAAGGTGGCCATCAGCCGCGTGAAGTGTTCGTTTTGCGTCGCGCGGGCGATCTCGCTGTGGAACTGGAAGTCGGCCGCCACCGCGTCACCGCCGGCCTGCAAGGCCTGCGAGAAGGCGTCCAGCGCGGCCCGCATCACGGCCAGGTTCTGGGCCGTGCGGCGCTGTGCGGCCAGCGCCGCGGCTTCGGTCTCGACGCCGATGCGCAGCTCCAGCAGCGCCACCACGTCGCGCAGCGTCTCCAGCTGGTGCGGCGCCACGCGGAAGGCCGCGGTGTCACCCACCCCGACGACAAAGGTGCCGACGCCGTGGCGCGTCTCCACCAGGCCGGCTTCGGCCAGGCGGCCGATGGCCTCGCGCACCACCGTGCGGCTGACGCCGAAGCCGCCCATGATCTCGGCCTCGGTGGGCAGTTTTTCGCCGGTGGCCAGGCGCCCTTCGCGCACCTGCTCGGCCAGCCGGTCCATCAATTCCAGTGCCAGCGTGCGCGAACGGCGGCGTGGCACATCGGTTTGTTTCATGAGCTTCCGTGTTTACCCGCGAGCCGCTTGACAGGGCCTGAAGCGGGCTCGAACAATCGCTTCTATTGTACGACAACCTACAACTGCTGACAAGCTGCGGTTGGCCCCAGGTCCACATTTTCTGAAACGATCACGATGCCGGCTCCCGCCATGGCCCCTCACACACCGATCCGCTTCCGGCGTCTGCTGTTGACCGGCGCCGCAGGTTACCTGGGCGGCGTGCTGCGCCCGCGCCTGAAGGCCTATTGCGACACACTGCGCCTGAGCGACCGCCGCCCGTTGGGCCCTGCAGCACCGGGCGAAGAACTGGTGGTGGCCGAGCTGGACGATGCCGCCGCGATGCTGAACCTGCTGGCCGGCGTGGACGCCATCGTGCACCTGGGCGGCATCTCGGTCGAAGCCGCGTGGCAGCCCATCCTCGCGGCCAACATCGACGGCCTGTTCAAGCTGTACGAAGCGGCGCGCCACCACGGCGTCAAACGCGTGGTGTTTGCCAGCTCCAACCACGTCACCGGCTTCTACCGGCAGGACGAGGTGATCACACCCCAGCACATGCCCAAACCCGACACGCTGTACGGCCTGTCGAAAGCCTTTGGCGAGAACCTGGCGCAGCTGTACTGGCACCGCCATGGCATCCAGACGGTGAGCATCCGCATCGGCTCCAGCACGGCCGAGGTGGCCGACCGCCGCATGCTGGCCACCTGGCTCAGCCACGACGACCTGGAGCAGCTGGTGCTGCGTGCACTCACCGCGCCGGTGGTGGGCCACACCGTGGTCTACGGCCTGTCGGACAACGGCACCCGCTGGTGGGACAACACCAGCGCCGCCCACCTGGGCTACCGGCCCCAGGACAGCTCGGAACTGCAACGCGCCCGCGTCGAGGCGCAACAGCCGGTGCTGGACCCGAACGATCCGCATGTGATGTACCAGGGGGGACGTTTTGTCACCCTGGGCCCTTTCGACGCATGACCCCCCTCAGGAGACACCCATGAAGATGAACTTGAACACGCTGATGGCTGCCACGCTGCTGGCCTTCACCACCCTGGCCACCACCGCCCAGACCATGAAGGCGGCCGACGTGCACCCCGCGGGTTACCCCACCGTGGTGGCGGTGGAGAACATGGGCAAAAAACTCGACGCCGCCACGCAGGGCCGCATCAAGTTCCAGATGTTCCCCGGCAGCGTGCTGGGTGGCGAGAAGGAGATGATCGAGCAGACCCAGGTCGGCGCGATCCAGATCCTGCGCACCAGCCTGGGCCCGGTCGGCCCCGTGGTGCCCGAGGTCAACGTGTTCAACATGCCCTTTGTCTTCCGCGACATCGCGCACATGCGGGCCGTGATCGACGGGCCCATCGGCCAGGAACTGCTGGACAAGCTCACCGCCAGCCCGGCCCGGATGGTGGGACTGGCGTGGATGGACGGTGGCAGCCGCAGCCTGTACACCAAGAAGCCGGTGCGCACGCCGGCCGACCTGAAGGGCCAGAAGATCCGCATGATGGGCAACCCGCTGTTTGTGGACACCATGAACGCGATGGGTGGCAACGGCATCGCGATGGGTTACGGCGAGGTCTTCACCGCGATCCAGACGGGTGTCATCGACGGCGCCGAAAACAACCCGCCCAGCCTGTACACCGCCAACCACTTCAAGGCCGGCGCCAAGTACTACACGCAGACCAACCACCTGATCATCCCGGAGATCCTGGTGATGTCCAAGGTGGCCTGGGACAAGCTGAGCCCGGCCGACCAGGCGCTGGTGAAGAAGTCTGCGCGCGACGCGCAGCTGGAGCAGCGCCAGCTCTGGGACGCCGCGGTGGCCGACTACAGCGCCAAGCTGAAGGCCGAGGGCGTGGAGTTCATTGCGCTGGACAACAAACCCTTCTTCGACGCCACGGCGCCGGTGCGGGCCAAGTACGGCGCGCAATTCACCGCGCTGATGCAGCGCATCGCCGACGTCAAGTGACGGCACTGGAACTCACTGCCCGATGAACGCTGCACTGGACCGTGTCTACCTGGCCTGCATCTGGACGGCCGGCGCAGCGATTGCGCTGATGTCGCTGATCATCCCGTTCGGCGTCTTCACGCGCTACGTGCTGGGCACGGGCTCGCAGTGGCCCGAACCCATCGCGATCCTGCTGATGATGGTGTTCACCTTCATCGGGGCCGCGGCGGCCTACCGCGCCGGCGCGCACATCGCCGTGACGATGCTGACCGACGTGCTGCCGGCGCCGCTGCAGCGCGGCCTGACGGTGGGTGTGCACGTGCTGATGCTGGGTGTGTGCGCGTTTGTGGCCTGGTACGGCCTGCACCTGTGTGTGGACACGATGGGCCAGACGATTGCCGAGCTGCCCTGGCTGCCGGTGGGCGTGACCTATGCGCCCATCCCCATCGGCGCGGCCTGCACGCTGCTGTTTGTGGGGGAGCACCTGTTCAGCGGCTCGCAGGCGCACCGGCCCGTGGTGGCCTACGAAGAGAACCACTGATGATTTCGGCGCCGGTGTTCGTTCGCAAACCGTGGCGGCCAGGCCGGGTGCCGGTGGCCCGGGCCGGGCTGAACCCGCGGTCCGCCCTTCGGCCGGACTGCTCTGCGCTGCTCGCAGCCGGGGCCCCGGGCCAGCTGCACGAGAAGCGCAAGGGCGAAGCGTGGACGTGGAACCGTCCACTGTGGACGGTTCCTCGCCTCGCGCAGCCGGCA
>JADMJD010000021.1 GCA_018780805.1 Rubrivivax sp. | reverse complement strand
ACATCTCGGTGGCCGGCAGCGCCGCCCACTCGGTGATCGCGTTCATCTTGATCGTCAGCGCCTGCTCTTCGGTGAGCTGTGCGGCCTCGAATCGCGCCCAGGGGATGTCGGAGTCCATGCTCCAGCGCACGGCCTCGAGTTGTTTGAAGAGTTCGGGATACAGCATGTCAGGCCTCCCGCCGAGCCGTCTCAAGGGCGGCCTGCGCCCCCTCGGGGGGCAGCGAACGAAGTGAGCGTGGGGGTTTCATTTCAGTTCCGCACGGCCGTTCCGAAGGAACTGGCCTCCCCCGCGGGGGGAAGCGAGCGCAGCGAGTCAGGGGGTCGTTTCATATCAGTCCTCTGCGGTCCTGCGTCATCATACGCAGGGGGGAAGGGCCTGGATCACGGATGGCGTGTGCGCCAAAGGGCGACTGCGCCGGGCACCGCAGCCAGATCGTCCAGCGGCTGTACCCCTTCGATCCGGCGGCGCTGCAGCACCGGCGCATTGCCGCCGACCCAGACCTCGGTCACCGCGGGCAGTTTGCCGCGCAGCTCCAGCAAGGCTTCGACGGTCTGGTTCGGGTTGGTGCTGCCACTGAAGCCGAGCGCCACCACGTCACAACCGTAGGCGCCGGCGGCCAGCACGAGGTCCCACACCGGGGTCTGCACGCCCAAGGACACACACGTCGCCCCGGCGCAGGCCAGATGCGCCTCCACCATCAGCAGGCCCAGGCCATGCGGTTCGCCGGGCAGCGTGGACAACAGCACCCGGGGTCGGCCGTCGCGGCCATGGGCCGGCAACTGGGCCAACGCCTGGCGCAGCACGGTCTGCAGCAGTTCGGTCAGCGCATGTTCTTCGTAGACCTGCAGGTGGCCACGCAGCCAGGCCTCGCCGACCGCACGGTTGAGTGGCACCACCAAGCCGTCCAGGAAGCGTGGCAGGCCGTAGCGGGCCAGGTCCAGCACCAGCTGCTCACGCAAGGCCGCCAGATCATGCCCACGCAGAAGCCCCAGATAGTCCTGGACAGCGGCGTCATCCCAAGTGGGGGGCGCGGGGTTTTGCGCTGCCGCATCGCCGGTGGAATCGGCCAGCTGCTGCAAAGCGTCCAGGTCCAGCGTCACCACCCGCCCGGGCCGGTGGCCGGCGTCCAGCAAGCGTTTGACCAGCCGCAGCCGCTCGACCTGGTCCAGCGGGTAGGCACGTTCGCTGCCGCCACCGTCGCGCTCGGGGTTGGGGAATCCGTAACGGCGCTCCCAGACCCGCAAGGTGTCCTTGCTGAGGCCGGTGTCACGCTCGACCGCCGCAATGGAGAGGGTCAGCCGCGACGGCTGGCTGCGGTCGTTCATCGTAAAGTGTCCTGGACAAAGCCTTGCATTGTGCAATCGCGCCGCATACTATACCGATCAGTACACTTCGTAAACACATTGGTCTATGGCTGTTCTGCGACGCTGGTTTTTGATGTGGTCCACCCTCGCGCTGGCCGGCCCGGCGGTGGCCGCCTGTCCGCCCTTGCTCCAGCAACAACTGCCGCGCCTGCAGGACGAGAAGCTGGTGGACCTGTGCCAGTTTGCAGGCAAGGTGCTGCTGGTGGTGAACACCGCCAGCCAATGTGGTTACACCCCGCAGTACAAAGGCCTGGAAGCCTTGCAGCGCCGCTATGGCGCCGACCGGCTGGTGGTGCTGGGGTTCCCGTCCAACGATTTCGGCGGCCAGGAGCCGGGTGCCAACCGCCAGGTGGCCGAGTTCTGCGAGAACCAGTTCGACGTGCGTTTCCCGATGTTCGCGAAGTCGGTGGTCAAGGCCGGGCCGCAGCGCAACCCGCTCTACCGGCAATTGGCTGAGCGCAGCGGGCAGTTGCCCGGCTGGAACTTCCACAAGTACCTGGTGGCTCGCGACGGCCAGCAGGTGCTGAGTTTTGCGTCGGCGGTGGACCCGCAGGACCCGGCCTTGTTGCGGGCGATCGACCGCCTGCTCGCAGCGAAATAAACTTGCTGGTCATAATGTGACCACTCAGTCTATACTTCAATCCGTCACGAAACGCATCCGGGCGGGAACTCCGAGCGTAAAGGACAGTCACAACCGGAGCGGCGTCGGCTGCTCCCCACACGATGGAGAGGTCGACACCATGGCAGTTTTCCTGTTGCGCAGCCGGCTCGATCCGTCGGCTGAAATCCCGGGGTCTCTCTCCTCCTCCTCCCTCCCTCCCTCGTTGACCCCGGGGCGCTGCGCAGCAGCTCTTATCTCAGCAGCAGCGCTTGACCCTGACGGCAGCTCCCGCGCTGCCGGCGCACGCTGATGCGCCGCGTCGCCGTCGTCGGCTCCGGCATCGCCGGGCTGGCCGTGGCGCACCGGCTGGCCGGCGCGGCCCAAGTCACGCTGTTCGAGGCGGGTTCCTACTTCGGTGGCCACACACACACGGTGGACATGACGCTGGACGGCGTCACGCACGGCGTAGACACCGGTTTCCTGGTCTTCAACCACCGCACCTACCCGAACCTGGTGCGCCTGTTCGAGACCCTGGGGGTTGTGACGGCGCCGTCGGAGATGTCGTTTTCGGTGCAGGCCCGCGCGGCCGGCCTGGAGTGGAGTGGCACCGACCTCAACGGGGTCTTCGCGCAGCGCGGCAACCTGCTGCGCCCCCGCTTCCTGGGCATGTTGCGCGAGATCCTGCGCTTCAACCGCCTGGCGACGCAGATCGCGCAGCGCGGCGCCGAGCAGGCGCTGGCCGAGCCCATTGCCGCTTTCCTGGCACGCCACCGCTTCAGCGACACCTTCCGCGACTGGTACTTCCTGCCCATGATCGGCTGCATCTGGTCCTGCCCGACCGACCAGATGATGCAGTTCCCCATCGCCACGCTGATCCGCTTCTGCCACAACCACGGCCTGATCCAGGTGACCGACCGGCCGCAATGGCACACCGTGCAAGGTGGCGCCAGACACTACGTGGACAAGCTGCTGACGCACATCGACGACAAGCGGTTGAACACGCCCGTGCGCGCCGTCAAGCGCCTGCCCGCCGGCGAGGGCCAGGCCGGCGTGATGGTGCACACCGATGCCGGCACCGAACGTTTTGACGACGTGGTGCTGGCCTGCCACAGCGACCAGGCCCTGGCGCTGCTGGCCGACGCCACCGCGGGTGAACGCGCAGTGCTCGGCGCCATCCGCTACCACCCCAACCGCGCGGTGTTGCACACCGACACGTCGGTGATGCCCACACACAGGCGCGCCTGGGCCGCCTGGAACTACGAACGTGCGCCGGCCCTGGCCACCGAACAAGCGGCCGTGTGCCTGCACTACTGGATCAACCGCCTGCAGCCCCTGCCCTGGCAGACGCCGGTGATCGTCTCGCTGAACCCCACCCGCCCGATCGATCCGGCCCGGGTGGTCGGCGAATACGCCTACAGCCACCCGGTCTTCGACCTCACGGCCACCGAAGCCCAGCGCCAGTTGCCGCAGATCCAGGGCCGCTCGCACCTGTGGTTCTGCGGCGCCTGGGCACGTTATGGCTTCCACGAAGACGGCCTGTCGTCCGGCCTGGAAGTGGCCGCGGCGCTGCGCGCGCGCTGGGCCGCGCAGCCGGACCAACCGGCCCGCGCCGCATGATGGTGGCCACCGGCGCGCTGCTGGCCACCGGGGTGGTGCGCCACCGGCGGCTGCGCCCGGCGCTGCACGCCTTTGCCTACCGCACCTGGTTCCTGCTGCTGCCCATGCGCGCCTTGCGCGCCTTGCCCGACCCGCACCTGGCGCGCAACCGCCGCGGCCTGGCCAGCTTTCACGACGCCGACCACGGCGACGGCGGCCCCGACGCCCTGGCCTGGGCCGAGGCCCTGCTGGCGCGTGAAGGCATCACCGGGGTGGACGGCGAAATCTGGCTGCAGACCTACCCGCGGGTGTTGGGTTATGCCTTCAAGCCGGTCAGCTTCTGGTACTGCCACGCGGCCGACGGCGCACTGCGCGCGGTGCTGGCCGAGGTGAACAACACCTTCGGCGAGCGCCATGTCTACCTGCTGGACGGGCCGGGCCTGGGCTTCGGCCGCGAGTTGCCGGCGCACAAGGTCTTCCACGTGTCGCCCTTCTGCAAGGTGGAAGGCCGCTACCGCTTCCGCTTCATGCGCACGGCCGAGCGCATCGTGGCGCGCATCGACCACGACGACAGCGACGGCGAACTGCTGCAGACCAGCGTCAGCGGCACACTCGCGCCGTACACGCCGAGGGCCTTGCACGCCGTGTTGTGGGCGATGCCGTTGATGACGCTGGCGGTGATCGCCCGCATCCACTGGCAAGCGCTGCGCCTGGCGCTCAAGCGGGTGCCGTTTTTCTCCAAGCCCGAACCCCCGGGCGCCTTCATCTCGCGTTGACCCGATGAACTCCACCTTCGCCCCCCACACGTTGCCGGCCGACGCACCGGCTGCGGCCCGAACCCTGTTCCGCCTGCTTCAACAGCTGCAGGTGGGCGCCCTCGACCTGCAGATGCCCGACGGCAGCCAGGCCCGCTTTGGCACCGCCCGCCCCGGCGAACCGCAGGCCGCGATCCGGCTGCTGGACTGGCAGGTCTGCAGCGCCGCGCTGAAGAGCGGCGACATCGGATTCGCCGAAGCCTTCATCGCCGGCCACTGGACCAGCCCCGACCTGGTGGCCCTGCTGCAGCTCTTCCTGGCCAACCGCGACGCGCTGGAGACGGTGATCTTCGGCAGCTGGTGGGGCCGGTTGTTGTACCGCGCCAAACACCTGCTGAACCGCAACTCGCGCCGCGGCAGCCGCAAGAACATCCACGCGCATTACGACATCGGCAACCCGTTCTACCGCCTGTGGCTGGACGAGACGATGAACTACTCCAGCGCACTGTTCGAAGGCGACATGACACGCCCGATGGCCCAGGCCCAGCGCGCCAAGGTGCGGCGCGCGCTGAACGAGGTCCAGCTGCAGCCGGGTCAGCGGCTGCTGGAGATCGGCTGCGGCTGGGGCGCGCTGGCCGAAGCGGCCGCCGCCGAGTTCCAGGCCGAGGTGGTGGGCGTCACGCTGTCGGACGAGCAGCTGGCCTTTGCGCGTGAACGCATGGGCCGCCATGGGGTGGCCGGCCGTGTGGACCTGCGCCTGCAGGACTACCGCGACATCACCGACGGCCCCTTCGACGCCATCGCGTCGATCGAGATGTTCGAGGCCGTGGGCCGCGCCTACTGGGGCGACTACTTCCGCACGCTGCAGCAGCAGCTCAAGCCCGGCGGGCGGGCGTGCATCCAGTCCATCACGATCCGCGACGACCTGTTCGAGCGTTACCTGCGCTCCACCGATTTCATCCAGCAGTACATCTTCCCGGGCGGCCTGCTGCCCAGCATCAGCGCCTTCAAGGCCGAGGCGCAGCGCGCCGGCCTGGAGGTGGTGAACGAACTGGCCTTCGGCGGCGACTACGCCGAGACCCTGCGCCGCTGGCGACACGATTTTCTGGCGCGTGATGGCCAGGTGCGGCAGCTGGGTTTCGACACCCGCTTCATGCGCATCTGGGAGTTCTACCTGGCGTATTGCGAAGCGGCTTTTGCCACCGGCAACACCAACGTCGTGCAGTTCACGCTGCGCCGGCCGGGATGACACCGCTCACGCGTCGCCAGGCCCTGCTGCTGGCCACAGGGGCTTGCGCAGGTGGCTGGGCACGCGCCAACACGGCACCACCCGAGCTGCAGCAAGCCCTGCCCGGGGCCCGCTTGCAAGGCCAGGGCCGGCTGCGGTTCTTCGGGCTGCATGTGTACGACATCCGGCTCTGGACACCGGCCGGATTTGCGCCGGAACGCTGGGCGGACACCCCACTGGCGCTGGAAATCGAATACGCGCGCACGCTCTACGGCCAGCAGATCGCCGAACGGTCGCTGGAAGAGATGAAACGCCAGGGTGAGATCGCGCCCGACACCGGCAGCCGCTGGCTGGCCGAGATGGCGAGGCTGTTCCCCGACGTGAAACAGGGTGACCGCATCACCGGTGTGCAACAGCCTGGCGGTGGCGCCAGCTTCTTCGTCAACGGCCAGCGCCGGGGTGAACAACGCGAGGCCGACTTCGCACGCCGGTTCTTCGGCATCTGGCTGGCAGCACAGACTTCGGAGCCGGCCCTGCGCGAACGTCTGTTCGGCCGCCAGCCGTGACCCGCGCGTGGTCGGGCAGCGTGGGCGATGGCCTGCGCTACGGCGCGCTGGGCCTGCCGCTGGCCTTCGTGGCGCTGCCGCTGTACGTGTTGCTGCCCAACCATTACGCCAGCACCTTTGGTGTGGAGTTGGGCACGCTGGGCGCCTTGCTGCTGGGCGCACGGCTGCTGGATGCCGTGGCCGACCCGCTGATCGGCAGCGCGGTGGACCGCTGGTTCCTGCGCGGCGCCCGCGGGGTGCTGATGGCGGCCGTGGGGGCTGCCCTGGTGCTGGCGCTGGGTTTCCACGGCCTGTTTTTCCCACCCGCCGCAGCCCGGCAAGGCCCGGCATTGCTGCTGTGGTGCGCCGGGCTGTTGGCCGTCACCTACCTGAGCTACAGCGTGCTCAGCGTGTCGCACCAGGCCTGGGGTGCCCGCCTGGGTGGCGGCGAAGCCCAGCGCGCACGCATCGTCTCCTGGCGCGAAGGCCTGGCGCTGCTGGGCGTGCTGGTGGCCAGCGTGCTGCCGTCGCTGGCGGGCCTGGCTGTGTCCAGCGCCGTGTTTGCCGGGTTGCTGGTGCTGGGCGTGGCCCTGTTGATGCGGGCGCCGCAGCCCGCCGTCAGCCCTGTCCCCAGCCCTGTCTCCAGCACCACCGGCACCCCCACTGCCCTGCCCTGGCAGACCCCCCTGCAGACCCCTGCCTTCCGCCGCCTGCTCGCGGTCTACCTGGTCAACGGCATTGCCAGCGCGGTGCCGGCCACGCTGGTGCTGTTCTTCATCCGCGACCGGCTGCAGCAGCCGAGCTGGGAGCCGCTGTTCCTGGCCAGCTACTTTGCCGCAGGGGCGTTGTCGATGCCGCTGTGGGTCCGCGTGGTGGCACGCCTGGGTCTGGCGCGGGCCTGGCTGACCGGCATGGCGCTGGCGGTGGCGGCCTTCGTCTGGGCTGCGGGCCTGGGCGCGGGCGATGGCGTGGCGTTCGCGGCCGTCTGCGTAGCGAGCGGCGTGGCGCTGGGGGCCGATCTGGCCTTGCCTGGCGCGCTGCTGGCCGGCGTGATCCAGCGCGCCGGCCATGGGGGGCGTCTGGAAGGCGCTTACTTCGGCTGGTGGAACTTTGCCACCAAGCTCAACCTGGCGCTGGCGGCGGGCATCGCGTTGCCGCTGCTGGAGGTGTTCGGTTATGCCCCTGGCAGCCGCGACGCCGACGCACTGCAAGCCCTGACGCTGGCCTACTGCCTGCTGCCCTGCGTCCTGAAACTGCTGGCCGCCGCGCTGCTGTGGTGGCGCTGGATCCGATCTCCGGAGGAAACATGACCCTGAAAAGACGTGGCCTGATGGTCCTGGCCGGAGGCGCCCTGCTGGCCTCGCTGGCCGGTTGCGCCGGCCCCACGCCGGCCGACTACGCGGCGGAAAAACCCGTGCTGGACCTGAAGACCTACTTCAACGGTGAGCTCACAGCGCATGGCCTGTTCACCGACCGCTCGGGCCAGGTCGTGCGCCGTTTCACGGTGGCCATGACCGGCACCTGGAACGGCCCGCAAGGCACGCTGGACGAACGTTTCACCTACAGCGACGGCACGACCGAACGCCGTGTGTGGCGGCTGACCGACCTGGGCAACGGCCGCTACGAAGGCCGGGCCGACGACGTGGTGGGCGTGGCCCAGGGGGTGGCCGCCGGCAATGCGCTGAACTGGCGCTACACACTGGCGCTGCCGGTGGACGGCCGGGTCTGGGAGGTGCAGTTCGACGACTGGATGTACCTGATGGACAACCAGGTCATGCTCAACAAGGCGGCCATGAGCAAGTTCGGCATCCACCTGGGCGAGGTCACCTTGTCCTTCTACCGAAAGGGCCCATGAACCCCCGCCTCACCGATTGGCACGGCCGGGTCTGCTGGCTGGTGGGCGCCTCCACCGGCATCGGCCGCGCCACGGCGGCGCTGTTGCACCAGCAGGGCGCGCATGTCATCGTCTCGGCACGCAACCAGGGGGCGTTGCAGGCCTTCGTGGCCGCCCACCCGGGCAGCGAGGCGCTGCCGCTGGACGCCACCGACCGCGACGCGATGCGCGCCGCGGCCGGGCAGCTCGTGAAGACCCAAGGCCGCATCGACCTGGCCGTCTACTGTGCCGGTACCTACCAGGCCATGCGCGCCACCGAATTCGACCTCGACGTGGCCCTGCAGCACCAGCAGGTCAACTACGTCGGCGCGCTGCACCTGCTGGACGCGGTGCTGCCGGTGCTGCTGCGCCAGAAGGCCGGCCACCTGAGCTTGGTCGGCAGCGTGGCCGGTTACCGCGGGCTGCCGCAGGCCATGGCCTACGGGCCGACCAAGGCGGCGCTGATCAACCTGGCCGAGGTGCTCTACCTGGACCTGCACCCGCGCGGCATCGGCGTCTCGGTGGTGAACCCGGGTTTTGTGGAGACGCCGCTGACGGCGCAGAATGAATTCAAGATGCCGGCCCTGATCACCCCCGAAGAAGCGGCCCAGGAGATGCTGCGCGGCTGGCAGCGTGGCGAGTTCGAGATCCACTTCCCGAAGCGCTTCACGCTCTGGCTCAAGGCCTTGCGCCACCTGGCCTACCGGCCCTACTTTGCGGCCGTGCGGCGGTCGACCGGCCTGTGAAAACCAGCGATGCACGCGCCCAGCGGGTGATCGAGGTCTTCGAGCGTTTGCAGCCGGCCGACGTGGCGCAGCTGGGCCGGCTCTACACCGACGACGCCCATTTCAAGGACCCGTTCAACACGGTGCAGGGCCTGCCGGCCATCCAGCGCATCTTCGGCCACATGTTCGTCGCGCTGGACGGCCCGCGCTTCGAGATCATCGACGTGCTGGTGCAGGGCGACCAGTGTTTCCTGAGCTGGGACTTTGTGTTCCGCATGAAGCGTTTCCGGCGCGATGAACAGCGCATCCATGGCAGCTCGCACCTGCGTTTTGCGCCCGATGGCCGCGTGGCGGTGCACCGCGACTACTGGGACGCGGCCGAAGAGCTCTATGAAAAACTGCCCGTGGTGGGCGGCTTGATGCGCTGGCTGAAGAAGAGAGCGAACAGTTAGCGCTGACCTTCGGTCAACGTGGACCGTTAACGCTGCCCTTCGGTCAGCGTGTCGAGCTGGAAGTTGCCCGATTTGTCGACCAGCCAGATCTCGCTGATGGTGCTCAGGCCCATCTTGGCCGGCGCCGGAAAGGGCCCGGCGCGCTTGATCAGCTGCACCACCCAGGGCGCCACCTCCTTGGCCGCCGGCGGGCGCCGGATGGAGACATCGATCACCACGCCCTGGGCGTCGATCTGGGTCTCCGTCATCATCACGCTGTACAGCAGCGGCGGCAGCTTGCCGCGGTAGATGCGCATCGGGTAGGACTTGTAGATGTGGCGCGCAAAGTCCTTCTTGTAGTCCTGCGTCGTCTCGGCTTCCGAGACCACAGGCGCCCCTTCGGCCAGCGGTGCCGGCACCATGGAGAACTGCGCCATCGCGGGCGCCGCCAGCAGCAGCAGCGCAGTCGCGATCGTCAACAGGGCAGTCTTCATGGGTGGTCTCGCTTATCGGCAGCCGGGAATCTAACGCAGCCCGGCGCTGCATTCCGTCCTGCAGGCAGACGATGGATGCGCGCTGTGCGACAAATGCAACGGCCTCAGCGTAACCAACCTTTGCGGCGGAAGTACACGATGGGCACCGCCACCGACGCCGCCATCAGACCGAGCGCAAACGGGTAACCGGCCTGCCAGTCCAGCTCGGGCATGAATTTGAAGTTCATGCCGTAGACGCTGGCGATCAGGGTGGGCGGCAGCAGCGCCACGCTGGCCACCGAGAAGATCTTGATGATCTTGTTCT
>JADMJD010000046.1 GCA_018780805.1 Rubrivivax sp. | reverse complement strand
ACCACCGACCTCGCCGCCAGCCTGGCGCTGAAGGAGGTGGACGCCGTCATCCTCTGCACGCCCACGCAGATGCACGCCTCGCAGACCATCGCCTGCCTGGAAGCCGGCAAACATGTGCAGGTCGAGATCCCGCTGTGCGACGTGCTGAAAGACGGCCAGGCCGTGGTGCAGCGTGCGCAGCAGGCCGGCAAGGTGGCGATGTGCGGGCACACACGCCGCTTCAACCCCAGCCACCAGTGGGTGCACCAACGCGTCCAGCGCGGCGAATTCAACATCCAGCAGATGGATGTGCAGACCTACTTCTTCCGCCGCAGCAACATGAACGCGCTGGGCCAGGCGCGCAGCTGGACCGACCACCTGCTGTGGCACCACGCCGCTCACACGGTGGACCTGTTCGCCTACCAGGCCGGCAGCCCCATCGTGAAAGCCCACGCGGTGCAGGGCCCGATCCATCCCACGCTGGGCATCGCGATGGACATGAGCATCCAGCTGCAGGCCGCCAACGGCGCCATCTGCACGCTGAGCCTGTCCTTCAACAACGACGGCCCGCTGGGCACCTTCTTCCGCTACATCGGCGACACGGGCACCTACCTGGCGCGTTACGACGATCTCTTCAACGGCAAGGAAGAGAAGATCGACGTCTCGCAGGTCGATGTGTCGATGAACGGCATCGAGCTGCAGGACCGCGAGTTTTTTGCCGCCATCCGCGAAGGGCGCGAGCCCAACGCCAGCGTGGCCCAGGTGCTGCCCTGTTACCAGGTGCTGCACGACCTCGAGCGACAGCTCGCGGCCTGAGCCTTCAGACCCACATCCCCTTTCACCACCGGAGACAAGACCATGACGATCACCCGCAAGCACTTCCTGGGCACCCTGACCGGCGCCGCCGTGCTGGCCCTCTCAGGCCACGCCCAGGCCCAGACCACGACGCTGCGTTTCCACCAGATGCTGCCGCCGCAGGCCGTGATCCCGGCGCAGGCCATCAAACCCTGGGCCGAGAAGGTCGAAAAAGAAAGCGGCGGCCGCATCAAGGTGCAGCTGTTCCCCAGCATGCAGCTTGGCGGGCGCCCGCCCGAGCTGTTCGACCAGGCCAAGGACGGCGTGGTCGACATCATCTGGACGGTGCTGGGCTACACCCCGGGCCGCTTCCCGAAGAGCGAAGTGTTCGAGCTGCCGTTCAGCAGCGGTGACGCCGAATCCTCGTCCAAGGCCTTCTGGGACTACGTGCAGAAAAACGCGCAGGACGAGTACAAGGACGTCAAGCTGATCGCCGTGCACACGCACGGCCCCGGCCTGTTCCACAGCAAGGACCCGATCACCAAGCTGGAAGACCTGAAGGGCATGAAGGTGCGCGGCGGCTCACGCGTGATCAACATCATGCTGGAGCAGCTGGGTGCCACACCCGTGGGCCTGCCGGTGCCGGCCGTGGGTGAAGCGCTGTCCAAGGGCGTGATCGCCGCCACCACCATCCCCTGGGAGGTGACCCCGGCGCTGAAGGTGACGCAGATCGTCAAGAACCACACCGGCTTCACCGGCGCCAAGGGCCTGTACACGCAGACCTTCGCCGTCGCGATGAACAAGGGCGCCTACGACAAGCTGCCGGCCGACCTGAAGAAGGTGATCGATGCCAACAGCGGCATCGAAGCCGCGGCGATGTTCGGCCGCGCGATGGACATGGGCGACAAGGCCGGCCTGGACATCGCCAAGAAGGCGGGCAACAACATCGTCACGCTCGACGCCGCGGAAACCAACCGCTGGCAGCGGGCCGCCGCCGGTGTGCGCGCCACCTGGTACAAGGAAGTCAGCGGCAAGGGCATCGACGGCCCGAAGCTGGCGGCCGAGGCCGAGGCGCTGATCAACAAGTACAGCAAGAAATAATCGTTCTCTCTCACCCCGGGGCGGCCCTGGCGCCGCCCCGCGAGGCACCCGCCCCATGAGCAAATTCATCTACGGCCTGAGCCGGGCCATGGCCTGGTTCGGCGGCTTTGTGCTGACCCTGATCGCCGTGGTCAGCGTGGCCAGCATCGTCGGCCGCGCCCTGAGCGGCCTGGGCCTGAGCCCCGTGCCGGGCGACTTCGAGCTGGTCGAGGCGGGCACCGCGCTGGCCGTCTTCTGTTTCCTGCCTTGGGCACACCTGAAACGCGGCCACGCCTGGGTCGACCTGTTCTGGCCCTACTACCCGGCACCGCTGAAGAAGGCGCTGGAGATCCTGGCGGATGGGCTGATGTTGCTGTGCTGGGTGGCGCTGGTCTGGCGCATGGGCGTGGGCATGCTGGATTTCCATGAGAACAACGAAGTGACCTTCATCCTGCAGATGCCCGTGTGGTGGGGCTGGGCCGCCTCGTTCCCGTTTGCCTTGGCCGGCTGCGTGATCTACGCCTGGCGCCTGGTGGAGGATTTCGGCCTGGCCGTGCCGCCGATGGACCTGGGCCCGGCCGGGGGGGAACACTGATGGAACCGCTGTGGATGGCCATCTGGTCACTGCCGGCCCTGCTGGTGCTGATCTTCCTGCGTGTGCCCATCGGCCTGGCGATGTTGGTGCTGGGCCTGGGCGGCTCCTGGGCCGTGTATGGCAGCGCGGCGCCGCTGCTGAACCAGATGAAGTCGCTGGCCTACAGCCAGTTTTCCAGCCACTCGCTGTCCATCGTGCCGCTGTTCCTGCTGATGGGGCAGTTTGCGTCGCTGGGCGGCATGTCGCAGGCCCTGTTCAAGGCCGCTGAAGCCTTCATCGGCCACCGCCGCGGGGGTGTGGGCATGGCCGCCATCGGCGCCTGCGCCGGCTTTGGCGCCATCTGCGGCTCGTCGATGGCGACTGCCGCGACGATGGCCCAGGTGGCCCTGCCCGAGCTCAAGCGCGCCGGTTACCAGGGCGGGCTGTCGGCCGGCCTGCTGGCCGCGGGTGGCACGCTGGGCATCCTGATCCCACCGTCCATCGTGCTGGTGATCTATGCCATCCTGGCCGAGCAGAACATCGCCAAGCTGTTTGCCGCCGCCTTTGTGCCCGGCATCCTGGCGGCACTGGGGTACATGCTGGTCATCAACCTGGTCGTGCGCTTCCGGCCTCACCTGGCCGGCCAGGTGGACCCGCTGCCCTGGCCCGCGCGTTGGGCGGCATTGGCCGCGGTGTGGCCGGTGCTGCTGATCTTTGCGGTGGTGATCGGCGGCATCTACAGCGGGCTGTTCACGCCCACTGAAGGTGCGGCCGTTGGCGCCGTGGGCACCGGTGTGCTGGCCTGGCTGAAGGGCGGGCTGTCGGTGGACAAGCTGCGCGCGTCCTTCGAGTCCACCGGCAACGGCACGGCCATGGTGTTCATGATCGTCATCGGTGCGGCGGCCTACAACACCTTTCTGGCGCTGTCGCAGATGCCACAGGAGCTGGCGGGCTGGGTGGGCACGCAGGGTTTCGGCCCCTACCAGGTGCTGTGGGCCATCCTGGTCTTCTACCTGATCGCCGGTTGTTTCATGGACTCGTTGTCCATGATCCTGCTGACCATCCCGATCTTCTTCCCGATGGTGTCGGCACTGGACTTCGGCCTGACGCCGGAAGAAACGGCCATCTGGTTTGGCATCCTGGTGCTGATCGTCGTCGAGGTCGGCCTGATCACACCGCCGGTGGGCATGAACCTGTTCGTGATCCAGTCCATGGCGCCCGACATCCCGATGAAGGCCACGTACCGTGGCGTGATGCCTTTTGTGCTGAGCGACCTGGTCCGGGTGGTGATGCTGGTGCTGTTCCCGTCGATCACGCTGTTCATCCTGAGGTTGTAGTGCCATGAGCCTGCCTGCCCCACGCCGCATCGGCCCGCTGTCGGTCAGCCCGCTGGGGCTGGGCTGCATGAACCTCAGTCACGCCTACGGCACGTCGCCGTCGACGAATGAAGCCGCCACCCTGCTGCTGGCGGCGCTGGATGCGGGCGTGTCGCTGCTGGACACCGCGGCGCTCTACGGCTTTGGGGGCAATGAAAGCCTGGTTGGCGCCGTGCTGGCCCCGCACCGCCACCGCTTCGTGCTGGCCAGCAAATGTGGCCTGCACGGCGTGGAGGGCAAACGGGTCATCGACGGCCGCCCGGCCACGATCAAGGCCTCGTGCGACGCCAGCCTGCAGCGCCTGAGGACCGACCACATCGACCTCTTCTACCTGCACCGCTGGGACAAGACCGTGCCCATCGAAGACAGCGTGGGGGCGATGGCCGATCTGGTGCAGGCGGGCAAGGTGCGGCTGCTGGGTTTGTCTGAAGTCTCGGCCGCCACGCTGCTGAAGGCCCATGCGGTCCACCCGATCAGCGCGGTGCAGACGGAATATTCGCTGTGGACGCGCGAGCCCGAGATCGCGGTGCTGGCCGCCTGCCGCCGCATCGGCGCGGCATTTGTGGCCTTCAGCCCGTTGGCCCGGGCCTTTTTGACCGGCACGCTGCGCGACGTGGCCACGCTGGAACCCAAGGACATCCGGCGCGGCATGCCACGTTTCGAGCCCGGCACCTACGCGCAGAACCTGGGGCTGCTGCCGGCCTACGAAGCGCTGGCGCTGGAGGTGGGCTGCACCCCGGCGCAGCTGGCCCTGGCCTGGCTGCTGGCCAAGGGCGAGGACATCATCCCCATCCCCGGCACGCGCAGCCTGGCCCACCTGCACGAGAACCTGGGCGCCTGGCACCTGGCGCTGTCGTCCAGCCTGGTCGAACGGCTGGACGCGCTGATCAACCAGCACACCGTGGCCGGGCCGCGCTACACCGCTGCGACCACGGCAGAGATCGACACCGAGCTGTTCTGAACTCGCCCCAGGGGCGAGCTCAGTGGTAGTCCTCTTCGCGCTGGTGGCGCACCGCCAGCACGACCACTTTGGCCACGCTGACGATTTCGAACAACGCCACATAACCTGTGCCGCCGAACGGAATGATCAGTTCGCGTTGTGCCGGGTTTTGCGCCGCCTTGCGAAAGCTGAAGGGTGTGGTGGCCAAGCGATGCTGAACCGCCGCCCGGATGGCATCGATCGCTGCCTGCGCCCGATCCAGATCTTCCGTGGTGTTGGCTTGCTCGAGCAAAAAGTCAAAGAGGCGTTCCAGATCGGCCTCGGCCGTCGGCGACAGCTCGACGGCAAAACTCATCGACCCAGCTTCTTGCGCCGGCTGTCGAGCTTGGCTTGCAGCCTGTCCAACACCACGTCAACGGGCACCGTTGCACCCGTCTGGTGGTAAGCCTCGGACGCAGCTTGTGCACGTGCATGGAAGTCCGTCTGCACGCGTCGGAATGCGATGGCGTTTCGCACCGTGCTTTCGACAAAGTCCGTCAGCGTTTCACCCGGCTTGAGCACGGACTCCAGTTCCTGGCGCAACGCCGGCTCGACGCGGATCTGGGGGATGACGGCTGATCTCATGGGATCAGTGTATTGCGAGTGCGTTACACGCACAAGCGCCAGAGCAGCCACCACGGCAGCGATCGACACCGAGTTGTTCGTGTAACGATTATTTGCAAGCCTGCGGACGCACCCCCTTGGATCGGGGGGCGTCACCATGCAACATCGCGCCTCAGCTGGCATTTTCCAGCGGTGTGGAGGATTGAGCGATGTTGTTCCGACTGCGTTCCCTGGTGCTGGCCTTGGCCAGTGCATCCTTGTGTGCTTCTGCGGTCTGGGCCGGGGGGCCGGGCGACAGCACGCCCAGCGCCGGGCCCACCGACCGCCTGATCGTGCAGTACCGCGCCGGCAGCACCGGCGCGGCGCGGGCCGACCGCAACGTGCTGGCCGCGCTGCAGGCCGCCGCCAACCAGCGCGGCGTGCAGTTCGACGTGCGCCGCCGCAACGCCTTTGGCGCGCTGGTGCTGCAGCTGGACCGCCGGCTGGACGCCGCCGATGCCGCCGCGCTGGCCCAGGCCGTGGCGGCGGCCGATGCCGATGTCGAGTTTGCCGAGCCCGACCGCATGATGCACATCCAGCTGACGCCCAACGATTCACGTTACCTGGACCAGTGGCACTACTACGAGGCCACCGCCGGCCTGAACCTGCCGGCGGCCTGGGACAAGTCCACCGGCGTCGGTGTGCGCGTGGCCGTCATCGACACGGGTTACCGGCCCCATGCCGACCTGGCCGCCAACCTGGTGGGCGGCTACGACTTCATCGGTGACACCTTCGTCTCCAACGACGGCAACGGCCGCGACAGCGATGCCAGCGACCCCGGCGATGCCGTGGCCGCGGGTGAATGCGGCGTGGGTGACCCGGCCTCCAGCAGCTCCTGGCACGGCACACACGTGGCCGGCACCATCGCCGCTGTCACCAACAACGGCAGCGGTGTGGCCGGCGTGGCCTTCGGCGCCAAGGTGGTGCCGGTGCGGGTGCTGGGCAAGTGCGGCGGCTACACGTCCGACATCGCGGACGCCATCGTCTGGGCCTCGGGCGGCACGGTCTCCGGCGTGCCGGCGAATGCCTTCCCGGCCAAGGTGCTGAACCTGTCGCTGGGCGGCGGCGGCGCCTGCGACACCACCACGCAGAACGCCATCAACAGCGCGCGCAGCCGCGGCGCCACCGTGGTGGTGGCGGCCGGCAACAGCAACGCCAACGCGGCCAACTACTCACCCGCCAGTTGTGCGGGTGTGATCAGCGTGGCGGCCACCAACCGCAGCGGCGGCCGGGCCTACTACTCCAACTACGGCACCGTGGTGGACCTGGCAGCCCCGGGCGGCGACGTGCGCAGCAGTTCCACCAACGGCATCCTGTCGACGCTGAACAGCGGCAGCGGCGCGCCGGGCGCCGATTCGCTGGCCTGGTACCAGGGCACGTCGATGGCCACGCCGCACGTGGCGGGGGTGGTCGCGCTGATGCTGGCCGCCAACCCGGCGCTGACGCCCGACGAGGTGGAATCGCGGCTGAAATCCAGCACGCGGGCCTTCCCGGCCGCTTGCTCGCAATGTGGCACCGGCCTGGTCGACGCCAACGCGGCGGTGGTGGCAGCCACCGGCGGCGGCGGTGGTGGTGGCGACACCATCGTGGCCGAGGTGGAGAGCAACAACAGCCGCAACACGGCGCAGCTGATCTCACCCAACCCGGCCCTCGTGAACGGCCGCATCGCGTCCAACAGCGACACCGATTACTACCGCGTGTCCCTGGCGGCCGGCAAGACGCTGACGTCCACGCTGACGCCGCCCCCCGCTGTCGACTACGACCTGTACATCTACAACGCCAGCGGCACCCAGATCGCCAGCAGCACCAAGGGTGCCGGGCTGGTGGACAGCGCCGCCGTGATCAACAACGGCGGCGCGGCGGTCACGGTGTATGTGCGGGTGCGCTACTACAGCGGCGGCGCGGCCAACTACACGCTGCGCCTGGCGCAATAAGGGTCAGGACGCGGTCCGGACGCGGTCCGGACCGCGTTCATAATCGAGTTCAGGGCTGGCGGCCACCCAAGGGTTGGGTGAGGCCCGCCAGCCCGCTGTCCAGGCTCATCCCCAGGTCTTCGCCCAGCTTCTTCAGCGCGGGCAGTTGCACGGCCATCTCCAGGATGCCGTCCAGCGCCTGGTTCACCGGCGTGCGGGCGCTGCCGTCGGCCGCCGCACCGCTGACACCCCCGCCGTGGCCCAGGCCGCTGACGTGGTGGATGCGGATGCTGTCGATCTTCTCCGCCGGTTTCACCATCTCGGCCACCACACGGGGCAGGGCCTCGATCTTGGCCAGCTCCACGCGCATCGCGCTGCTGCGTTCGTCCAGCGCGTTGTCGGCTTCGGCCATCGCACGCCGGCCGTCGGCCTGGGCCAGCAGCTCGGCCTTGTGCGCGCTGGTGCGCAGCGCCGCGGCCTCGGCCTCCACCTGCGCTGTGTGCAGCTTGGCGGTGGCACGTTCGGCAGCCATCGCGGTGTCCTGTTGCGCGCTCACCAGGGCCACGGCCTTGCGGCGCTCGGCCTCGGCCACCTGCTTGGCGGTGGGCACGGCTTCGGCGGCGCGCACGGCTTCAGCCCGCGCGGCATCGGCCGCCGCCTTGGCCTGGCTCTCGGCGCGGCTGTGTTCGGCGATCGCGATCTGCCGCTGCTGCTCGGCCAGCGCCAGCGCCTGGGCCTGCGCGATCTCGGCTTCGCGAATCGCACGTTCACGCTCCAGGTCGGCCGTGCGGATGCCTTGTTCCATCTCGATGCGGGCCCGGGTGGACGCCAGCTCGCTGTGCGCCTTGCGCTGCACCACCTCGGCCACTTGCGCGGCCTTCAGGGTCTCGATCTGCTGCACCTGGGCTATCTGCGCGGTCTGCTCTTCCAGGTCGATCTGCAGCTTGCGGCGTGTGGCCTCCATCGCGGCGCGGCGCACCGACACTTCGGCGTCGGCGTCGATCTCCGCGCGCTCCTTCTTGCTCTTGGCGATCACCTCGGCCAGCTTGCGCATGCCCACGGCGTTGAAGGCGTTGTTTTCGTCCAGCGCCTTGAACGGGGTCTGGTCCAGCGCGGTCAGCGAGACGGTGTCCAGCTCCAGCCCGTTGCGGGCCAGAGATTCGACCAGGCTTTCGCGCACCTCGGTGACGAAGCGGCCGCGGTTTTCGTGCAGCTCGTCCATCGTGAAACGCGCGGCCACGGCGCGCAGCGCATCGACCAGCTTGCCTTCGATGAGTTCACGCAACTTGCCGGCATCAAACGTGCGGTTGCCCAGGGTCTGCGCGGCGCGCGCGATGCCTTCTTCGCTGGTGATCACCGAGACGTAGAACTCCGCGCCCACGTCCACCCGCAAGCGGTCCTTGGTGATCAGCGCGGCCTCGCCCTTGCGGCCCACCTCCAGCCGCAGGCTCTGCATGTTCACGCGCGAGATCTGGTGGAAGTAGGGCAAGGCGATCACGCCGCCGTCCATCACCACGCGCCGGCCGCCGACGCCGGTTTTCACCAGGCTGGTCTCGCGTGTGCCGCGCTCGTAAAAACGCGCCAGCACGACGACCACGACGGCCAGGACGATGAGGACCAGGACGATCCAGGAAATTGTGCTCATGGCAGGTTCTCGGTCACAGAGCGTGGATGTTGCACAGCAGGTGCGACGACATGCCGCCGTCCACCGGGAGGTTGGCGCCGCGGATCCAGGCGCTCTGGTCGCTCAACAAAAAGGCCACCACCGGCGCGATGTCGGCCGGCGTGCCCGGACGGTCCATCACGCGCATGTCTTCTTCGGCGCGGGCGCCCAGGGTCTTCACGAAGTCGCCCAGGATGGGCGTATCCACCGGGCCGGGGCTGACGGCATTCATGCGGATGCCGCGCGCACGCCAGGTCCAGCGGTTCTGCAGCGTCCAGACCACCAGCGCCTCCTTGCTGAAGAAGTAGCTGCGGCCACCGGCATCACCCGCGTCGTGCGTGCGCACGAACTCGGCCACGTCGTCGAAGTCCAGCGCTTCGCTGGCGTGGATGCTGCTGATGTGGTCGGCCCAGCCGAAGCCCGCCAGCGAGGCCAGGTTGACGATGCTGGCGCCATCGGCCAGCTTCGGGATCAGCTGCGTGGTCAATGCTTTCAGGCCGACGAGGTTGACCTTCAGCACCAACTCCGCCGGCGCCGTGGGCGGCAGGCCGGCCACGTTGGCCAGGCCGTGCACACCATGGGGCAGCGCCTGCACCAGCTGGCGGATCTGCACGGGGCAGGACAGGTCCACCTTGTACAGCTCGTCCACGTGTTCGTGGGTCACCGTGCGGTCCACGCCCAGCACGGTGGCGCCCCCCGCCTTGCACAGGCGCGCGGTCTCCAGGCCGATGCCGCTGGCACAGCCCGTCACGACGATGGTTTTTCCTTCGAGGAGCTTCTTCATGGTCAGAACATCGGCGGGTAAGGACGGCCGCCACGGTCCAGCGTGATCCAGCGCGTCTCGGTGAAGGTTTCGTGCGACCAGCGCCCGCCGTGCCGGCCCAGGCCCGAGGCCTTGGAACCGCCGAAGGGCACGTGCGGCTCGTCGTTCACGCTGCTGCAGTTGATGTGGCACATGCCGGTGTCCAGCTGCTGCGCGATGCGCAGGCCCCGTGCTTCGTCGCGGGTCATCACGCCGCTGGACAGGCCGTACTCGGTGTCGTTGGCGATAGCCACCGCCTCGGCGTCGGTGCGGAACGGGATCACCGGCACCACGGGGCCGAAGGTCTCTTCCTGGTAGACCTTCATCTGCGGCGTCACACCCAGCAGGATGGTCGGTTCGACAAAACGGCCGCGCACACCACCGCCCAGCAGCACCTTGGCACCACGGGCGACGGCGTCGTCGATCTGCTCCTTGACCTTGGCGGCCTGCTTGTCGTTGATCAGCGGGCCGATGATGGCGCCGTCGTCGCGGCTGGGGTCGCCCACCTTCAGCTTGGCGGCGCGTTCGACAAAACGTTTGACGAAGGGCTCGAAGATGCTGTCCTGCACCAGCACCTTCTCCACCGACATGCAGATCTGGCCCTGGTGCATGAAGCTGCCGAAGTTGGCGGCCTGGGTGGCGCGCTCCATGTCGGCGTCGTCGCAGACGATCAGGCTGTCCTTGCCACCCAGCTCCACACAGGCCTTCTTCAGGTGCGCACCAGCCCGCGCCGCGATCATGCGGCCCACCGGCGTGCTGCCGGTGAAGCTGATGCCCTTGATGCGCGGGTTGTCGATCAGCTCGTCGCCGATCGCGGCCACGTTGTCGCGCGAGCAGGTCACGACGTTCAGCACGCCGGGTGGCACGCCAGCTTCTTCGAACACTTCCGCGAAGAACAGGCCGCCGGTGTAGGGCGTTTCTTCCGACGGTTTGAGCACGCAGGTGTTGCCCGCCGCGATGGCAAAGGCGATGCCGCGGCCGGTGAGCAGGGTCGGGAAGTTCCAGGGGCTGATGCAGGTGACCACGCCCATGGGCCGGCGCATCGCCATCGAGAGCTTGCCGTTTTCCGACGGCATGATCTCGCCGATGGCCGCGTAGTTGCTGGCCGCAGCGGCGTAGAACACCTCGGGCACGTAACCCGCTTCGAACATGCCCTTGCCGAACCAGCCGCCGCCTTCGAACTTGAGCGCTTCGACCAGGTCCTTCTTGCGCCGCTCGATGATCTCGGCGATCTTGATCATGTAGTGGCTGCGCTGCTGGAACATCAGCCCCGCCCAGCCTGGGAACGCCGCCTGCGCGGCGTCGATCGCGGCGCGGGCGTCGGCCAGGCTGCCGTCCGGCACCCGGGCCCAGACCGAACCGTCGGCCGGATTCAGGTCGTCGAAGTTGCGGCCGGGGTGGACCCAGCGGCCGCCGATGTACAGGCCATCGAAATTGCGAGCCATGTCAGTCGTCCTTCTTGAAACTGCCGTCGGCTTGGCGGCGGTGGATCTCGATGCCAGGGCGGCGCCAGACTTCCAGCGTCGGGGCCACCACCGGCGTGGGCTTGAGGCGCTGGACCGCGGCTTCCAGCTGCGCCACGGCCGCGTCCAGCGTGCCGGCGGCCTGCAGCTCGGCCAGCGCCCGCTGGGCGAGTGCCGGGTTGGCCGGTGCGGCGGGTGCGTGACGCTGCGCCTCCACGTCCTGCGCCTGCCGCTGCGAGGCCACGCGCACCAGGTCGGCGATGCGTACCGGCACCAGCGTGTCAGCCGACGTCGTGGCCCCCGGTGTGCCGTACCCGCCGGTGCGTGCAACGGCGGCCAGCGCCTGGGCGGCGATGGCGGCGGGGTCGTGTGCGGGCGCCATGGCCCGTGCGGCCGTGTGCGCCCTCGCCGCGCCGGTCTTGGCCGCCGCGCCGCCCAGGTAGGCCGCCTGCACCGCCGGGTCGCGCGCCAGCTGGGCGGCCGGCCCCTGGCCGACGATCTGGCCGTTTTCCAGCAGGTACGCACGGTCGGCGATGGCCAGGCTCTGGCGCGCGTTCTGCTCCACCAGCAGGATGCCCACGCCGGTGGCGCGCACGGCCTGCAGCGCCTTGAAGAGCTCGCTGCACAACAGCGGCGACAGGCCCAGCGAAGGTTCGTCCAGCATCAGGATGGTGGGCGCACTCATCAGCGCGCGGCCGATGGCCACCATCTGCTGTTCACCGCCGCTCATCGTGCGTGCGATCTGTGCGCTGCGCTCGGCCAGCTTCGGGAACAGGCCGAGCACGCGGTCCAGGTTGGCCGCCTGGTCGATGCGTGCACGCTGCGCAAAAGCGCCCAGCACCAGGTTCTCCTGCACCGACAGGTCGCCGAAGATGCCGCGGCCTTCAGGCACCAGGGCCAGGCCGGCTTCGACGATGTGGTGCGGCGGCTGGCCGCTCAGCGCGTGGCCGTCCAACCGCACCTGGCTGCCGGCATCGGCCGGGATCAAACCGGCCACGGCCTTCAGCAGCGAGGTCTTGCCGGCGCCGTTGGCGCCCAACATCACGACGATCTCACCGGGCTTCACGCTGAGGTCGACGCCCTTCAGCGCACGGTGCTGGCCGTAGGTGACGGCGAGCTTGTTCACCTCAAGCATGCTCGTCCCCCAGGTAGGCTTTGATGACCTCGGGGTCGGACAGCGCCTGCTCCGGCGTGCCCTCGGCGATCTTGACGCCGCTGCTCATCACCACGCAGCGGTCGCACAGGCTGCGGATAGCGTCCATCACGTGCTCCACCAGGATGACAGTGCGGCCGTCGTCGCGCAGGCTCTTGATCAGCGTGATGCCGGTCTGCAGCTCGGTCGGGTTCAGGCCGGCCAGCCACTCGTCCAGCAGCAGCACCCGCGGGTCACCGGCCAGCGCCCGGGCCAGCTCCACACGTTTTTCGTCGATGTAGGTCAGCGTGGAGACGGGTGCATTGACGGCCTGCGACAGGCCCACCCGCTCCAGCTGGCGCTCGGCATGTTTGCGCGCCTCGCGGCCCCACAGGCGCTTGTGGCCGAAGACGGCACCGGCCATCACGTTTTCCACCACGCTGAGCGAGGGCAGCACACGCACCAGCTGGAAGGTGCGGCCGACGCCGGCACGTGAGATCTCGCGTGCATGGCGGCCGGAGATCAGGCGTTCGTCCAGGAAGATATCGCCCGAGGTCGGCGCGAGTGCGCCGCTGATGAGGTTCATCATCGTCGTCTTGCCGCTGCCATTCGGGCCGATGATGCCCATCACCTCGTGCTCGCGCACGTTGAAGGAGACGGCGTTCACGGCCTTCAAACCGCCGAAGTGTTTGGAGACGGCCTGAACGTCCAGCACGGTGCGTTCACGCATGGTCGCGCCTCTTCAATTTCTCCAGCAGGCCGACCACGCCATGCGGGATGAAGTACACGATGAGCAGGAAGGCCAGACCCAGCAGCAGCACCGTCTGCGTGGGGAAACTGGCGGAGATGGCCTCCCACAGGAAGGTGAACGGGATCACGCCGACCAGCGGGCCCCAGAGCCGGTGCACACCGCCCAGCAGCGCCATGATCACGACCTGGAACGAGAGGTCCGGTGAAAACGCCATCGACGGCTCGATGTAGGTGAAACGCGGCGCCATGATGGCGCCGGTGATCGCGGCCACGGTGCCCGAGATCACGAACAGCGCCACCTTGGCGCGTGCCGAGTGGATGCCGACATGGGCTGCCACCAGCTCGTCGTTGCCGATGATGCGCAGCGCAAAACCCAGCCGCGAGCGGTTCACGGCCCAGCCGATCCACGCCACGGCCGCGCCCAGCGCCAGCAGCTGCCAGTAGATGTGGTGGTCCTTCAGCTCGGTCAGCACGTACAGGCCGCGGCTGCCGCTGAAGTTGTTCTGCACCCAGGTCACCACCTGCCGGATGAACTCCGCCAGGCCCAGCGTGAAGATCACGAAATACACGCCCGACAGCCGCAGCGTCGCGACGCCCACCGCCAGCGCCAGCACCGCACCCGCCGCGGCCGAGATCAGCAGCAGCACGGCATACGGAATCGCCTCGATGCCCGAGGCCACGATGTACGCGCCCAGCCCGTAGAAAGCCGCGGTGGCCAGCGAGATGTAGTGCGTCGGCCCCGAGAACAACGCCCACGAGGTGGCCAGCACACCGTACATCGCGATCGAGATGCCCAGCGTCAGCCAGTAGCTGTCGCCCAGCAGCGGCAGGCCGGCGAGCACGACAAAACCCGCGGCCACGGCCGCGAACCAGATCACCTCACGGCGGCTCATGTGGCGCGCCTCCCGAACAGACCCTGAGGCCGGAACAGCAGCACCAGCACGAACAGCAGGTAGGCCGCGGCCAGCGTCAGCCCGGGGTCGATCAGACTGGCCACCAGGGTTTCGGCCAGGCCCAGGATGAGCGCGGCAATCACGGCGCCACGCACGTCGCCCACGCCGCCCATGATCACGATGATCAGCGCCTTCATCGTGAACAAGACGCCGATGGAGGCGTCCAGCGTCAGGAAGGTGGACAGGATGGTGCCGCCCGCGGCCATCACCGCACCGCCCAGCGCAAAGGCGAGTGCGTTCATCTTCGGCACGTCGATGGCCACCAGGCCGGCGCTGCGCGGGTCCACCGCCACGGCACGCAGCGCCATGCCGGTGCGGGTGGCGTTCAGGCCGAAATAGACGAGTGCACAGATCAGCGCCGCGGCCAGCGCGGCGACGATGCGGTTCAGTCCGAAGGGGCTGCCGAAAAGCTCGAAGGGCACGGCCAGAAAGCTGTAGTTGAAGAACTCGCCGCCGAAGGCCATGCGCATCAGGCCGACCATCGCGAAGCTCATGCCGAAGGTGGCCAGGATGCTGTCCACCTCCAGCTGGCCGCGGTTCTTGGCGCGCCGCACCAGCGGTGTCAGCAGCCAGCGGTAGATGGCCCAGTTCAGCACGAAGGCCGCCGGCACCACGAACAACAGCGCCAGCATCGGGTTGACCTGTTGTGCGGTGAAAAGCCAGAAGGCACCAAAGGCGCCAGCCACCAGCATCTCGCCGTTGGCCAGGTTCATGATGCGCGCCACGCCGTACTGCAGCGTCAGGCCCATCGCCAGCAGCGAATAGGTCGCCCCCAGCAGGATGCCGGTGATCAGGATGTCCATGGGTTCTCGTGCGGCGCGGACCTGTTCAAAGGCCCGCGCCGGGGGTCACAGCAGGGTCAGCGGCTCACCAGCCGGTCTTGATGGCCACCGGCTTCTCGCCCGGCTTGCCGGTGGAGGCCACGCCAACGAACTTGCCGTTCTGCCACTGGCCCACGGTCCAGAAGTTCTTGATCTCCTGGTCCTGGAAGCGCCAGTCGCCGAGCACCGTCTTGAAGCTGTTTTTCTTGATGTAGTCGGTCACCGCCGCGCGGTCCACACCGCCCGTGCCTTCGATGGCCTGCTCCAGCACCTGCAGGCTGGCGTAGGTGACGGGACCGGCCCAGTAGTCGGCGTCCACACCGGTGATCTTCTTGTGGTCCTCGAAGTAACCCTTCATCTCCGGTGCATCGGGGTTGATGCCGCCGGCGCCCAGGATGCCTTCGGCCGACTTGCCGTACTTGGCGCCGAAAGCCGGGAAACAGGTGGCCACGGCGGAGTAATACGCCTTGACGTTCAGGCCTTCGATCTTGGCCAGCTCGGCCAGCGCAAAGGTGTCGGGCGGGTAGCTCCAGGCCACAAACGCGTCGGGGTTGGCGGCCTTGGCGCCCTTCATCACCGGCGCCAGGTCCTGTGTGCCCAGCGGATAGCTCTTGTCGTACACGATCTCCAGGCCGTGTTTCTTGAAGATCGGGCGCGCGGCTTCGGCGAGTTCGATGCCAAACGCATCGGCCACGTTGACCATCGCGATCTTCTTGCCGATCTTGCCTTCGTCGACCATCTTCTTCAGCACGTCGGCCACCGAGTTGGCGAATGCCGTGGTGGTGCCCAGCGTGAAGAAGATCGTGGGGTAGCGCTTGGCCAGCTCGTCGGTCTTGTCGGAGATGGCGCTCACCGCGATCTGCGGGTAGCCGTACTTGGCAAACACCGGTGCAGCGGCCAGGTTCAGGCCGGTGCCGTAGGGCGCCAGGATGAAGTCGGCCTTGTCCTGCGTGGCCAGGCGCTCCACGGCCTTGATGGTCTCGCCGGGGTTGGTGCGGTCGTCGTATTCGATCAGCTCGATCTTGCGCATCGAGCCGTCCTTCATCTTCAGGCCGCCACGGTCGTTGACCTTGGTCACCCACATCTTGTAGGTGGGCCACTGCGTGACCGCGGCACCGCCGGCCAGCGGACCGGTCTTGGGCGCCACGGCGCCGATCTTGATGGTCTGCTGCGCGCTTGCGGGCAGCGTGGCGAGCGCGGTGAGTGCCGCGGCGGTGATCAGGCCCAGGGTGCTTCTGCGTTGCATGGTGTTGTCTCCTTGTGGGTGGGGTCAGAACGGCAGGTGAGGGGCTTGGCTGGCCAGCGTGATCCAGCGCAGCTCGGTGAACTCGTCGATGGCGGCCTTGCCGCCGAAGCGGCCATAGCCGCTGCCGCGCACGCCGCCAAACGGCATCTGCGGCTCGTCGAACACGGTGGGCGCGTTGACGTGGCAGATGCCGGAATCGATCTGGCGCGCGACGGCCAGCGCACGTGTGACGTCGCGGCCGTAGACGGCGGCGGCCAGGCCGTAGTCGGTGTCGTTGGCCACCGAGATGGCTTCTTCGGGCGAGGACACACGCACCACGGCGGCCACGGGGCCGAAACTTTCGTCGCGGTAGAGCTGCATCGCGGGTGTGACATGGTCCACCAGCGCCGGCTGCAGGATGGTGCCGTCCAGCTCGCCGCCGGTGACCAGGCGCGCGCCCTTGTGCACGGCGTCGTCCACCATGCCGCGCACACGCTGTGCCGCCTCGCGGCCGATCATCGCGCCCAGCACACAGCCTTCGGCGCCGGGCACACCGGCGCGCAGCGTGCGGGTGCGCGCGGCCAGGCGCTCGACAAACTCATCGGCGATGCTGGCATCGACCACGATGCGCTCGGTGCTCATGCAGATCTGGCCCTGGTTCATGTAGGCGCCAAAGGCCGCGGCCGGCACGGCAGCGTCCAGGTCGGCGTCGTCCAGCACCACCAGCGGCGCCTTGCCGCCCAGTTCCAGCAGCACGCGCTTCAAGTGCTGCGCGCAGCTCACCGCCACCAGACGGCCCACACGCGTGCTGCCGGTGAAGTTGACGCGGCGCACGGCGGGGTGCGCGATCAGCGCATCCACCACCGACTTGGCCTCGCCCGGGGCGTTGCTGATGACGTTGATCACGCCCGCCGGGATGCCGGCCTCGCGCAGCACGCTGGCGATCAGCCAATGTGTCATCGGGCACATCTCGGCCGATTTCAGGACCACGGTGTTGCCACAGGCCAGCGGCATGGCCACGGCGCGCACGCCCAGGATGACGGGTGCGTTCCACGGCGCCAGCCCCAGGCACACACCCGCCGGCTGGCGCACCGCCATCGCCAGGCGGCCGGGTTCGTCGGACGGGATGACTTCGCCGCTGATCTGCGTGGTCATGGCCGCCGCTTCCTGCAGCATGTTGGCGGCCAGCTTGCAGTTGAAGGCGGCCCACATCGGCGACGCACCGGTTTCGGCCGCCATCGCCCGGGTGAACTCCGCGGTGCGTGCCAGCAGGCGCTCGGCGGCACGCTGCAGCAGCGTGCGGCGCTGCGTGGGCGCCATGCCAGCCCAGGCCGGGAAGGCGGCCGCGGCGGCGTTGGCAGCATCGCGTGCGTCCTGCACGCTGGCGGCGGCGGCCACGCTGGCCAGGTCGCCCCGCACCGGGTCGCGACGCTCGAACACCGCGGCCTGCGCGGGCAGCGCATCACGGTCTCCAATCATCAACGGCACCCGGTACATCGGCACGGCGCAACACCTCAATCCAAGAAGAGCCGCGACTGTGCACGGGCAAACCACGATCAGGGATGCACGTTCCTGGCGTTAGATTGACGTTTTCTGGCGATGTGTCCCGGGGTTTACAGCAGGCTCCGCAAGAAATGCCCCGATGACGGCCCTGAACCCGGTGTTGATGAGCGCACGCGACGTGCTCGCGATGAACATCCAGCCCACGCTGCACGCGCAGCGCTGGTCGCTGAACGGGGGCGACGGTGCGGCGCTGGGCCGCTTTGTGCACCTGGCCTCGGGCCGCGGCAGCCTGGTGCACACCCGCGGCGAGATGACGCTGCACCCGCTGGATCTGGTCTGGCTGCCCGCCGGCCAGGCCGTGGCGCTGCGCGTGGCGCCGGGCAGCGAAGGCATCGTCGTGGGCGTGTCCGATTCGCTGCTGGCCGCCGCCATCGGCAGCCATGCCGAGGCCCACCTGCTGCGCCACCTGACCGGCCGCACCGCACGCCTGACCGTGCACGAGACCGACCCGCGCGACGAGATCGGGCGCTCGCTGCGCGCCATCGAGGCCGAGGCGCGCAAGGGCCTGGCCGGCTCCTGGGGTTACCTGAGCGCGCACCTGACCATCGTGCTGGTCTGGATGTGGCGGCTGGGCAGCCAGGGTTCGCTGCCCGTGGAGGCGCTGCCGGCGGGCACGCAGCGGCTGCAGCGCTTCCGGCAGCTGGTGGAGGCGCAGTTCCGCGAACACTGGCCCATCCAGCGGTATGCGCAGGCCCTGGGTACCACACCGGACCGCCTGCACGACCTGTGCGTGCGCAGCGTGGGCCGCGCGCCGCTGACCCTGCTGCACCAGCGGGTGGTGCTGGAAGCCGGCCGCCTGCTGGCCGGCACCGACCTGAACGTCGAAGCCGTCGCCGTCGAGCTGGGCTTCGGCAGCGCCGCGCACTTCAGCCGCTTCTTCCGGCGTTGGACGGACATGCCGCCCAGCGCCTGGCGCAGCCAGGCCCGTGGCCGGGCGCAGGGCAACAGCAGCACCGGGCTGCCAGCCAGTTACGCCGATTGGCCCTGAGAGCCTGCGCACACCGCGGCCAGACCGGACAAACCCTCGACACGGGTTTGTTCTTACCATCACATGCGCATCAGCGCATATGCTGGACCCATGGTTTGCGAAACATCAACCTGGAGTCCGCGATGCACGAAGAGATGAACCCGGTCTTCGACGCCGTGGCGCGGTATTTTGCGCTGATGTCCGACCCCACGCGGCTGCGCATCCTGCACGCCGTGTGCAACGGCGAGCGCAGCGTCAGCGAGATCGTCGAACACACCGGTGGCACGCAGACCAACATCTCGCGCCACCTGAACCTGATGCATGAACGCGGCGCGCTGGCACGCCGCAAAGACGGCAGCCTGGTCTTCTACCGCGTGGCCGACAAGGCCTTGATCGCGATGTGCCGCGATGTCTGCCAGCGTGTGTCCGAAGCCCAGGAAGTGAAGCCGACGCTGCGCGAGGGCCTGCGCAACATGATCGACGAGTTCAGCTGACCCCCGGCGGCCGGCGCGCCGTCCACCCCACCCCGACCCGTTCACCGTCCGGCCCCGCGTAGGCCGGGCCAGGCCGCGCCATGCCTGCTCGACACGCCCCACCCCAAGGAGACCCACGATGAACCCAGTGACGCGCCGCGAGGCGCTGTTGTCCACCGCGCTGCTGTCGGCCCTGGCCGGCATCGGCCTGCTCGGCGCCACCACCGCCCGGGCGGCCAGCGGGCCGTTTGCCGCCACCTCGGTGGCCGATGCGCTGAAGGCCCTGGGCGCCGAGCCCACGGTCAGCGGCGAGGTCGCCCTGAGCTCCCCGGACATCGCCGAAAACGGCGCCGTGGTGCAGGTCGGCGTGACCAGCAAGCTGGCGAAAACCACCGAGATCCACGTGTTGGTGGAGAAGAACCCGATGCCGCTGGTGGCCAGCTACCGCATCCCGGAGGGCACCGACGCCTTCCTGCAGATGCGCTCGAAGATGGGCCAGACCACCAACGTCTGGGCCCTGGTCAAGGCCGACGGCCGCTGGTACTCGGCCAGCAAGGAAACCAAGGTCACGCTGGGCGGCTGCGGCGGGTGAGCCGGGACAGGAAACCGTCCCGGCGGACGGTTTCTTGCCCGGCGAACCGGCCGAGCTCTGCGAGGCCGTGGACGAGCCGTCCGCACCACCACTTTCCCCACCGAACCCAACCCCACCAGGAGAGACCCCATGGGAGCCCCGATCCGCATCCGCGCCAAGCTGGCCGACGGCAACGCCGACGTCCGTGTCCTGATGTCCCACCCGATGGAATCGGGTGCACGCAAGGACGCGTCCGGCAAGCTTGTGCCCGCGCTCTACATCACCGACGTGAGCGCCACGCTCAACGGCAGCCGCACCGTGCTGTCGGCGCAGTGGGGCGTGGCCGTCTCGCAGGACCCCTTCCTGTGGTTCCGCTTCGGCGGCGCCAAGGCCGGCGACAAGCTGGCCGTCAGCTGGAAGGACAACACCGGCGACAGCCGCACCGACGAGATCGCGCTCGCCTGAAGCACGGTCCGCACACCCCTCACGGAGACAAGACCCGATGACACCTTGCCCACATCCACGTGCGCCACGGGCGCTGGCCGCCTGTGCCGCGCTGGCCCTGCCCCTGCTGGCGCAGGCCACCAACGGCATGCTGCTGGAAGGCTACGGCCCCATCGCCACGGGCATGGGTGGCGCTGCCACCGCGCTCGACAACGGCCTGGCGGCCGCCACCAACAACCCGGCCACGCTGGCGTTGGGTGACGGCAGAACGCGGCTGGACCTGGCCGTGGGCAACCTGGGCCCGCGTGTGTCCAGCCGTGCCGGCCCGATGAACGCCGACAGCGGCGGCACCAGCTACGTGATGCCCGCCTTCGGCTGGGGCCGCCGCAGCGGTGCAATCACCTACGGCCTGGCCTTGTTTGCGCAAGGCGGCATGGGCACGGAGTACGGCAGCCAGAGTTTCCTGGCGCTGGGCTCGGGGCAACGTGTGCGGTCGGAGCTGGGCGTCGGCCGGGTGATCCTGCCGTTGGCGTGGCAGGCCACGCCCGCGCTGGCGCTGGGCGCTTCGCTGGACCTGGTCTGGTCCAGCCTGGACCTGAAGATGGCGGCCACCGGCGCCCAGCTGGCCGGCATGGTGACCGGCGCCGAAGGGAACCTGGCCATGGCGCTGGGCCCGCTGGCCGGCGCCCCCTGGGCGCGGGTGGATTTCTCCGACGACAGCCGTTTCACCGGCGAGGCCGCGTCCACCGGCTGGGCCGGCAAGCTGGGGGTGGTCTACAGCGCCAGCCCCACGCTGCGCCTGGGCCTGAGCCACCACCTGAAGTCCTCGTTGAAGGACATGAAAACCGGCCGCAGCGCGGCCACGCTCAGCGCACCGGGTTTTGCCGACAGCGGGCGCATCTCGGTGCAGGACTTCCAGATGCCGGCCCAGACCACCCTGGGTGTGGCCTGGCAGGCCACACCGGCCACGCTGCTGGCCGTGGACCTCAAGCACATCGGCTGGGCCGACGTGATGAAGAGCTTCCGCATGCGCTATGACAGCAATGGCATGGGCGGCAGCGTGAGTTTTGCGATGACGCAGAACTGGCGCGACCAGACCGCGCTGCAGCTGGGTGTGGCGCACCGCCTGAACACCGCGTGGACGCTGCGGGCCGGCGCCAACCTGGCCAACAACCCGGTGCCCGACAGCCTGGTGAACCCGCTGTTCCCGGCCATCGTGAAAAACCACCTCACGGCCGGTGTCGGCTGGGACCTGAGCGCCAACCAGGCGCTCAACGCCGCCGTGGCCTACGCACCCAAGGTGAGCGTGGACACACCGTCCGGCGTGGTGGTCAGCCACCGTCAACTCAACCTGCAGCTGATGTTCAGCCAGGGTTTCTAGAAAGAACACTCCATGATCAAGAACCTCGTCCTGCGTGTGGCCCTGCCCGCCACCCTGGCCCTGCTGCTCGGCGGTTGCGGCACCCTCAACGCCATCGGCAACCTGGAAGACGGTGCCGGCGCCGAAGCCTCCAAGATGTGGGACCGCTGGGTCGACAGCAACGGCGACATCGCCGTGGCCACGACCTGGGAGCGCAAGGTCAAGAAGGGCGTGACGGTCGACCAGATCGAACAGGCCCTGGCCAGCGTGTCCAGCGAGATGAACATGCGCGGCGTCGGTGAACTGCCACTGTCCAAGGAACTCGAGGCCCGCACCGGCAAGCCGCAGAAGCTGCTGAAGATCTACAACTACTGCAACCCGGCGACGGCGCGCGAGATGGTCGACTTCTCGCCGCACATGGCGGCCTACCTGCCGTGCCGGATCGCGTTGGTGGAGAAGGAGGACGGCCTGTGGCTGTACACGCTGAACATGGACATGATGATCCGCATGGGCCGCAAGCTGCCGCCCAGCCTGAAGGCCAACGCGCTGAAGGTGCGAGAGGCGATCTGGCTGATGATGGAACGCGGCTCGACGGGCGATTTCTGACCACCACGCGGCGGCGCTGGCTGCGCTGGTTGCCGGGCGCTGCGGCGGGCTTGGCGGTTGGCGCGGCCCAGGCGACCGGTACCGCTGCCAAACCGGCGCCAGGACGCATGCCGGGCGACCCGCCCGAGCACCGCGTGGTCTACCAGCTCAACCAGGCGGACCCCGAGTACATCGAGCACATCCTCAACTCCATCGGCGCGCTGATCGGCAAGTACGAAGACAACGTGGCCATCCACGTGGTGGCCTTCGGCCCCGGCATCCACCTGCTGGCACGCCAGCCGCGCCGCCCGCTGCCCGAGGCGCTGCGCCAGCGGGCGCGCAGCCAGGCGCGTGACTACGGCGTGCGCTACGTGGCCTGTGGCAACACGATGAAGACCCTGGGCTGGGGCGCTGCTGATATGGAGCCGTTCGCGCGTGTCGAAGAAGTCGGCGCGGCGGTGCTGATGGAACTGCAGGCCCAGGGCTGGGCCTACATTGCCTGGTAGAGCCAGGCCTACTTCAACCCGGCGAGATAGGCCGCCACGGCTTTGACTTCCAGCTCGGTGAGCTTGGACGCCACCGTGTGCATGACCATGTTGTCGTTGGTCCGCGTGCGGTTGTTGAACTCCTTGAGCTGCTTCTCGGTATACCGCGCGTGCTGGCCGGCCAGGCGCGGCATGGCGCTGGTGCCGTAGCCGCTGGGGCCATGGCAGGCGGTGCAGGCTGCAACGCCGGCGTACTCGTTGCCACGTTTGTAGATGAAGTTGCCCACCTGGGCCAGCTCGGCGTCTTCCACCTGGTGCAGGTGCGTGGGCCGGCTCGCGAAGTACTTGCCCAGGGCCACGAAGTCGTCGTTGTTCAGCGCTGCCACCATGGGCTGCATGGCCGGGCTGACCCGCTGGCCGCTCTTGTAGGCCTGCAGCTGCTTGATCACATAGGCCTCATTCTGGCCCGCCAGGCGCGGGAAGATCGGGCTGGAGCTCTCACCGTCCACGCCGTGGCAGATGAAACACTGGCCTTGCACGATCTCCTCGGCGCGTGCGTGTTCATTGGCCTGCGCCTGCCCGGCTGTGGCACAGCAGGCCAGGCTCAGCAAGGTCCGGTACAACATTGACAGCTTCATGCGAACTCTCTGGCATCAGGTGGCTGGCGCCGCTGCGCCGGCCAGGGGTTGGTCGAGGTGGGGTTCCGGGCGCTGGTCCACGAGGCGATCGGTCACGGCCGCAGCGGCCCACATCGCACACAGAGTCACCCAGGCCGTCATCGTGAACACGGCAGCACCCGACAGGCCTGCGCCCACCGCGCAGCCGCCGGCCGTCATGCCGCCAAAACCCATCAACACGGCCCCGGCGATGTAGCGGCGCATGCTGGCGCCACCCTGGAAGCCTTCGAGCTTGAGTTCACCAAACAGCGCCGCGGCCAGGAAGGAACCGAGGAACACACCTGGCATCAGCCCCATGTCGAAGTTGGGCGGGCGCTCGCTGGTGAAGAGCACACGGGTCAGCACCTCGGCCGAGGGGCCGGTGAAGCTGAGTGCCTGGATGGGGTGCGGGTCGAAGGCCACCGTGCTGATGGCATAGGTCGCCCACCAGGCCGCCGTGATGGCCAGGCCCACACCGATGGCGCCGGCCCAGCCCCAGACCGGCACACGCTGCCGACGCGCCCAGAACACGGCAGCGACCAGCCAGACCCCGCCAAACAGCACGGCGCCGCCGTGGCCGATGCCGAAGCGCGCGATGAGGTCGCGCGAGGCACCACCGTCCACTGTCCACCAGCCGGAAATCGTTTCGCGCCACGGCGACAACACACCGGTCCACGCCGCCTGCGCGGTGACGGCGAACACCAGGCCCGACATCACCGAGCGCAGGTTGCCCTGCGCCGCCAGCACCAGCAGCCGGCTGGAACAGCCCCGCGCCAGGATCATGCCGATGCCGAACAGCGCGCCGCCGATGGCCGCACCCGAGAGGCTGCCGCGCGCAGCGATCTGGCGGGCGTTGCTGGCATCGAAGGCGCCCCACCAGGCCAGGGCCTGCGTGGCCACCACCGCGGTGGCAAAGGCAAACAGCCACACGGTGAGCTTGCCGCCCATCTGGCGGCGGGCGAACTCGATCACCGCGGAGCGCAGGCAAAAACGCGAACGCTGGGCAAAGAATCCAAAGGCCAGACCCACCGCCACGCCGCTGAGCGCGAGGGTCCAAGGTTCACCCAGGCGCTCGATCAGGGCTTCAAAGAACATGCGCAGTACCTCCAGGGGTACAGGCTAGTCCGCCACCGTGTGCACACCTTGAGAACGGTCAAGGCTTGATGTAAGCCGCGCCTTCCTTCTGCAGCTTGGCCAGGCGCACCACGCCGGAGGGCGTGAACTCGGCCTCCTGGATGAACTGCTCCTTCTTCAGGTTGCGGTTCTTCAGCGTGATCTCGCAGACCTCGAACTTCACGCCCCGGTTCACCAGCGCGGCCACGGTGGCGGCAAACGGGCTTTCGTTGCGGTCCTTCATGCCTTCCATCAGGAAGTCCACGCCGAAGGCATGGGTCACCACCGTGATCTTGGCCTTCGGGTCCACGTCCATGTGGTTGCGGATGTTGCGCAGGCCCTTGAGCGCCTGCGCTGACGTGTCGTCGATGTGGTAGACGACCATGTCCTGCGCATGGGCAACCAGGGCAGCCCCGGCGATCAGGGCCGCAGCGGCCAGTCGTTGGACGATGTGCATGGGTGTTGTCTCCTGGTGAGTTGGATGGCGGGCCGGGTGTTCAGGCCGTTCAGGCTAGGCCGGGATTGCCCTGCACGCCGATCAGGCGCGGCAGGTTGGGCTGGCGTGGCGTGACGCGGCCCTGGGCCTTGAGCCATTGTTCCACCACGTCCCAGATCATCTTGTTGCCGGCCTTGCTGGCTTCTTCGGCCACCGGCGCCCAGCCGGCCACCTTGTAGCTCTTGCCAGCTTCGATGGGCACGCCCTTGAGCCGCATGTCCTGGATGCGCTTGCCCATGGCCGCACCGGGCTCGCAGGCGTAGGTGAGGCCGCCGATGCGCACCATGTCGCCGCCCTGCTGGTAGTACGGGTCGGGGTTGAAGAGGTTGTCGCAGACGTCTTCGAGCACGGTCTTGATGGTCTCGCCCGTCATCTCGGTGACGGTGGCGTAGCTGTAGGTGGTGGCCACCTGGTCCATCATCAGCTCGCGCGTGATCACGTCGCCGGGCAGCAGGCTGGTGCCCCAGCGGAAGCCGGGCGAAAACGCGATGTCGGCGCCCTGCACCTGCATCATCGCGTCGCACAGCAGCTGGTCCCAGCTGCCGTTGAAGTTGCCGCGGCGGTAGAGCAGGCCGTCAGTGACCGCCAGCTTCTCGGCCAGCTTGGCCTCATACGGCGCGCGGATCTTGTTGATCACCGCGTCCATGGCCGCATCGGCTGGCAGCATGTTGCTGAACACCGGCAGCAACCGGTACTGCCAGCGCTGCAGCTTGCCGGCCTTGAGCTCGAAATCCATCACACCCAGGAACTTGCCGTTGCTGCCGGCGTTGGTGACCAGGGTGGTGCCGCCGGGGTTCTTGACCGGGATGGCAAACGGCACGCCGTCATGCGTGTGGCCGCCGAAGATCGCGTCCACGCCGCGCACGCGGCTGGCCATCTTCAGGTCCACGTCCATGCCGTTGTGGCTGATCACGACGACGAGCTGCGCGCCCTTGCCACGCGCCTCGTCGACCATCTTCTGCATGTTTTCGTCCTGGATGCCGAAGCTCCAGTCGGCCACCATGTAGCGTGGGTTGGCGATCGGCGTGTACGGGAAGGCCTGGCCGATGATGGCGACCTGCACGCCGTTGATCTCGCGGATCACATACGGCTTGAAGACCGGGTCGCCGAAGTCGTTGGTCTTGACGTTCTGCGCCACGAAGTCCAGCTTGCCGGCAAAGTCCTTCTCGACGATCTGCTGCACACGTTTCATGCCCAGCGTGAACTCCCAATGGCCGGTCATCACGTCCACCGTCAGCGCCTTGCAGGCGTCCACCATGTCCTGGCCGTCCGTCCACAGCGCGGTGGCGCTGCCTTGCCAGGTGTCGCCACCGTCCAGCAGCAGCGCACCCGGACGGCTGGCCTTCATGCGCTTGACCAGGGTGGCCAGGTGCGCGAAGCCGCCCACCTTGCCGTAGCGGCGTGCCGCCTTCTCGAAATCGATGTAGGTGTAGGCGTGCGCCTGCGCCGTGCCGGCGCTCACGCCGGCACGCTTGAGCAGGTGCTCGCCCACCAGGTGCGGCGGCTGGCCCTGCATGCCGGCCAGCCCCAAGTTGACCGTGGGCTCGCGGAAGTAGATGGGCTTGAGCTGCGCGTGGCAATCGGTCATGTGCAGCAGGCTGACATGGCCCGCGCCGGTGCCCATGGGCGGCAGATCGTAGAGCTTTGCTTCCGCGGTTGCGGCGTCGGCGTCGGCCCAGCGGGACAAGCCCATGCCGGCCGCCGAAGCAGCGGCCAGGACCTGCAGGAACTCGCGTTTGCTGAGGCTCATGATAAGTGTCGGCTTATGTTTGAAAGCTGAAAAAGCCCGCCGGAGCGGGCTGCGGCCACGTCACTGGTTGACGGGCGATTTCGGGTCCAGCAGCAGGGCCATCACGTCACGGATCTGCTGTTCGTTCAGCAGGCCCTTGTGGCCAAACCGCGGCATGTTGGAGCAGGCGGCGTAGGCCTTGCTGTTCCAGAGCTTGCCCCAGGTGTACTGCACCACGGCGGCGGCGGCCGGGTCGGCCGGGTCCTTCACGCCACGCAGCTTGCCGTAGTTCCAGAGGCTGGGGCCGATGGTGCCGTAGGAGATCTCTTTTTTGTCGATCTGGTGGCAGTTGTAGCACTGCGCGCCATTGGCCTTGGGGTCGGCGGACTCGTCGGTCCAGGTCATGCCACGGCCGTTCTGGGCCAGGCGCTCACCGACCTTCCAGTCGCCGATGTACTGGCCGCCGGTGGGCCACTTGACGGTGGCCAGCGATTCGGTTTCGACCTGCTTGGCCAACGCCTCCGACGGCGCCTGCTCGGACGAACAGGCCGATTGGCCCAGGTCCTGCTGAACCCGGTCGAGCTTGGCGATGCCTTGTTCGCGGAAGCCGGCCTTGATCATGGCCGCGGCTTGCGCATCCAGCTGCTGCGGCGTGGGGCCGGTGGCGCAGCCGGCGACCAGCACAGCGGCCACGGCAAAGAGGGTGTGTTTTTGCATGTCGGGCCTCTTCAGCGCTTGATGGCCGGCGCGATGGACTCGGCACCGCGGGCGTTCACGCCCATGTAGCTGCCCAGCGCGATGGTGACCTCGGACGCAAAACCGGGGTACGGGAAACGCTGCTGGCGATAACAGTCGTTCAAGCGCAGCTGCATGCTCCACATCTGGCCGTTGCTCACGCGGTAGGCGGGCCAGGCGGCGAAGCCGATGCCATCACCCGGGTTCTTGGTCAGGTTGGGCAGGTCCTGCAGGCGGATGCGCTGGCCGTCCACACCGTGGCAGGAGGCACAGGAAAAGTCCATCGGCCCGCCGCGGAAGAAAAACGCCCGTTTGCCCAGCTCGTAGAAACGCTGCTCTTCGGTGTGGCCGGTGGGCAGGTTGAACTTCAGGCCGCGCGAGGCCGCGGCCACGTAGGTGGCCAGCGCGGTGACGTTGGCCATCTCGCCGCGGCCAAAGGCTGTCTTGGCGATGGCGGCAGCGTCAAAACCTTGCAACGTGGCCATGCACGTGACCAGCCGGTCTTCCAGGTCCTGCACCCGCCCGGTGTCGGCAAAAAACCGCGGCAGCGTGACAAAGGCGCCTTTCACGACGCCCGGGCCCAGGCCCAGATCGCAGCGTTCGAGCGAGGCGCTCTTGGGACCACGTTTCTGCTTCCAGAGCTCTTCACCCTTGGCCTCGAACAAATCGGCCGGGTTGCCGTCTTCGAGCATCTTGCGGTACTCCGCAATGCCGTCGGCGGCCGATTTGGTCTGTGCCTGTGCGAAGCCGGCCAGGCTGGCCAGCGCCACAGCGGCCAGCAGAACGCTGCGCTGCTTCATCGTTGTCTGTCTCCGTTGTGGTTCTGGTGCAGCGGTCAGGAAACCGTTGCTTCGTCGGTGCGTTTGTCGCCCTTGTTGTCCACCCAGCTGACGGCGATCTTGTCGCCCGCCTTGGCGCCTTTGACGCTGAGCTGCAGGAACGGGTTCTTGGACACGGACGGGCCCCACTGGGCCGTCATGACGCTGGCGCCGTTGTGGGCCACGGTCACCTCCTGGATGAACCAGGCGGGAATGGTCTTGCCTGCGGAATCCTTGCGCTGGCCGGTTTCCATCTCGTGGCTCATCAGCACACGGACGGTGGCCTTGTCACCGGCGGCTTGGGCGCGAATGCGCATCGGGTCTGCCATGGTCTTTCTCCTTCGTGCTCAGCCGCCGCAGCCGCCGAGCGTCACTTTGATCTCTTTTTGCGCGAACAGCACCTTGCCGTCGCCCATCATCGCCACGGCGAAGACGTTGGACGACTGGCCCATCTTCACGCGCGTGCTGACGTTGGCGTCGACCTTGTCGGTGACGTCGAAGCTCGCGGCCAGCGCGCTGGGGTTCTTCTCGACCAGCAGCAGCAGGCGTTTGACACCGGGCAGGCTGGTGGAGGCACCCACCGGCACGACGGCACCGTTTTCGGCGATGTCGGGGCCGGTGATGGTGACATCCTTGCTCTCGGCCGGGGCGCCACCGCCCAGCGCCTTGACGGTGTCGGCCAGCGTCTTGGCGCTGAACGCGCCTTCGTTCCACGCGGCCTGCGCGGCCGTGGGCAGCAGGCCAGCACCGGCCAGCAGGCCGGCGACGGTGGCGCTGTGCGCCAGCATCTCTCGACGGGTTTGCATCACTTGCTCCTTATATAAGCGGGATCTTCTATCAATCGGGGGGCCCGGACCACGGGACATACCCGCAAGCCACCGGGCGCTGGCTTCACTTCTTCGCCCCCTGCGCCAGCCAGCTGGCGATGGTTTTCGCTTCGGCGGCCGTCAGGTTTTGTGGCGGCATCGGGATCTGCCCCCAGACGCCCACACCACCCGCAGCGACCTTCTGCGCCAAATAGGCCTCGCGGTCGGCCTTGCCCGCGTATTTTCGCGCGATCTCGGCAAAACCGGGGCCGACGACCTTGTTGTCCATGCCGTGGCAGGCGGTGCAGGTGTACTTGTTCAGCAAGGCCGTCGGTGCACCGCCGGTGGCCGCCGGCGCCGCCGGTGGGGGAGCCACCGGCGCAGCCGGTGCGGCGCCCGCAGGCCGCGTGGTGTCGGCACCCAACTGGGCACCGACCATGCGGTTCTGTTCCGCCAGGTTGCCGTGAGCATTGCGCGCAAAGTCGGGCAGGAACGAGGCCACGTTGTGCTCGCCCGGACAGTCCTTCATGCAGGCCACGGCCTTCACGTCGGGCTTGCCACCGTTGCCCAGACTCTTGCCCGGCCACAGGCCATGCTGGCTGCTCATGCCGTTGCGGTTGGGCAGCAGCTTCTGCACCTCGGCCATGTTGCGGTCGGAGAGCACGTAGTTCTCCGGCAGCACCTCGGCCATGTTCAGCAAGTAGGCTGTGACGGCGTAGACCTCTTCGACACTCAGGCTCTTGGGCGCATTCCAGGGCATGGCCCGGTTGATGTAATCCCACAGCGTCGAGACCGTGGGCACCTTCATCAGCGTGGTGCGGCCCGGGAAGCTGTTGTCGTTGAGCTTGGCCACGCGGCCGGTCTGGATGTCGGCCTTGCTCGTGCCGCCAATCAGGGGCGAAAAAACCTCGTTGGCCTCACCGAAGACACCGTGGCACGAGGCGCACTTGGCCTCCCAGACGTCCATGCCCTTGCTGACCGAGCCCGACCCGGCGGGCAGGCCCTTGAAGTCAGGGCGCACGTCGATGTCCCAGGCCTTCAGTTCCTTGGCCGTGGCGGGCCGGCCAATGCCGGGGTAGGGTTGCGCGAGCGCAGCACCGGCCACACAGAGTGCGGCGGCGGCAACCAGATGTTTAAGAGAGCTGGACATTCTTGACCTCCCCGCTCTCCTGCACCAGCCAGGTCTGGATGGAGTGGTTGTGATAGATCGAACGGCTGCCGCGCACCTTGCGCAGCTGCGCGTAGGTGGGTTGCACATAACCGGTGTCGTCGGTGGCCCGCGACTGGATCAGCGCGGGTTTGCCGTCCCAGACCCAATCGAGGTTGAAGCGTGTCAGGCAACGGTCCAGCACCGGCGTCTCCAGGCGCGCGGTGCGCCAGTTGCGCCCGCCGTCCACCGACACATCCACCCGCTTGACCTTGCCGCGGCCCGACCAGGCCAGGCCGCTGATGTTGTAGAAGCCCTTGTCCAGCAACACCTGGCCGCCGGATGGCGTGGTGACCACACTCTTGCACTCCTGCGTGCTGCTGTACTGGCGGTGCGTGCCGCCCGGCATCAGGTCCACGTAGTGGATGGCTTCGTCCTTGGCGCCATAGGGCTGGTCGCCCACCTCGATGCGCCGCAGGTACTTGACCCAGCTCACACCCTGCACACCCGGCACCACCAGGCGCAGCGGGTAGCCGTTTTCCGGGCGCAGCATCTCGCCGTTCTGGCCGTAGGCCACCAGCACCTGGCCACTTTCGACCATCTCCATCGGGATGGTGCGTGTCATGCTGGAGCCGTCGGCGCCTTCGGCCAGCACGAAGCGGCCCCGTTTGTAGTCGACGCCGGCCATGTCCAGCAGCAGCTTCAGCGGCACGCCGGTGAATTCGCTGCAGCTGATCATGCCGTGGGTGTACTGGCAGGTGGGCACGGCCACGTTGCCCCACTCCATGCCGGTGTTGGCGCCACACTCGATGAAGTGGAAGCGGCTCACCGACGGCAGCCGCATCAGCTCGTCCATCGTGAAGACCTTGGGTGTCTTCACCATTTTTTCGTCGGAGCCGTTCACCATCAGCCGGTGTTTGGACGGGTCCACGTCCCACCAGCCCTGGTGGTGGCGCTCGAAGTGCAGGCCGCTGGGCGTGACGATGCCGAACAGGCTTTGCAGCGGCGCAAACGACACGCTGGCCTGTGCGGTCTGCGTCAGGCCCGGGCTCTGGCGGCGCTGCACGTTGGCCTCGTACTTGGACGGCTTGCCGTAGCCGTCGGTGACCACGGGCTGGCCCAGGCCGGTGCTGTGCGCCGGCAGGTTCAGGATGTGGGCATCCCCCCCTTCGGACGGCACCGGGTTGGATTGCGCCAACGCGGCGGGCACGGCAACACCGGCCGCCGCACCGGCAAAGGCGCGGCGGATGAAGTCACGCCGGCCACTCTTGGCCTCCGACCAGACGGTGCGCACACCGTCGCGGTCCAGGAAGGATTCGGGCGCCTTCTGCAGGCGACCGGAAGGGGGGATGGGATCGGACAAGTCTGTCTCCTCGAACGAGGTTGTCTATCTGAATATCAGCAAATACGAATATACAGACCGACGCTTGCGCGAAACTTAGGGAATGCCCGCGGTTTTGTCGGGGCGGGGCCCGGCGGCGCCACCAGGCCCTCCCGGCCGCTCAGGATTGGCCGACGATGGCCGCCGTGGCGACCAGCTCTTCGAACAAGGCCAGCGACACCTCGCCCGAGACCGAAAACGGGTCCAGCGTCGGGGTGGCCGAATACTTCAGCAGCAGCGCGCGGTTCAGGCGCGCCATGTTGACCTGGCCCATGGACCAGCCGGCAAAACGGCGCTCGCCGATCTCGGCGTAGCTCATCAGCTCCACCTGGGTGTGGCGGGCATCGGCCACGATGCGGTTGTAGAGCGCATTGACCGCTGTGCGCCCGCCTTCGAGCACCTGCAGGAAGATGCCGTCGGAGAAACACAGCACCCCGGTGATGCCATGCTCCGGGTTGCGGGTCTTGCACTGGCGCAGGATGGCCAGCAGCGCCTCCTGGTCGACCGCCGGCACCGCGCGGCTGGCGTACATGAGTCTGACGAGCATGGTGGGCCTTCGGGTGGGGCAGGGGGGAATCAGGTCGATTTGCGCGGCAGCAGCGACAGGAATTCACGCCGCAGATTCGGGTCTTTCAGGAACGCACCGCGCATCACGCTGTTGACCATCGCGCTGTCGGTGTCCTTCACGCCGCGCCAGTGCATGCAGAAGTGGTCGGCCTCCATCACGATGGCCAGACCGTCGGGCTGCACCCGCTCCTGCAGTTCGTTGGCCAGCATCGTCACCGCTTCTTCCTGGATCTGCGGGCGGCTCATGATCCAGTCGCAGATGCGCGCGTATTTGCTGAGACCGATCAGGTTGCTGTGTTCATTGGGCAGCAGGCCGATCCACACTTTGCCAAAGATCGGGCACAGGTGGTGGCTGCAGGCGCTGCGCACGGTGATCGGGCCGACGATCATCAGCTCGTTCAGGCGCTCGGCGTTCGGGAACTCGGTGACCGCCGGCATCGGGTGGTAACGCCCGCGGAAGATCTCCTCCACGTACATCTTGGCCACGCGCTTGGCGGTTTCGTTCGTGTTGTGGTCGCTCTCGGTGTCGATCACCAGCGCGCGCAGCACCTCCTGCAGCTTGGCCTGCACCTCGGCCTTCAGCTCGGTGAGTTCACCTTCACGCACAAACGCCGAGATGTTGTCGTTGGCGTGGTGGCGCCGGCCAGCGTTGACGAGGCGGTAGCGGATGCGCTCCGAGGCGGGCAGGCCCGCCAGCTCGTCCTCGCTGCGGAAGATCCGGGCCGGTGCGTCGGCAGCTTTGTCCAACGCCACTTTGTTCATGTCTGACTCCCTTGACGGTCCTGGCCATTGTGCAGGGCAGGCCGTCCCGCTGTGCGGGCAGGGACTAGACTGCCCGGCGTGTCTTCCCCCTCCCCTCCGCTCGCCCGGCTGCTGGACCTGACGGCCGATGCCGTGCAGGCCGTGCGCGACGGCCGCTCGCTCAACGACGTGCTGGCGCGTGTACCCGCCGACGCCCGGCCCGGCGTGCAGGCCCTGAGCTTCCACGTGTTGCGCTGGCTGGGCGGCGCCACCGAGGTGCGTCAGGCCGTTGCGCCCAAGACCCCGCCGCCGCAGGTGGACGCGCTGCTGGTGACCGCACTGGCCTTGTTGTGGCCCACCGGCGACACACCGCCCTACCCCGACCACACGCTGGTCGACCAGGCCGTGAACAGCGCCCGCCAGCGCACGCCCGCGGCGGCCGGTTTCATCAACGCCGTGCTGCGCCGCTTCGTGCGCGAGCGCGAGGCCCTGGTGGCCGCCGCGCGCCACAGCCCGGTGGGCGCCTACAACCATCCACTGTGGTGGATAGAGCGCATCAAGCAGGACTGGGCCCCGCATTGGCAGGCCTTGTTGCAACAAGCCAACCGCCACCCGCCGATGACGCTGCGCGTGAACGCCCAGCGCGGCAGCGGCGCGGCCTATGTGGAACGTCTGGCGGCCCAAGGCCAGGGCGCCCAGGTGCTGGCCGACCCGCTGCTGGGCGGTCAGGCCCTGGCCTTGGACAAACCCTGTCCGGTCACGGCGCTGCCGGGTTTTGCGGCCGGCGAAGCCAGCGTGCAGGACGCCGCTGCACAGCGCGCCGCACCGCTGCTGCTGGGCGGCACGCCGCTGCGCGAAGGTGCCCGCGTGCTCGACGCCTGCGCCGCACCGGGTGGCAAAACAGCCCATCTGCTGGAACGGCGGCCCGATCTGGACGTGCTGGCGCTGGACAGCGACCCGCTGCGACTGGCGCGTGTGCAGGACACCTTGAACCGCTTGCAGCTGAAGGCCCGCCTGAGCGCCGCCGACGGCCGCGACACCGCGCGCTGGTGGGACGGCCAGCCCTTTGACGCCATCCTGCTGGATGCCCCGTGCAGCGCCTCGGGCATCGTGCGCCGGCATCCGGACGTGCGCTGGCTGCGCCGCCCCGACGACATCGTGGCCCTGGCCCGGCTGCAGGACGAGTTGCTGCAGGCGCTGTGGCCGCTGGTGGCACCGGGCGGGCGGCTGCTGTACGCCACCTGTTCGCTGTTCAAGGCCGAAGGCAGCCAGCGCATCGACGCGTTTTTGCAACGCCAGCCGGCCGGCACGGTGCAGCCGGACCCGGCCGCGCCCGGCCACCTGCTGCCCCTGGCCGACAATGGTGCAGCCCCGGAAGACGGGTTTTTCTACGCCCTGCTGCACAAGACCTAGGCCTCTGTCCCCGATGCGCCGCCGAGACCTGCTGCCCGGCCTGCTGCTCGCGCCGTGGTGGCTGGCGAGTGGCTGGCCGCTGGCCGCCGCGGCGCAATCGGCCGAGCTGCTGACATTGGCGCTGCGCCGCGACGACGGTGCACTCACACTCGAATTTGCCACCCGGCTGGCCCTGTCGCGCGCGGTGGAGGACGCGCTGCAGCGCGGCGTGCCGGTGTACTTCGTCGCCGAAGCCACGCTCTACCGCCGCCGCTGGTACTGGCGCGACGACCGTGTGGCACGGGTGCGCCGCACCTGGCGCCTGGCCTTCCAGCCGCTGACGGCCACCTGGCGTGTGGGCCTGGGCGCGTTGACACAGACCTACGACACGCTGAACGAGGCCCTGGCCACGCTGTCGGCCGCGGGCCGCTGGCGCATCGCCGACCTGGCCGATCTGGACCCGGACAGCCGCCACTACATCGATTTCAGCTACCGGCTGGACACCACCCAGCTGCCCAGCCCGCTGCAGCTGAGCCTGGCCGGGCAAAGCGACTGGGTGCTGCGCGTGGAACGCGAGCTGGTGCTGCCGTGAGCCCAAAGCCATGAGCCCAACGCCATGAGGCCGACGCCATGAGCAACAAGTCCACACGCTGGACCTGGTTTGTCGCCGGTGTGGCCATCGTCGGCGTGGCCCTGGTGCTGGCCTTTGTGTTGTCGCTGGCCTCGCGCGAAGGGGCCTTCTACGAGCGCCACTTCGTCTGGCTGTTCTGGGTCAACGCCGGTGTGGCCGGGCTGCTGGCGCTGGTGATCGTGATGGCGGCACTGCGCCTGGCCACGCGGCTGAAACGCGGCAAGTTCGGCAGCCGGCTGCTGATCAAGCTGGCCGGCATCTTCGCCGTCGTCGGCCTGCTGCCGGGCTTGATGATCTACACGGTGTCGTACCAGTTCGTCACGCGCAGCATCGAAGCCTGGTTCGACGTGCGCGTGGCCGGCGCGCTGGACGCCGGCCTGGGCCTGGGCAAGAGCACGCTGGAGGCGCTGAGCGCCGACGTGGCCAACAAGGCCCAGCTGGCCGCCGAGCGCCTGGCCGACACCCGCGGCAGCGCCTTGCCGCTGGCGCTGGAGCGGCTGCGCGAGCAGCTGGCAGCGCGTGAGGTCTCGGTCATCGGCGGCGCTGGCCAGGTGCTGGCCACGGCCGGCGGCACGGCCGGCAACATCACCCCCGAACGCCCGAGCGCGCTGCTGCTGCGCCAGGCGCGCACCGCCGGCGTCGGCAGCCAGATCGAGGGCCTGGACGAAGAAGCGCTGGCGCCGGCCGCGCTGGCCTCGCCGCGGGTGCGCGCCCTGGTGCCGCTGCCCAGCAGCGAGATCAGCCTGCGTGGCGCCGAAGAGCGCTTCTTGCTCGTCAGCGTGCCACTGCCGCGTGCGCTGGCGGCCAACGCGCTGGCGGTGCAGGCGGCCTACAGCGAGTACCAGCAGCGCGCGCTGGCACGCGACGGGCTGCGCCGCATGTACATCGGCACCTTGACGCTGGCCCTGGTGCTGGCGGTGTTTGGCGCCGTGCTGCTGGCGCTGCTGCTGGGCATCCAGCTGGTCAAACCGCTGCTGCTGCTGGCCGACGGTGTGCGCCAGGTGGCCGCGGGTGACCTGACGGCCAAACCGGTGTTTGCCTCGCGCGACGAACTCGGCGGCCTGACCCGCAGTTTTGCCGACATGACACAGCAGCTGGCGGACGCCCGGGAACAGGTGCAGCGCGGCGTGGCGCAACTGGAAGGTGCGCGCACCCGGCTGCAGACCATCCTGGACAACCTGACCGCCGGTGTGATGCTGTTCGACCGCGACGGCCGCATCGACAGCGTGAACCCCGGCGCCACACGCATCCTGCGCCTGCCGCTGTCGGCCTGGCGCGGCCAGCGCCTGGCCGACCGGCCCGAGCTGCAGGACTTTGCCAAGCTGGTGGACCAGCGCTTCGAGCTGCTGGTCACCAGCCCCGAGGCCGGCGAACGCGAACATTGGCAGGACTCGTTGGACCTGCGCCACGGCGCCGCGAGCAACGCCACCGGTGGCCAGGTGCCGCAGGCCCTGCTGCTGCGCGGCGCGATGCTGCCCGGCGATGCACGCTTGCTGGTCTTCGACGACATCACCGAGGTTGTGTCGGCCCAGCGCTCGCAGGCCTGGGCCGAGGTGGCGCGGCGGCTGGCCCACGAGATCAAGAACCCGCTGACACCGATCCAGCTGTCGGCGGAGCGCCTGCAGTTCAAGCTGGAGAACAAGCTCACGGGCAACGACCAATCGCTGCTGGTGCGCTCGGTGGCCACCATCGTCAGCCAGGTGCAGGCGCTGCAGCAGCTGGTCAACGAGTTCCGCGATTACGCGCGCCTGCCCGCCGCGCAGATGCTGCCGCTGGACCTGAACGCACTGGTGCAGGAGGTGCTGGGCCTGTACGGCGTGGCACACGACCGCGGCCAGCTCAGCACCGCGCTGGCGCCCGATCTGCCGCGCATCCTGGGCGACGCGACGCAGCTGCGCCAGGTGATCCACAACCTGGTGCAGAACGGGCTGGACGCCGTGGAGCCGCGGCCCGACGGGCAGGTGACGGTGCGCACGTCGGCCGCGCTGGGCGAAGACGGCCGGCTGCGTGCGGTGCGCCTGACGGTGCTGGACAACGGCCCCGGATTCGCCGAAAACGTGCTCAAACGGGCCTTCGAACCCTATGTGACCACCAAGAGCAAAGGCACCGGCCTGGGCCTGGCCGTGGTGAAGAAGATTGCCGACGAACACCGCGCCCGGCTGCGCGTGGCCAACGTGCACGAAGCCGACGATCCGGACCGCCCGGTGGCAGGTGCGCGGGTTTCGCTATCATTTTCCGATTTCGCGCCTGCGCCGCCCCCGGCGGATGCAGGCACCGCACCGGCTGCCGGTGATGCCCCGCACGTGCACTGAGCGCAAAGAACCGATCCCCGGATGGCCATCATTCTTGTAGTCGACGACGAGTTGGGCATCCGCGCACTGCTGTCGGAGATCCTGACCGACGAAGGTCACACCATCGAGCTGGCGGAAAACGCCGCCCAGGCCCGCGCCGTGCGCGAGCGGCTCAAACCCGACCTGGTGCTGCTGGACATCTGGATGCCCGACGTGGACGGCATCACGCTGCTCAAGGAGTGGGGCGCCAGCGGCATGCTCAGCATGCCGGTGATCATGATGAGCGGCCACGGCACCATCGACACCGCGGTGGAGGCCACCAAGTTCGGCGCCCAGGCCTTCCTGGAAAAACCCATCACGTTGCAGAAGCTGCTGCGCGCGGTGGAACAAGGCCTGGTGCGGGTGCCCCCACCGCGTGCCGCGGCCGGCCTGCCCGGCCTGCTGGGCGGCGGCCTCGGCCTGCCGGCCCTGGTGGGTGGCCCCCTCCTGGGCGCCCCGCTGCCGCCGGCGCCGCCCCCTGGCCCGCAGCCGCAGCAGAGCTTCGACCTCGACCGCCCGCTGCGCGAGGCGCGTGACGCCTTCGAGAAGAGTTATTTCGAGTTCCACCTGGCCAAGGAAGGCGGCTCCATGACCCGCGTGGCCGAAAAAACCGGGCTGGAGCGCACCCACCTGTACCGCAAGCTCAAACAATTGGGCGTGGACCTTTCGCGCAACAAGCGCGGTGGGCTATAATCTTTGGCTCACTTGGCCTGGTAGCTCAGTTGGTAGAGCAGCGGATTGAAAATCCGCGTGTCGGTGGTTCGATTCCGCCCCAGGCCACCATACAAACATCCCCAGCCGACAACGAGTTAGCTGGATGATGTGAAGGAAGGGGGCCTCGCTGAGGCCCCTTTTTTTTCGGGTTTCTGACGCTGTTTCTGACGGGCGTGTGCGGGTGCCAGTGCTGGTCACTGCGCTCCACTGCTCAGGAACGCCGCGTTGGTTTACCGTGTAGGGGCTCGACTGCGGGCGGTGACTACACGTGACTCCACTTCTTCGGAGTTGCTGATGAGAACCCTGATTTGCCCCGCAGTCGCCACCCCGGCGGCTTCCCCCTGCCGCCTGCGGCACCAGACCCCTGGCACCCACGGCACTCAGCTCGTGGCCCCTTCCGTTCGGGACACCCAGGCCGGGCCACCAGCAGCGTTGTCGAGTTGGACATTGCCCGGCTCAGGGCGGTGACGGCGTCGGGGCGCGTGTACAGCCTGAAAGGCCGCCCCGGTCTGAGCGGCGATGGGGAGTACGTTTGGCGCAGGTGGTGCAGTCTCAACGCCGTATCCAGTTGCGAAGTCATCAGCCCGCAGGTTCTCGCGGAGCATGAAGCTGCTCTCGCTGCGGCTCCGAACAAATGCATCGAGTCGCCTTGACCAGGAGTCTCTGTCAGCGCCAGTGCGCTGGCGGCGAGGCCTGGGGCTGGTGGGATGGCAGCGGATGGATGCATGTCTGCTCCCGCCCTGCAGAGAGCTCACGTTCCCGTGGTTCCTGGCTGGCGAGAAGCGCCATGCGGCCGACACGACTTCGCGCCTGATTGGCCACGGCCGCTGAACAACGCCCAGATGACCGCGCCCAGATGACAGCGCTGCAGGCGGGTCAGGCGTCCTGTTCGGGAGGCTGTTGCGACAGCAGCTTGCGCAGTGCCGGCGTGGAAACATCGTCGATGTGGCGGAACGCCGGCGCGGTCTTGTCGATTTCCGTCGCCGCCACACCGAAGCCTTCGAAGTAGACCTTCCACTCCCGCACGATGCGCCAGACGTCGGCAGTCATCTTGCAGGCCGTGGCGCGCGACAGCGTGAACATCTCGTGCGCCTCGAGGGCGTTGTCGAGTGTGGCCAGACGCCCCTGAGGGCCAACACCCAGATGCAGGAAACGCTCTGTGGCGTGGCTGGCGCGCGGCAACACGTCATAGAGCGGGCTCAGGCGCCAGCCGGCCAGGCGCGGGTCCCAGATGAAGGCGTGGTTGCGCAGGTGGTCGTCGTCGTTGCTGACCAGGATGTTGTAGACCATGCGCTTGAACAACTCCGCGTTGTCGGCACGGATGACACCTGGGTGGCAGTGGCTGCGAACCGCTTGGGCAAGGTCCGTGTATGCCTTGGTCCGCGACTCGGTCTCGTCGCAGCCCACCAGCGTGAGGCCACTCACGAAGGCCAGACGTTGTTCGACCCTGTCATGGCTCGGTTGGGTCGCCATCAGGTCATCCTCGGCGCCGAGCACCTTGCCCGGCTCGGCCCAGTAGCGGTCAAAGCGGCGGATGAGCATGACCTTGCGTGCGCCCAGCGAGCGGACCTCCACCGGTGGCACCGTGAGCCCAGCCGCAGCCGCCAGGCGCAGTGCGGCGCACTCGATGGCCGGAATGTCGAAGCCATCCCTGCGGCTGGAGAACTTCGCCAGCCACAGCACGCCGTGCTCGTCGCGCACGGAGGCTTTGGGCCGGGCACCGCCGAGTGCCGTCCCGTCCACGAAGATGGCTTCCAGGTGCGCTGGAATCGGGAGCCCGTCCTCGATGCGCTCGGCGGCATCCATCAGGTACTCCAGCGCATGCGGGGCGTTGTTGCCTGGCGTCGGCCCATCGTGGATGGACGCACGGACGTCGAGCGCGCCGACCCGGTCGCTGCCGGCGTGCAGCAGGTACTGCGACTCTGGCAGGCTGTTGGCCGGCACCTTGAGCTTCGCCTCGATGACCCGCCGCCCCCAGGAATCTGGCGCTGCGTCGCGGATGCCCCCGAAAAGCGGCAGCCCGTTGGCGGGCAGGAGCCGCTTGCCCAGCACCTGCTCCCGGTCCGCGATGCCCAGGCTCACGGGGTCGACCTCCAGCGCGTCGGGGCGGCGGAGGTAGTTCAGGCCATAGGCAAAGCTGGACGCCAGGACGGTCGGGCCTTCTTCGGTCATCAGCAGCTGGCCACAGGGCGACCAGTCCTGGCCCAGGTGCGCAAAGACCATCAGCTTCGATTCGGTGGCGGCCATTCCGGACTTGTCTTCAGAACCGCAGTTCGTCGAGTTCCGCCGCGGTCATGTCCCGTACGCGCTGGGTCTTCTCCCGGGCTTCCAGGGTGAGCAGCGCCGGGTCGGTCTCGGCCAGCAGGTCCAGCAGCGTGCTGCCCGGCGCGATGGCGTCGAGGTAGCGAAGGATTTGGCCGAGCGCCAGCCCGGGCTCACCCTTCTCAAGCCGGTAGACCGTGTTGCGCGACAGACCGGAGCGCAGCGCGGCATCGGTCTGCTTGACCTTGCGGGCGGTGCGCAGCCGCGCCAGCCGCGCACCCAGGCGCGCGCACTCCTCCCGTTGACGCGAGGAGAGCATGGTCGACTGCGTGACCTTCATGAGCGATTAAACGAGGATTAGAGAGAAAAGGCTCGAGTTCACGAGCATCATAGCTCAGCTGGCAAAAGAATCCCAGGAGAGCTCGTCTATTCGAGCACTGTGTGTTTAATCCTCGATTTAAGATGCTTGACGCCGGCTTTCTACAGTCGGGTGCTCCTACGAAAAAGCCCCGCTTTCGCGGGTATCGCCCTTAGGCGATGCTGTGAGCTTATCTCCCAAGAGCGATTTCTTGAGTAAATCGGCTTCAGGCGATATGATTCAAAAATCACCTACGGCCGATACACACCTGTGGACTATCCCGTCCAGCTTTCCAGTCAGCTGCAGCAACTTCTGAAGTCACTGCGCAAGTCGCGCGCCATGACCCAGGCGGAGCTTGCGCAGCGCCTGGGCGTCGTGCAGTCCCGCGTCGCCGACATTGAGCGCGACCCTGGTGCGGTGAGCGTGGAGCAGTTGCTGCAGGTCCTGGCCATGCTCGGTGCCCAGATGGTGGTCCGCGACAACGCGGGCGACGTCGAATCTGCACATGGCGCGGAGCTGAACGCCCGGTCGACTGCATCGGCGACGTTGGCCGTTGGGCCCAAGCCGCTCAAGTCGACCAAACAGGGTGGTGCCAACCTTGGCACCACCGACAGCCCCAAAGGCCCCCCGGACGATGAGCCGCGCGGGCAATGGTGAGGCGCCCCTGTTGGCCATAGCCCTCTTCGAGCGGTCAGACAGGACGCGCCTGGACCGCCGCGCTGCCGTCGGAGCGGACACCCGTGGCACCCGTGGCTGACGCTCGCGAACTCTGGGTGTGGATGAACGGCGAGCGCGTGGGCACATGGCAGCGCACGCGAACAGGCGGCCATCGTTTCGTCTACGAGCCTTCCTGGCTGGCATCCGCGCGGGTGCGACCCTTGTCGCTTTCGCTGCCCATCACCCCGGACCGCACGGTGGCCGGCCCGGTGGTGGCCAACTTCTTCGACAACCTCCTGCCGGATGACGAGCGCATTCGGCGCCGGGTGAGCGCACGCTTCCGGGTCGCTTCCACCGATGTGTTCGAGCTGCTCCAGGCAATTGGTCGTGACTGCGTCGGCGCCGTGCAGCTGTTGCCCCCAGGGCAGCCCCCCACAGGCTACGACCAGGTCCAGTTCGAGCCCATGGACGACCAGGCCGTGGCCAGGCACCTGCGGGGGGTCGCAGCCGACCCCGTGCCGGGCGCAGACCCCGACCCCGACGACTTGCGCATCTCGATTGCCGGCGCGCAGGAGAAGACGGCGCTCCTGCGGGTGGATGGCCGGTGGTGCCGCCCGCTGGGCGCCACCCCCACGACACACATCCTCAAACTCCCACTGGGGCTGGTGGGTGGTCGACGGCTGGACCTCACACACTCGGTCTACAACGAGTGGCTGTGCGCGCAGCTGTTGCGAGAACTCGGGCTGCCGGTGGCGGTCACCGACATCGCCCGCTTCGGCGAAGAAACCGTCCTGGCGGTCCAGCGCTTCGACCGCCACTGGGTGGAGGGCACCGCTGAGCACCCGCCGGCCTGGATAGCGCGCATCCCGCAGGAGGACTTCTGCCAGGTGCTGGGCGTGTCCTCCCACGACAAGTACGAGTCCCACGGCGGGCCGGGGATGAAAGGGTGCCTGCAGGTCCTGCGGAGCAGCCGCACCGCGGCCGCCGACATCCGCCACTTCCTGTGCGCGCAACTGGCCTTCTGGCTGCTCGCCGCCACCGACGGCCACGCCAAGAACTTTTCCATCTTTTTGCTTCCGGGCGGTGGCTACCGGATGACGCCGCTGTACGACGTCATCTCGGTCTGGCCCGTCATCGGCAATGGGCCCAGCCAGGTGGCCTGGCAGGACGCCAAGCTGGCGATGGCCGTCCGCTCGAAGAACGTTCACTACCAGCTGGCCAGCATCCAGACGCGGCACTGGCAGACCTTGGCACAACGAAGCGGGGCCGAGGGCGTCTGGGAAGCGATGCAGGCGATGGTGGCCAGGGTGGAACACGCCATCGACGCGGTTCACGCCCAACGGCCAGCGGGCTACCACCCCAGGACGGCCCAGGCCATCTTCGAAGGACTGCGGCAGCAGTGCCGAACCTGGGAAGCTGGGCTGCCGGCAACAGCGTGACCCGGTTCCTGACCTGCACGGTCCGTCGGCGCAGGGAACCCGCACGAGACTGACCCCTAAAATTTGGGGCCTTCCCTCCCGGGGCAGCGAATCCGCCGCGGCCCCGGGCACCTCCTCCACAGGCCCCCATGCCCCTCTCCCACCTCGTCGGTGGCTTTGTACGCCGCCATTGGCGCGCCTATGCCGCGTCCGGCATGATGCTGCTGGCCATCGCGGTGCTGACCGTCTGGCTGCCGCGCCAGGTGGGCCACATGGTGGACGCGCTCGTGGCACGCCAGCTGCACGGCGACGCGCTGCTGCGCGGGGTGGGCCTGCTGCTGGCCGCCGGCGTGGCCATCTACTTCCTGCGGGTGGGGTGGCGGCTGCAGCTGTATGCCGCGGCCTACCGCATGGGGGTGGAACTGCGCACGCAGCTGTACCAGCGCCTGGCGCTGCAGGGCCCGCGCTTCTTCCAGACGCGCCGCACCGGCGACCTGATGGCGCTGGCCACCAACGACGCCGATGCGGTGGAGATGGCCGTGGGCGAGGCCATGCTGGCCGGCTTCGACGGCACGCTGACCCTGGTGCTCGTGGTCGGCATGATGACGCTGGGCGTGGACTGGCGGCTGGCGCTGGTGGTGCTGCTGCCCTTCCCCGCGATGGCGCTGTGTTTCTGGTGGATCTCGCGCCACGTGCACGAGGCCTCGCACCAGGCGCTGGACGCCTTCGGCCAGCTGAACGACCATGTGCAGGAGACGCTGTCCGGCGTGCGCACGCTGCGCGCGCTGGGGCTGGAAGCCCGCAGCAGCCAGCGCTTCGCGCAGCTGGCCAAGGAAGCCGCCGATGCCAGCTTCCAGTCGCAGCGCTGGGAGGCCACCTACGAGCCGGCCGTGGGCTTCACCCTCAGCACGGCCATCGTGCTGGCCTTGGGCTTCGGCGGCTGGCTGGTCTGGCGCGGCGAGATGACGGTGGGCCAGCTCACCAGCTTCGGCATGTACCTGGGCACACTGATCTGGCCGATGTTCGCCGCCGGCTGGGTGTTGGCCTTGATCGAGCGTGGCCGCGCCGCCTGGGCGCGGCTGCAACCCGTGCTGGCCGAGCCGCTGACGGTGGACGACCACGGCCACGTCGCCCAGGTGCTGCCCGGCCCGATCGCCGTGCAGGCCGTGCAGTTCACCTACCCCGGCCAGGCCGTGCCGGCGCTGCACGGCGTGTCGCTGCACCTGCCCGCGGGCCACACGCTGGGGCTGGTCGGCCCCACCGGGGCCGGCAAGAGCACGCTGCTGAAGCTGCTGCTGCGCCAATGGGCCCCGCAAGAAGGCGTGATCCACTGGGGCGAGCACGCGCTGGCCGACTACACGCTGGCGGCGCTGCGGGCGGGCATCGCCTGGGTGCCGCAGGAAGCCTTTCTGTTCTCGGCCAGCGTGGCGGAGAACATCGCGCTGGCCCGGCCCGACGCCAGCCGTGCGCAGATCGAGGCCGCAGCGCGCCAGGCCGCCGTGCACGACGACATCCAGCGCCTGCCCCGCGGCTACGACACGCCCGTCGGCGAGCGCGGCGTCACGCTGTCAGGCGGCCAGCGCCAGCGCGTGGCCATCGCCCGGGCCTTGCTGGCCGATGCGCCGCTGCTGCTGCTGGACGACACGCTGTCGGCGGTGGACACCGGCACCGAAGCGCAGATCCTGGCCGCGCTGCGCCAGGCGCGCCAGGGGCGCACGGTGATCATCGCCAGCCACCGCCTGTCGACTCTGCTGGACGCCGACCAGATCGTGGTGCTGCGCCACGGCCACATCACCGAGCGCGGCACACACCGCGAGCTCGTCGAGCACAACGGCTGGTACGCCAAACAATGGCGCGTGCAGCAGCTGGAGGCCTCGCTGAATGCCGAATGAAGCAGTGCCGAATGACGCCGTGCCGGATGACGCAGTGCCCAACGCACGAGTGGCAGGCGCCGCCGAGCGCCGCGCGGCGCTGCAGCTGCTGTGGCGCGCAGCGCTGCCAGAAGCCGCCCTGCTGAAAGGCGCCACGGTGTGGCTGGTGCTGGCCGCCGCGCTGGAGGCCTTGGGGCCGCTGCTGGGCAAGGCCTTCATCGACCGCTACCTGCTGCCGCGCGACGCCGACGTGCCGGCCATCGCCGGCCTGCTCGGCGGCGCCCTCGTCGCCGGCTGCCTGGCGAGCTGGCTGCGTTATGGGCAGCTGGTGCGGCTGGCCGGGCTGGCGATGCGCGCCGTGCAGCGCATCCGCGAACAGGTGTACGGCCACGTGCTGCGGCTGCCGATGCGCTTCTTCGACGGCGCCATCACCGGCCAGCTGGTCAGCCGCGTCACCAACGACACCGAGGCCGTGAAGTCGCTGTACGTGCAGGTGCTGTTCGTGATGCTCGACAGCGTCATCACGCTGCTCGGGATGATGGCCGTGATGGCCTGGCTGGACTGGCGGCTGATGCTGATCGTGGCGCTGCTGGTGCCGGCGGTGTTCGGCATCGTCTGGCTCTACCAACGGCTCTCGGCGCCCGCCGTGACGAAGAGCCGTGCCCTGCGCAGCGATCTCAACGCGCAGGCGGCCGAGTCGATCGCCGGCATGGCGGTGGTGCAGGCCAGCGGCGCCGCCGCGGCGTTTGCCGAACGTTTCGCGGCCACCAACGCGGCGCACTACGCGGCGCGCCGGCTGGAGCTGCGCGCCAACGCCTGGTTGCTGCGGCCGGCGCTGGACCTGCTGAACGTGGCGCTGCTGGGCGCCGTCATCGGTGTGTTCAGCTGGCGCAGCGGGCAGCTGGCGGGCGGCCTCTCGGCCATCGAGGTGGGCGTGCTGTACGCCTTCGTCAGCTACATCTCGCGCGTGGTCGAGCCGCTGATCCAGATCACCATGCAGTTCTCGCAGCTGCAACAGGCCGTGGTGGCTGCGGCGCGTGTCAACACCCTGCTGGACGAGGCCGAAGCGCCGCAGCTCACCTCACAGGCCCAGGTGACCCAGGGTGCCATCAGCGTGCGCGGGCTGGACTTCGCCTACCTGCCGGGGCGGCCGGTGCTGCACGGCGTGAACCTGGAGATCGCCGCCGGCAGCTTTGTTGGCATCGTCGGCCACACCGGATCGGGCAAGAGCACGCTGCTGTCGCTGCTGCTGCGCTTCTACGAAGCGCCGCCCGGCACGCTGCGCATCGACGGCCAGCCGATCGAGCGCCTGGGCGACGATCACTTCCGGCGCGCCGTGGGGCTGGTGCCGCAGGAGCCCTTTTTGCTGGCGGCCAGTGCGCGCGAGAACATCGACATGGGCCGCGGCCTCAGCGATGCACAGATCGAGGCGGCGGCAGCAGCGGCGCATGCCGACGGCTTCATCCGCCGGCTGGAACGCGGCTACGACACGCCGCTGGGCGAAGGCGGGGCACGGCTGGCGGTGGGCGAGAAACAGCTGATCGCCATCGCCCGCGCGCTGGCCGTCCAGCCGAAGATCCTGTTCCTGGACGAAGCCACCTCGCACATCGACAGCGAGACCGAAGGCGTGGTGCAGCAGGCCCTGACCGACCTGCGCGGCCGCGTGACGGTGGTGGCCATCGCCCACCGGCTGTCGACCATCCGCAACGCCGATGAGATCGTCGTGCTGAACCACGGCCGCATCGCCGAGCAGGGCACCCACGCGGCGCTGATGGCGATCGAGGGCGGCTTGTACCAGCGGTTGGTGCAGTTGCAGCAGCTGGAATCGGCGGAGGACGAGGCGGCGCGCTGATCCTGGGCTGGAGTCCGGGGCTGGCCAGCCTCGCAATGAACGGGCAGAATCCACTGAAAGGCGGGCGGTCGTCGCCGCTTCCTGCACCCAAAGTAGCGCGCGATGTCAACTGCAGCAAAAAAGACAACCAAGGGTCCCAATGTTCCTTTCAGGACGTCGACACCATGCCCGATTGAGTGGCTGCGACTAGACCTGACCAATCCCCGGCTGCAGACAGGCGACGAATACGACCTGCGCACAGAGTCCGAACTCATCACAATCCTCGCAGAAATCTCGGCGCTTGACGAACTTGTGCTGTCTATCTGCACCAACACCTTCATTCCACTTGAGCCGTTGATCGTGCATGGGCCTGACGGCGGGCCCTATACCGTCCTGGAGGGAAATCGTCGGCTCGCTTCAATCAAGCTGATAAACGATCCCGTCTTGGCCGATGAAGTTGGAATTCGCGTCCCGAGGGTTACAGATGCCGTGCGTGCATCGATTGCTAAATTGCCAGTGTACCGAGTTAGGGATCCGGACGAGGCAAGGGAGTTTATCGGCTTCAAGCATATCAACGGGCCTCAGCGATGGGATGCGTACGCGAAAGCTCGGTATGTCACCGACTGGTATCGTCAAGCTAACGGCTCGATCGGAATTGATGAAATCGCCGATAAGATGGGCGATAACAATCAGACTCTCAGATCATATATTTATGCTGTGCTAATGTTAGATCAGGCGGAAGTCGCCAAAGTATGGGAAAAATCTGACCGCCCACCGGTTCGTGGTCGCTTCGGATTCTCACATCTTTATACAGCAATAACTCGGGCCGAGTTTCAAAGATTTCTTGGCATGACTGACGGGTGGTCTAACACGCCGAGCCTAAACCCAATTAAGAAAAAATACCTCCCAGCGCTTGCGGAGACGTTGACTTATCTATACGGATCAAAATCAGCGGCTCGCGCTCCGCTTATAAAGTCGCAAAATCCAGACTTGAAGGATCTGGGCGGGGCGCTTGTGAATGACAATGCATTACAGGTCCTGCGAAGCGGAGGGACCCTTGAGGAAGCACGCGACGCAATGAAGGACGCGAGCTCGGCGTTTGAAGATGCGCTGACAGCGGCGAATCTTCGGTTAAATCGAGCTCTAGTTCTAATGACCAGATATACGGGCGGGAAGCCTCGAGTCGAGGAACTGGTTGAGGAAATCTACACTGCGGCTGACATGCTCAAGACGATGACCAACAAACGCGCCAGTCGCATTCGGAAATAGAATGCTCCGACCCCCACCAATAGCAGACGCACCTCATATACTTTGCGATTGGGTCGAACTCGCTGTTCTTCGAAATACTCGAGGAACGTACCATATTGCCGATCTTGTTAGATATCGAGATACAACTCGGGAAACTGAGGATGCCGACATAGAAGGCGAGTTTGGACGTGAGCGTGACACCGACACAGAGGGTGTCAGTGGCGGCGATGGTGACGCTTTCTATGACAGTCTGATAGAGCAGTTCGCAGAACGCGAAGAAGCGCTTGGTTCAGCTTATCCGTTTGCTGTAAATTCACGCGGCGTAGTCACCCTTCACCAGCCGAACGACTGGGGGGGCTACATGTATCTATTTTGTTTGTTGCTTTCCTACTCAAACGATGCCGACCTTCTGAATGGAACTTGGCGCCCGCGAGTGGACAACACAATTCGAGACCTGTTCCAGGCCTGCGCAACTGTTGCCGCCGCCGCCGAGGTCCGTGGTCATGCTTACTCCTTTGGCTGGCCTCGACCGGGGAATAACCCTCCCTTCTTAGCAAAGCTGACTGCCATATATCAACATTTTGGCGATGGGCAAGTGAGAGCTGTACGGCGGCGGGGCTTGAGCCCATTTGCGAAGGACGAAGAGATCGACGTAATCGCATGGCGACCGAGACGAGATCGCGCCGCCGGGACCATTTACTTGCTCGGTCAAGTCGCTTCGGGCGGAAACTGGATGGGCAAGGCGATCCACGGGGCACCTATCGCGAATTTCCACAGGAACTGGTTCGACCCTGCTCCTGCTTCGAATGCAGCCGGCTGCATCTTCATCCCGAGACTCGTTGAATCCGCTGATCCTCAAGGAACGCGCCGCGATGGTATGGATGTGCAAACGTTGCGTTACGGTACCATCTTTGACCGCTTACGCTTACCTTTGATGATCCAAGAAGGCATTCAACTTTCCCTCTCCGGCGAAGGTGCAAATTGGATCATTGAGCGGATAGACGAGCTCCAAACAGTTTGTGACTGGACGATTGACGAGATCACAGCTTTACACGCTCATGCTGCATAGCCCACTTAGATATCCCGGCGGAAAATCAGACTTTTTCGCCGTCGCCAAGAGCATCATTAGCAATGCAGGGATCTCGAACGTTCATGTCATCGAGCCGTATGCTGGTAGCGCGGCGGTTTCGTTGGGCCTGCTTGACTGGGGAATTGCAAGAAGGGTAACCCTCTTGGAGCGGGACCCCCTCTTGTACGCGTTCTGGTTTTGCGTATTCAACCACCCAGCTGAGCTAATTGTTGCATTTCAGGAACTCCCCATCACAATTAAGACGTGGGAGGAAACTCGCCCTCTGCTGGCAATGGATAAGCCCGACCCGAAACGACTTGTAGACCTCGCGGTTGCAGCTCTCTTTCTAAACCGAGCCAATTTCTCCGGAATCTTGAATGCGGGCCCAATTGGAGGCCGCCAGCAACGGTCTAAATATAAGATTGACTGCCGCACGAATAAAGACGAGATAATATCCAGACTGCTGGCGCTTTCGATGTTGGCTCCAAATGTGGAGGTTCAATTTGGCGATGCAGTGGAGTGGATTAATCGAAACAGTAAGACAAATTCCTTTGTTTATCTGGATCCGCCTTACTTTGTTAAAGGCGCTCTTCTTTACCGCTATCACTACCGATTAAAGGATCACCGCGATCTATCCCGCGCGCTGACTACTGCCAAGTTTAAATGGTTACTTAGTTATGACGATGACCCAGTAATTGAGTATCTCTACGAAGAATTTCACATAAGCCGGTTAGCGTTCCAGTACAGCGTGCATTCGCCTCAGCAGCGCAGTGAATTGTTGATCTCAAACTTTGGACATTCACTGCCCCCGGAGTATGTGGCTGTCAAACGGCGAATGCGTGGCCGACCTGGGAGCGGCATCGACGCGGCTGACTTGGCGCGGTAATCTGGAAAGCAGTGCGAGTCACCGCAGACACGCCACTGCGTTGCATGTGGATCGAAGCACGCGAGGGCGCGTGGTGGAGGCGACCCCCGACAGCGCAGGACGCGCCTGCAGTGCGTCAGGCCCTTCGTCCTGGTGGCGGAACAGCGCATCGCCGTCGGGCACCAGCCGCGCGAAGAACCGGTCCAGGTCAGCCCGCACATCGGGATCGGCGTTCTCCTGGATCAGCAGGCTGGCCGACGTGTGCCGCCCGAACAGCGTGAGCAAGCCATCGTCGAAACCGCCCGCCGCCACCCAGCCTTGGACATCGCCGGTGATCGCGGGCCATGCCTGTGGCTGAATCCGTGGTCGCGGGCTTGCGCGCCGCCGCCGATGGCCCCGCGGCGACTGCTGTGGTCAGACATCTGGTCGGTGGTCCGGATTCGCAAACTGCGCCAAGGCTCCAGAAGGCGCCGGCGAAGCAGCGGGTCGGCGGCGCATGTTAAAGTCCCATCTCCGGTGGTTGGCTGGTCGTCTATTGACACGGGCCCAACCACCAGATGACGAAGGTCCGCAGAGTTTTCCTCCAACGGACCATTCGCTGAATTGCCAACGCCACCGGGCCCCATGGCTCCACAGTGGCCCCCCGCGGGAATAGCTCAGTTGGTAGAGCGCAACCTTGCCAAGGTTGAGGTCGGGAGTTCGAGCCTCCTTTCCCGCTCCAGTTTCTTGCGCATGCAACGCCCGGTGCACGGCCCACCGGCGGCCGGGCGACAATGTGCGCCCTCTCACCGTCACAGGTTCCCATGCAGGTCGACAAGGAAGTGGATGCCAGCGGGCTGGCGTGCCCCATGCCCATCGTGAAAGCCAAGAAGGCGCTGGAGTCGCTGGCCAGCGGCCAGGTGTTGCGTGTATTGGGCACCGACCCCGGCTCGCTGGACGACATGCCGGCCTTTGCGCAGAGCGGCGGCCACACGCTGCTGTCGGCCACCGAAGAAGGCGAGCACTACGTCTTCCTGATCCAGAAGAAGTAGCCCCATGACTGCCGACCCCAGCAACCTCGTCATCGGCGGCGGCTTTGCGCTGGCCTTCGTGTTCGGCGCCGTGGCGCAGAAGACCAACTTCTGCACCATGGGCGCGATCTCCGATGTGGTCAACATGGGCCACTGGTCCCGCATGCGCATGTGGATGCTGGCCGTGGCGGTGGCGGTGCTCGGCGCCGGTGCGCTGGCCCTGGCCGGGCTGGTGGATCTGTCCAAGGCCGTGACGCAGCAGCCCACGCTGCGTTGGCTGTCACTGCTGATGGGTGGTCTCGTGTTCGGTGTCGGCATGACGCTGTCCGGCGGCTGCGCCAACCGCAACCTGGTGCGCGCCGGTGCCGGCAGCCTGCGCTCGGTGGTGGTGCTGGTGTTCATGGCCATCGCCGGCTACATGACGATGAAGGGCCTGTTCGCCCAGGGCCGCGCCAGCTGGCTGGACCCGGTGGCCCTGCCGCTGGGCGAGGCCGGCTGGCCCGACCAGGGCCTGCCCACCGCACTGGCACGTGGCCTGGGGCTGGATGGCCCCACGGCGCGTGGCCTGGCGATGGCCGCGGTGGCACTGCCACTGGCAGCCTTTGCGCTGGCCGGGCGCGACTTCCGCCGCAACGGCTGGCAGCTGGGCGGCAGCCTGCTGCTGGGCGCGGTGGTGGCGGCGGGTTTTTACCTCAGCGGCCACATCGGCTTCGGCGAGAACCCCGAGACGCTGGAAGACAGCTTCTTTGCCACCAATTCACGCGCGCTGGAATCGCTCAGCTTCGTCGGGCCGCTGGCCTACGGCCTGGAGCTGCTGCTGCTGTGGACCGACGCGTCCCTGCACCTGAGCCTGGGCATCGCCTCGGTGCTGGGCGTCGTGGCCGGTGCGGCCGTGGTGGCGCTGGCGACCAAGCGCTTCCGCTGGGAGGGTTTTGCCAACCTGGCCGATCTGCGGCGCCAGCTGCTGGGCGCGGTGCTGATGGGTTTTGGCGGTGTCACCGCGCTGGGCTGCACCGTGGGCCAGGGCATGACGGGCATTGCCACGCTGGCGCTGGGGTCCTTCATCGCCGTGGCCGCCATCGTGGCCGGCTGCGTGGCGACGCTGAAGGTCCTGGCCGCGCAAGAGGGCTGAGCCGGTCCGGCCCATGGCAAGCACCACCATCTACGACGACGCCGCCGCCTACCGGCGCAACTTCAAGACCGCGCTGCCCGACCCGCTGGCCGCGAGCGCCACGCACATCGGCTTCTACCTGGCCTGGGCCCTGCACCGCGGGCTGGCTGCGCCAGCGGTGTCAGCCGCCGGTGCGGCGGTGCTGGCGCGCCAGGCCAGTGGTGGCGCCCTGCTGCTGGCGCAGTGCGACGGCCAGCTCGGCGCCGCGGCCCTGAACGACCAGGGCAACGCGTTCACGCGCAGCTACTACCTCAAGCATTACTTCAAGGACTACCGGCAGGTCTTCGGCATCGAGAGCCTGGCCAACGACAACTTCTGCCGCGTGCCCGACACCTGGGACCACTTCGACCGCATCGCCGCACGGCTGGATGAACGTTGGCAGGCTTGGTCGCTGCCGGATAAGAAGGCCTTGATGCAGCGCCTGGAAGCCGCTTTCCTGCCGCTGCTGGACGCCCACGGTTTCGAGCGTTACCCGTACGAGTTTTCGCAGCCGGCGTACGAGATCAGCGTCTTCCGGCGCACCGGGCCCTGGGGTGAGCACAAGGTCCGGCTGCACGCGGTCGACGACCGGCCCCGGCACTACGGGCTGCAGGTCGAAGGCACGAGCTGCCTGACGGTGCTGGCGCAGGCCATGGTCGACGACGCGGTGATCGACTTCGACGGCGTCTCGCGGGTGCTGCCCAGCAGCTCGTACTTTCCGGCTTCGCACTGGTTGCCAAACCCGCCCGTGCCGCTGCAGAGCGCGACCACGCTGCGCATCGGCAACATGCTGCCGATCACGGCCACTGCACAGATCGACACGTGCATCACCCAGCTGCGCGACGCGGCCGAAGCGCGCCTGCTGCCGCTGCTGGCGCAGGTCGAGACCCTGGACGGCTTCGATGCGCTCTACAACACCGTGCCGCTGAGCGCGTCACCGGTGTTCCGCCACCACCTGGAGCGGGCGCCGCTGTTGTGCGCGGCCCTGGTCGGCAACCCACGCCTGCCCGCGATGTGCGATGAAGTCGAGCAGGCGCTGGACGCCGGTGTGGTGGTGGGCGGGAGTGCGCCGCCCGCGCACGCGGTGGCCGAGATGCGCGCGCACCTGCAGCGCCTGCGGGCGCAGGTGCCACCCACAGGCGGCGGCCAGGGCGCGCCAGGCCCAAAGCGCTGATCAGATCGGCATCGCCGCGGCGGCGTGCTCGGTGCGCACCAGCACACCGTCCTCCATGTGGCAGACGGTGTCGAAGCCGTCGATCATGCGGTGGTCGTGCGTGACGGTGATCACCGCCGCGCCCTGCTCGCGAGCAATCCGCCGCAGCATTCCCATGACCTTGGCGCCACGTGCCGTGTCCAGCGCAGCCGTGGGCTCGTCGGCCAGGATCAGCGGCGGCCGGTTGGCCAGCGCGCGTGCAATCGCCACCCGTTGCTGCTCACCGCCCGACAACCGTGCCGGCAGCGCCTGCGCCCGGTGCGAGATCTCGAGGTAGTCCAGCAGCTCCTGCGTGCGGCGGCGCGCCTCTCGGGCCGGCACGCCGTTGAGGTCCAGCACCAGGGCCACGTTTTCCTGCACGCTCAGGAAGGGTATCAGGTTGTGCTGCTGGAAGATGAAACCCACCGATTGCAGCCGGAACTGGCGTGCATCCACGCCGGTGGGCCCGTCGTCCCACAGCAGGCGGCCGCCCACGCGGATACGCCCGGTGGTGGGCGCCTGGATCAGGCTCATCGCCAGCAGCAGCGTGCTCTTGCCCGAGCCGCTGGGCCCGATCAGGGCCAGCAACTCGCCGGCCTGCACCTGCAGGTCGGTGGGTTTCAAGGCCAGCACGGCCTGCTCGCCCTGGCCGAAGGTCTGGCTCACGCCCTGCAGATCGACGACGGTGTCCAGCTCAGCCTCCCAGGGCCAGTTGCGGCGGTGTGCGCAAGGCATGCCAGATCGCCAGCAGGCTGGCCAGCACGCCACCGGCCAGCATCACGGCAAAGGTGATCGCCGTCTCGCTGGCGGCAAAGGCCAGCGTGCGCGGGAAACCCGGCGCGATGAGCTCGCGCAGCACCCAGGCCAGACCGAAGCTGGCCAGCGTGAGCGCCAGCGACTGCTCCATGATCAGCCGCACGATCACGCGGTTGGGCGCCCCGATGAGCTTGAGCGTGGCGATGGACCGGATCTTCTCGATCGTCAGCACGTAGACGATGAGCGCGATGATGACGATGGACACCGCCACCAGCAGCGCGCGGAACAGCCCCAGCACGCCGGAGATGCGCGCCAGCCGGCCTTCCAGCATCAGCTGGCGCTCCTGTTCGGTGGTGTAGACGTTGAGGTAGTGCCCCTCGCGCAGCAGGGCCGACACCGCGGCGCCGTCGGCCCCCGGCTGCAGGCGCACCAGCACGGCGTTGATCGGGTCGGGCGCGCCGTCCAGCAGCGGCAGCAGGCGCTCGGCCTGGGCGCCGGTCTGGCCGGCGGCCTCCAGCCGCTGCAGCGTGGCCACGCGGGCGGCCGAGATCGCCCGCGCATCCTGCTCGAACTGCACCGCCTGTGCGTCCGTCAGGGCCATGAAGATCAGCGGGTTGCCCGAGCCGTCCACCGCCCCGGCCGTCAGGCCGACCACGGTGTAGGCATCCCCCGACAACAGCACCTGATCCCCCAGTTGCAGGCCCAGCTTGCGGTCGGCCACCAGCTCGTGGTGGGCGGCCCCAATGGCCCGCCCGGCCACCAGGCTGCGCGGGCCGCCCAGGCCGCCGAACACGTCGTAGCCGATCACGGTGAACTGCTGCTCGCGCCCGGCCAGCAGCCGCTGCGCCGTGTAGATCACCAGCGGGCTGGCTTGCCGCACACCGGGGGTGGCGGCCACGCTGCGCCAGCTGCTCAGCGGCAGGCGGGACGATTCGTTGAAGGGCCCGCCGCGGTGGCGCTCCACGACCCAGAGATCGGTGTCGGTGTTTTCGATCAGCCAAACACCGTCGGCAATGTTGCCGCGGTAGATGCCGTTCATCACCAGCACGATGGCCAGCAGCATGGCCACGCCCGCGATGGTGGCGACGAACTTGCCGGTGTGGCGCCGGATGTCCTTGAGCGCGAGGTCCATGCGGATCAGCTGCTGCGCACGCGCATGCCGTCCCGCACGCCGGCCGGGGCGGTGATGGCGGTGTCACCCACCTGCAGCGTGGCGCCCGGCGCCGCCTCTATCAGCAGTTGGCCTTCGTGTTCGGCACGCACCAGCGCCGGTACAAAACGGGCGCGGCCGTCGCGCAGCAGCAGCAGGCCGGGCCGGCCCTCGCGGTTGCGCAACAAGGCCGTGGCCGGCACCACCAGCCCGCGCAGGCGGCCGGTCTCGATGTCGACGCGGGCCTCCTGGTCGATCGCCAGCCGGCCCGGCGGCTGCGTGAAGGCCACGAACACGTCAACCTCGCGGGTGGCGGCGTCGGCCTGGCGCGCGATGCGCACCACCTGGCCGGCCAGGGCCTGGCCGCTGCGCAGCTGGATGCGCGCCGGCTGGCCCGGCTGCACCTGCGCCAGCACCGCTTCGTCCACCTGCACACGCACCCAGAGGCTGGCCACGTCGACCAGCTGCAGCAGCGGCGTGCCCGGCACCACCACCGTGCCAGGCTCCACCAGGCGGCGCACCACCACGGCGGCAAAGGGGGCTGCCACGCGGGTGTGCGACAGCGTGGCATCGGCCACCTGCTGCTCCCGGCCCAGGCTGCCCAGCTCGGCGCGCCGGGCCGCCAACGTGGCCGCTGCGGCACGCTCGGCCGCATCGGCCGCCTGGCGGGTGGTCTGGGCCGTCTCCAGGCCCGCCGGCGACAGGAAACCCTGGCGCTGCAGGTCGGCGTCGCGCTGCAGGCGGCTGCCGGCCAGGGCCTGTTCGGCGCGTGTTTTCTGCCAGCCGGCGTCGGCCGCGGTGATCGTGGCCTGCAGCGCCTCGCGCTGGTGGTCGATGGCCGCACGCCGTGCGGCGGGCTCACGCGCGTCCAGCAGCACCAGCGGCTGGCCGGCGGGCACCTCGTCGCCGACGTCGGCCAGCACCTCGGTGACGGCGGCGGTGATGCGGGTGGACAGGGTCAGCGGCACCCGGGCCTGCACACTGCCCGGCCCACGCACCCAGCGCGGCAGCTCGGCTTCGGCCAGGGCCGCGGTCGGCACGTCCAGCACTTGGCCCAGGCGCCACCAGGCACCGGCTGCCAACACCACCGCGGCCAGCGCCAGCGGCCAGAGGATTTTCCGAACTTGCACCATGCCCGCCTTGATACGGCCCACCGTATGTGACGAGCGTAGCCTGCAGCCCCGGGCGGGCGCTTGATGTGCGTCAAACGGCGGCGGTGCGCGCCCCCAGCTGGCGCGACAGCTCGGCCGCGCAGGCCTTGAGCGCCTGCGCCGGCGCACCGTCCGGCCGCACGTCAAAGGCCACACCGGCCCCGATGGCCGTCAGGCTCAGCGCGATCTGGCCTGAGGCATCGAACACCGGCGCCGCCAGCGCGCTGATGCCAGGCAGCACACCATCCACCGCCTGCGCGATGCCGGCCATGCGCACGGCCTCCAGCTCGCGCTCGAAAGCGGCGTCGAACACCGTGTCGGGGTCGCTGGCGCGGATGCGGGCATGCGGCAGCCAGGCCGCAAACAGCTTGCCCGAGGCCGTGCCACGCAGGCTCATCACCGTGCCGTGGCGCATGCTCACGTGCACCGGCAGCGGGCCTTCTTCGGTGCGCACGATGGTCGCCCCGCGGCTGCCCCAGACGGCAATCGCCACCGTCTGCCCCACCGCCTGCGCCAGCCCGGCCAACTGCGCGGTGGCCAGGCGCACCGGGTCGCTCTGCTGCAGGCTGATCAAGCCCAGCTGCATGGCCAGAGGCCCCAGGCCGTAGTGACCACTGGCTTCGTCCTGCACGATCAGGCCCAGTTTGCCAAAACTCACCAGGTAGGGGTGGGCCTTGGGTGGCGCCATGTCGGCCGCCTGCGCCAAATCTTTCAGCGCCATCGGCCGGCCTTCGTGCACCAGCGCCAGCAGCAGCCGGCCACCAACCTCGACGCTCTGGATGCCGCGCTGCTCTTTCATGGTGTCCGGGTTTCTACTTGTTGAATGGGTTAGACATTATCGAACTCTCGGACTAAGATCAAGTCAGGTTCAGCATAGACAAACACGTTAAACAAGGAACGTCGCCATGAGCAAAGCCTTCGCCAGCCAGGCGGACCTGGAAGAAAAGACCGTCAGCTTCACCAAGCTGTCCGAACACGCCTACGCCTACACCGCCGAGGGCGACCCCAACACCGGCATCGTGATCGGCGACGACTGCGTGATGGTCATCGACACCCAAGCCACGCCGGTGATGGCGCAGGACGTGATCCGCCGCATCCGCGAGGTGACCGACAAGCCCATCAAGTACGTG